>JBDIAS010000062.1:0-17229 GCA_039812465.1 Austwickia sp. | reverse complement strand
CTGCCCGCCGTCGTCGGCTGCCCGATCGTGCAGGCGATGTCCTTGACCGCGACCGGCACCCCGGCGAGCGGAGGCAGCGGCTCGCCCGCCGCGCGGGCCTCGTCGACCTCCCGGGCGACGGCCAGGGCCTGCTCGTCGTTGCGGTGCAGGTAGGAGCGGACACGGCCGTCGACGGCGCTCATCCGGTCCAGGTGCGCTCGGGTGACCTCGAGCGAGGAGATCTCGCCGCGAGCGAGGGACTCAGCCAGGCTCGCCGCGGAGCGCCGGGTCAGGTCGTCCCCCGCGCCGGGGACCGCGTCGGCCGCCGTGGTGTGGCTCATGGGCTCAGTCCTCGTCGAGGATGCGCGGCACGCTGAAGCGCTGGTCCTCGGATTCGGGGGCGCCCGCGAGCGCTTCGGCCGGGGTGAGCCCCTGGCGCGGTGAGTCCTCGCGCAGCACGTTGGTCAGCGGCACCGGGTGGCTCATGCCCGGCGCGTCCTCGTCCTTCAGCTCCCCGACGGTGGCGAACGCGTCGAGGATGACCGTCAGCTCGTCGGCCATCCGGTCCAGTTCGTGCTCGCCGAGATCGATCCTGGCGAGCATCGCCAGGTGCGCGACCTGGTCGCGGGAGATCGTGGACATGGCGGCCAGTCTAGGCGGCTGGTGCGCGGCTCCCAGCCACCGTCCGGAGCGCCCCCGTCCGCGACCGGCGGAGACCGGTGGGCGACGGTTGGCGACCGGTGGCCTCAGGCGGAGACGTTCGCGAACCGCCGGTTCATCGCGGTCCCGTACTGGGCGGCGTCCAAGCCGGCCACGAGGTGCCATACGTTCGGCGCGACCTGCACCGCCCCGGCGAGACCGGCGCGCTCCAGGGCGCCGACGTCGACGTGCGCCGAGTCCTTGACGTGTACGCGCAGCCGGGTCTCGGCCACGAGGTCCACGGACTCGACGTTGTCCCGCCCGCCGAGCGCGTCCAGCCACTGCTTCGCCTGGTTGGCTTCCTCGTCGGTGACGATGATGACGACCGGTTCTGGACCCGCGGGCTCCAGGTCGGCGCGGGCGGCGGCCTTCTGCTCCGGCGTGCGGTAGTCGAGCAAGACCACGAGGGCCATGCTGGTGCAGAACGCCGCCGTGATGGCGATGACATAGAGCGGGATGTTGCTGAAGGCCGGGATCGTCAGCAGCGAGCTGAAGACGAAGGCACTCGTCCGCAGGCCGCCCCCGAACCCGATGATGAGCCCGCCGACGAGGCAGCCCGCCAGCAACCGCGGGTAGATGCGCTTGAACCGCAGGTGGATGCCGTACAGGGACGGCTCGGAGATGCCGCCCAGGAGCCCGGCAGCGAGCGCGCCGGTGGCGGTCTGTCGCATCTGCACATCGCGATCCCGCATCGCCAGGACCAGCACGCCCGCGGTGGCGCCGAAGCACGCGAAGTTCCACGCGCCCATGGGGCCCTGGATGAAGTCGTAGCCGAGAGTCTGGATGTTGAGCAGCATGATCGCGTTGATCGGCCAGTGCAGGCCGAGCGGCACCATGAACGGGTAGGCCAGCGGGACGACCACGGCGAAGATGAACGGGGACACGTCGTTGATCGTCCGCAGCACGTTTGCCAGGCCGGCTCCCGCATAGACCCCGATCGGGCCGATCAGGAAGGCGGTCAGCGGCAGCATGATCAGCATCGCCAGGAACGGCACGAAGATCAGTTGCACGTTCTCGGGGACCACCCGGCGCAGCCCCTTGGTGAGCGGTCCGAGGACCGCGGCCATCAGCAGCGGCGGGAAGACTTGGGAGCTGTAGTTGAAGATCGTCAAGGGCACGCCGAAGATCTGGACGATCTGGACCTCGCTGCCGAAGACGGTGGTCGGTTCCGCGAAGCTGGCCAGGTTCTGGGTGAACCCGGGCAGCATGACCAGCGCCATGACCGCGAACCCGACCCACGGGTCCGCGTTCAGCTTCTTGGTCGCGTTGTAGGCCACCATCAGCGGCAGGAACACGAAGACCGTCTGCCAGCACAGGTTGACGAACTGCCAGCTCGGCGAGAGCTCGGTGCGCGGGTCTGCCCAGTTGCCGATGAAGCCCAGGGTGCTCATCAGCGACATGAACGTAATAAAGAGGGAGGCGCCGAGCAGGGCGCCCAGGATGGGCCGGAAGCTGTCCGAGAGGAACTCGAAGAACGAGTCCAGCCAGGAGAACCTCCCGCGCGGGCCCCCGGCCCGGGCGGCCGCCTTCACGTCGTCATCGGACGACGCGCCCATGGTCGACATCTCGGGCAGCGCCAGGATGTCGTTGTAGACGTTTTGCACCGCTCCGCCCATGATCACCTGGAACCGGTCCCCCGCCTGGGGGACGGCGCCCATCACCCCCTTGACGCCCTCGACGGTCTTCACGTCGACGCCGGAGGCGTCCTTGAGCTGGAAGCGCAGGCGCGTGGCGCAGTGGGTGAGCCCGGCGATGTTTCCGGCCCCGCCGACGCTTCGGACGATCTCGCTGGCTGTGCTTGACATGGTGGTCCTTCGCGGGAGATGTCGGGGGGGTGGGTCAGTCCTCGTCCACGGGGACCAGGGCGCGTACCTGCGCAGGGGTGCCGCAGCGCAGCGCCTGGTCGGCCAGCTCGCGGCAGCGCTCGTACGAGTACGCCCGGACCGCGGCCTTCACCGAGGGGATCGCGGGGATGGAGCAGCTGAGCTCGTCGACGCCGAGGCCCACGAGCAGAGGCACAGCCTGGGGGTCCGAGGCGATGCCGCCGCACACCCCGATCCACTTGCCGCGTTCGTGCAGCGCGCTCGCCGCACCGGCGATGAGCGTGAGGACCGCCGGGTTGCAGGGATCGACCTGCGCGGCGAGCTTGGGATGCCCGCGGTCCATCGCGAGCGTGTACGAGGTCAGGTCGTTGGTGCCCACGCTGAAGAAGTCACACCCGTCCTCGGCCGCGAAGGCCTTGGCCAGCACCGCGACCGATGGGACCTCCATCATGATCCCGACCGGGACGTCGGCGGTGATCCCGGCGCGGGCGCGCTCCTCATCCCAGATCGCCTTGGCCGCTCGCCAGTCGTCGAGCGTGGCGATCATGGGGAACATCACGTGCAGGTGGGCGCCCGCGTCCGCCGCCGCCAGGATCGCCCGCAGCTGAGTGCGCAACACCTGCGGGGTCTCGAGACCGACTCGGATGCCGCGAACCCCGAGGAAGGGGTTCTCTTCGGGGGGCAGGGGCAGGTAGGGCAGCGGTTTGTCGCCACCGACGTCCAGCGTACGAATGACGAGCGGCTGACCCGGACGCAGCGCGCGGGCGCAGTCGGCGTAGCTCTTCGCCTGCTCCGCCTCGGTGGGGGCGCTCGCGCGGTCCAGGAAGGCGAACTCGCTGCGCAACAACCCGACGCCCTCAGCGCCTCCGGTCATCGCGTCGCGGGCGTCCGCCGCGCTGCCGATGTTGGCAGCCACCGTGATCCGGCGACCGTCGGTGGTGACGGCGGGCTCATCGCGGTGTTCCTCGTCGCGGGCCTTGCGGTCCGCGATCCGCCGCTGACGCTCCCGGATCGCCTCGACGTCCTCGTCGCTCACGTGGAGCCGCAGCGTGCCCTTGGTCCCGTCGAGCACGACCCGCTCGCCCGCGGGGATGTCCAGCGCGCGGGGTTCGATCCCGGCCACCGCGGGGATGTCCAGTGAGCGGGCGATGATCGCGACGTGCGAGGACGCGCCGCCGCCCGTGGTCGCGAAGCCGACCACCTTGGTCCGGTCCAGCTGGGCGGTGTCCGATGGCGTGAGGTCCTCGGCGATGAGGATCGTGCCCTCGGCCATGTCGGGCCGCTCGCTGCGCTGGCCGGTCAGCTCCTCCAGCACCCGCCGACCGGCGTCGCGGACGTCCGCCGCACGACCCGCGAGGATCTCGTTGTCCACGGAGGCCAGGCGGTCGGCGTACGTGGTGAAGGCACCCCGCCATGCGTACGGCGCGCTCTTGCCCTTGTCGATGGCGCTCACCGCCACGTCGAGCAGGTCCGGGTCGGCCAAGATCTCCTGGTGGGCGGCGAAGATCGCCGCCTTGCCCGGGTCGGAGTCCTGCTCCAGCTGGTGCTGCAGCGCCGAGAGGTCGAGCAGCGCCCGGTCGATCGCGGCGTTGAGCTTGCGCCGCTCGGTGTGGTGGTCCTCGCCGTACTCCGCCACGGAGATGTCCTCGTGGCGCATCTGGAAGACCGTGCCGATCCCGAGACCCGGCGAGGCGGAGACGCCCATCAGCAGGTCGGGGTCGCCGGAGCGGGGCGGGGCCGTGCGCACCGGCTCGGCGACCGCGGGCACCGGGGCCGTGTCGTCCGTGCCCACGATCGGCGGGCAGTCCTCGCCGAGGCCGGAACGGATCTCGCGCGTCAGCGTCTCCACGGCTTCCTGCGCGTCGGCGCCGTGCGCAGTCACCACGACCTTCTCGCCGCGAGCCACGGCGAGGCCCATGATCGCCATGATGCTCTTGGCGTTGGCGGAGTCGTCCCCGCGCCGCAGCCGGATGTCGGAGCCGAACGACTTCGCGGCGCTCACCAACGTGGCGGCCGGGCGGGCGTGTAGACCGGTGGGGTTGGGCAGCAGGATCGCCTCCCCGGTGACCGTCCGCCCGCCGGGGCCGGGCCCCTGCTCCTCGGCGTCGGGCGCTGTGAGCTCGACCTGGGCGGCGACGTCCTGCCCGGCGACGACGCGGCCGGTGGCCGGCACGAGGGCGGCGACCCGCTCGGAGTTGGTGATCACCACCTGCGTGAGCAGGCTCTTGGCCTCGAGGGCGATGGCGTCGAGGTCGATGTCGATCAGCGGGTCACCGACGGCGACCTGTTGCCCCTCCGCCACCAGCGGCGCAAACCCCTCGCCCTGCATCTTGACTGTGTCGAGGCCGATGTGCATGAGAACTTCGAGCCCGTCGGCGGACCGGATCGTGATCGCGTGGCCCGACGGCTGCAGGTCGGCCACCTCGCCCGCGATGGGGGCGAGGAGTTGATCGCTAAGAGGGTCGATCGAGAACCCCTCGCCGACCATCTTGCGCGCGAACACCGGATCCGGCACCTGTTCGATCGGCATCATCACGCCCGTGAGGGGCGCGATCAGCGCGACGCGCGTGTCGGTACGGGGCTCGTCCACGAGAACCTCCTGCGAGAGCCGGTCCCGGCGTGGCACCCAACGTGTCGCGTCGGAGATGTGTGACGCACAGTAGCCCATCGCCCGCGTCCGAACCGCAACTCACGACGGCGAGTTGCCGCCGCTGGCCGCCTCCGCCGGATCGGGGTCGCCGACGCCGGCCGGGCCGCTCGCGAGCAGCGCCGCGAACCCCGCCTCGTCCAGGATGCGCAGACCCAGCTCCTCCGCCTTGGCCGCCTTGGATCCGGCGTTCGCGCCGACGACCACGTAGTCGGTCTTCTTGCTCACCGACCCGGCCGCGCGCCCGCCGCGAGCGGTGATGGCCTCCTTCGTCTCGTCCCGGCTGAAGCCTTCGAGCGACCCGGTCACGACGACCGTCAATCCGGCGAGGGTCTGAGGGGTCCGCTCGTCCGCCTCGTCGGCCATCCGCACGCCCGCGGCGGCCCACCGGTCCACGATCTGCGCGTGCCAGTCCTCGGCGAACCACGAGGTCACCGACGTGGCGATCACCGGCCCGACGCCCTCGACCCCGGCCAGCTCCTCCTCGGTCGCCGCCCGGATCGCCGGCATCGTGCGGAAGTGGGTGGCCAGCGCCCGCGCCGCGGTGGGCCCGACGTGCCGGATCGACAGCGCGACGAGCACCCGCCACAGGGGCCGGGATTTCGCCGCCTCGAGCTGGTCGAAGAGGATCCGGGTGCTCTCCCGGGGTTTGCTCGGCGTCTTCGCCGTCGGCTTGGTGTAGAAGAACAGCTCCTGGGTCGGGGCCTGCCGCTCCCCCTGCACGAGGCGGCGCCGCCACACCCGTACGTGTTCCAGGTCTTCCACGCGCAGGTCGAACAGGCCCGCCTCCCCGTCGAGCACCGGGACGTCCCGGGGCAGCCCGTCGGCGTCGGCCGACGCGGGCCGCCCGTACTCGGGGTCCGTGAGCGCGATGGCCGCCTCCCAGCCCAGCGACTCGATGTCGAAGGCGCCGCGGGAGGCCACCCCGAAGATCCGCTCGCGCAGCTGGCTCGGACAGCTACGGGCGTTGGGGCAGCGGATGTCCTTGTCGCCCTCCTTCTCGTAGGCGAGCGGCGTGCCGCAGGCGGGGCAGTGGGTCGGCATCACGAACGGGCGCTGCGTGCCGTCGCGCAGCTCGACGACCGGCCCCACGATCTCGGGGATGACGTCGCCGGCCTTGCGCAGCACGACCGTGTCCCCGATCAGCAGACCCTTGCGCTCCACCTCGAAGGCGTTGTGCAACGTGGCCATCTCGACCGTCGAGCCGGCTACCTTGACGGGTTGCATCACCCCGTACGGGGTCACCCGGCCGGTCCGCCCCACGTTGACCTCGATGGAGCGCAGCGTGGTGTTGACCTCCTCGGGCGGGTACTTGTACGCGACCGCCCAGCGCGGCGCCCGGGAGGTCGAGCCGAGCTGCCGCTGGGCCGCCACCTCGTCGACCTTCACCACCAGCCCGTCGACCTCGTGCTCGAAGTCGTGCCGGTGCTCCCCCGTCCACGCCACCTGCTCGGCGACCTCGCCCAGCTCGGCCAGCACCTTCGTGTGGGCCGAGACCGGCAGCCCCCAGGCGGCCATCGCGTCGTACGCCTCCGACAGCCGGGCGACGTCGAAGCCCTGGCGCGCCCCGATCCCGTGCACGAGCAGCCGCAGCGGGCGGGACGCCGTCACCTTCGGGTCCTTCTGGCGCAGCGAGCCGGCGGCGGCGTTGCGCGGGTTGGCGAAGGGCGCCTTCCCCGCCGCGACCAGGCCCGCGTTCAGCTCCTCGAACGCCGCGACCGGGAAGAACACCTCGCCGCGGACCTCGACCAGCGCCGGCACCGGGACGCCCTCGCCCTCACGCCGGGTGCCGCCGCCCTCGCGCAGCTGGTGCGGGACGCCGTCGATCGCCCGCACGTTGAGCGTCACGTCCTCCCCCGTGCGCCCGTCGCCGCGCGTGAGCGCCCGGGTGAGCCGGCCGCCCTCGTAGAGCAGGTTGATCGCCACCCCGTCGATCTTCAGCTCGGTCAGCCAGTGGACCCGCGCGCCGCCCAGGCCTCGCTCGACCCGGTCCCCCCACTCCTCCAGTTCGCCCGGGCTGAAGACGTTGTCCAGGCTCATCATCCGCTCGAGGTGGTCGACGGCCGCGAACTCGGTGGAGAACGTGCCGCCGACCTGCTGGGTCGGGCTGTCCGGGGTGCGCAGGTCCGGGTAGCGCTCCTCCAGCTCCTGCAGGGCGCGCAGCAGCGCGTCGTACTCGCCGTCCGAGATCGTGGGGGCGTCGCGCACGTAGTAGGCGAACTGGTGCTCCCGGATCGCTTCGGCCAGCTCGGCCCAGGCGTGGCGCGCGTCGTCGGGTGCCTGGCTGGGGGCACCTTCGTCGGCGCTCGTCGAGGACTCGCCCGCGGGGGGCAACTCCTCCGGCAGGTCGTCGTTCGCGGGAGGCTGTCGCGGCGTCACGGGGTCATCCTGCCGCAGGCCACCGACGACCCAACGGCCACCGCGCGCGGCCGAGGACTCCCGCAGGGCGTCGCCCAGGCCCCTGCGAAGCGTCACCCAGGCCCCCGCGGGGCGTCGCCCGGGCTCCTGCGGGGCGGCGTCGGCGGCAGGCGGTAAGTTCGGGGCCATGTGCGGCATCTGCGGTTTCATCGACCCCGCGACCGGATACGACCCCGAGCAGGTGATTCGGGCCCAGACGGAGCGGCTCGTCCACCGCGGTCCCGACGACGACGGCTTCTATGACTCCGGGGACCTGCGGATCGGCTTCCGGCGCCTGTCGATCATCGACCTGCACCAGGGCCACCAGCCGCTCTTCAACGCCGACGGCAGCAAGGTCATCACGCACAACGGCGAGATCTACAACTACCGGCCGCTACGGGAGCAGCTGGCCGGGCGGGGGCACCAGTTCCACACCCAGTCCGACGCCGAGGTGCTGCTGCACGCGTACGAGGAGTACGGCGCGGCGGTGTTCGACCACCTGCGCGGCATGTTCGCGTTCGCGATCTGGGACTCCACCGAGCGCGAGCTGTTCCTCGCCCGCGACTTCTTCGGGATCAAACCGCTCTATTACGCGCCGATCCCCGGCGGCATCGCCTGGGCCAGCGAGATCAAGTGCTTGCTGGAGCACCCGGCCGTGCGGCGCGAGCTGAACTTGCAGGGCCTCGCGAGCTACCTGAGCTTCCAGTACAACCCGCTCGACGAGACGATGTTCTCCGGCATCTTCAAGCTGCCGCCCGCGCACTACTTGCGGTGGAAGGACGGACGGTACGAGATCCGCCGGTACTGGGCCGCGGAGTTCCACCCGCAGGCCGGGCGGACCTTCGAAGACCACGTCGAGGAGCTGTCCGCCGTCCTGGACGACTCGATCAGGGCGCACATGATCGCGGACGTGGAGGTGGGCTCGTTCCTGTCCTCGGGGGTGGACTCCAGCTTCGTCGCCGCGAGCTTCGGCGGGCAGCGGACGTTCACCGTCGGCTTCGACAACGCGGGCTACAACGAGATCGACGCGGCGCTCGCCCTGGCGGCCCAGATCGGCGTGGAGTCGCACAGCAAGGTCATCACGCCAACGGAATACTGGGACGCGCTGAGCGACATCCAGTGGCACATGGACGAGCCGCTGGCGGACCCGGCGTGCGTGCCCCTCTACTTCGTCTCGCAGGTCGCGCGCGAGCACGTCAAGGTCGTGCTGTCCGGGGAGGGCGCCGACGAGCTCTTCGGCGGCTACCAGATCTACAACGAGCCGCACGGGCTGCGGCACCTCTCCCGCCTGCCGAAGTCGCTGAAAACCGGGCTGTGGGGCGCCGCCTCCCGGCTGCCGGACTTCTACGGGAAGAACTACGTGCACCGCGGGACCACGGCGCTGGTCGACCGGTTCATCGGCAACGCCTACCAGTTCCGGGCCGACCAGGTGGCGCGGCTTATGAACGACGAGCTGGCGCACCCGCTGACCCCGCAGGACATCACGGGCCCGTTCTATGCCCGCTCGGCCGGTCAGGACGACGCCACCCGGATGCAGCACCTCGACATCAACCTGTGGATGGTCGGGGACATCCTGCTCAAGGCCGACAAGATGTCGATGGCGAACTCGATCGAGGTCAGGGTCCCCTTCCTCGACAAGGAGGTCATGAAGGTTGCGGCCAAGGTGCCCACGGTCTACCGGATGGACGGGCGGCACACCAAGCGGGTGTTCCGCGCCGCGGCACGCTCGCGGCTGCCGCGGGAATACTACGAGCGGCCGAAGCTGGGTTTCCCGGTGCCGATCCGCGTCTGGCTGAAGGAAAAGCCCTGGAACGCCCGCGTGCGCGAGTCGTTCCGCTCCCCTGCCGCGACGCAGCTCTTCGACACCTCGCTCCTGACGCGGCTGGTGGACCAGCACGAGGCGGGGGTGGCCGACAACAGCCGCCTCATCTGGACGGTCTACATCTTCCTGGTCTGGCACGCCCGGTACTTCGGCTGACCCACCGACCGCTGACCCACCGACCGCTGACCCACCGACCGCTGACCCACCAACCGCTGACCCGCCAACCGCTAACCCGCCGCCCACTCGGTGGCCTCGGCGGCGGCCTCGGCCAGGGTGCGGTGGGCCCGCGTCGCGTCGGCGAGGCTCGCGCCGGCCAGCCCGCACGCGGGCGTGATGACGACCGAGTCCAACAGCGGGCGCGCCAGGCCGAGCTCCCGCCAGGCGCGCACCAGGTCCTCCGCCACGCGTCCGGCGGCGCGGCCCAGGTCGTGGGTCGGCAGGGCGCCGGCCCACAGCCGCGTCCCGGACTCGACCGCGGCGGCCACGGACTCCCACCCGCTCGTTCGCAGCAGCCCGGTGTCCAGGCTGACGCCGTCCAGGCCGGCCTCGCGCAGCAGCGTCAACGGGACGTCCGAGGCGCAGCAGTGGACGAGCACCTCGGCCGCCCCCGCCGACCGCGCCACGTCCGCGACCTCGCGCAGCGCCGCGCGGGCCTCCTGATCGTCCACGGGGCGCACCCGGCCCAGGCCGCTGCTCGTCTGCAGCGCCCCCGCGAGCACCGCGGGCAGCGACGGCTCGTCGAGCTGCAGGATCAGCCGGGCGCCAGGCACCACCCGGGCGACGTCAGCCAGGTGCTCGCGCACCCCTTCGCCCAGCGACGCGGCCAGGTCGCGGCGCGCCCCCGCGTCGGCCAGCACCCGCTCCCCGCGGGGCAGGCGCAGCTGCGCCGCGAGCGTCCACGGCCCGGCCACCTGCACCTTCAGGTCACCCACGTGTCCCGCGGACCCCGCGTAGGCCTCGGCCAGCTCATCGAGGTCGCCGCGCAGGAACGACCGGGCGCGGCCCACGTCCCGGCCCGGCCGGTCCACCAGCCGCCACCCGGAGGGTTGCAGGTCGACGGGCAGCTCGACCAGCATTCCGGCGGCCCGCCCGATCAGGTCGGCGCCGGGCCCTCGACCGGGCATCTCCGGCAGGTACGGGATCCCCGGCCGGCCGGTGCGGCGAGCGTCCCCCATCGTGTCGCGGACGATCCGTACCGCCTCGCGGAAGGCGGCACCGTCCTCGCCCGGCCAGGATCCGAGCCCGCTCGCTGCGCTCACGAGGGCGAGCCTAGGCGTCCCGGTTGCTCGCCGCGTCCGGCGCGGGCGCGGTAGGCGATAGCCCCGAGCGCCACGAGGGCGGCGCCCGCCGCCACCGAACCCACCGGCAGGGCCAGGGCCAGGGTCAGACACCCGAGCAGGCCCACCACCGGGACCCACGGCGCCGGTGGCCCCTCGCCCGGACCCAGGCGGCGGGCGGCGGCGTTCGCGATCGCGTAATAGAGCAGCACCGCGAACGAGCTGAACCCGATGGCGCCGCGCACGTCGCCCAGCGCCGCCGCCAGCCCCGCGACCAGGCCCACCGCGACGGCGGCCCGGCCGGGCACGCGGGTCCGCGGGGTCACCGCGGCCAGGGCGCGCGGCAGATGGCCGTCCCGCGCCATAGCGAAGACCGTCCGGGAGACGCCCAGCAGCAGCGACAGCAAGGACCCGAACGCCGCCAGCACGGCGGTGGCCCGAATCACCAGCGCCAGGTCGGGCCAGGCGCCGCGCGCCGCCAGCTCGGCGAGTGGCGAGGCGGAGCCGGCCACCCCGGCCGGGCCCAGCAGGTGGAGCAAGGAGGCGGCCATGAGCGCGTACAGCCCGAGGGTGATCGCGAGCGCGAGGGACACGGCGCGCGGAATCGTGCGGCTCGGCTCGCGCACCTCCTCGCCGAGGGTGGCGATGCGCGCGTACCCGGCGAAGGCGAAGAACAGCAGCCCCGCGCCCTGGAGCACCCCGTACGGGCTCGCCTCGCCGGCGCCCGCCGACGCGCCCCGCGCGTCCGCCCCCGGCAGCCAGGCGGCCACCGCCACGACCAGCAGGACGGCGACCACGACGCCCACGACCAGACGCGCCGCCAGCGCGCTCTACTCGACGCCAGCGCAGTCGAGCGCCACGACCGCGAGCACGGCGAGGACCGCGACGAGGTGGGCCCGCTCCGGCCACGCGTACTGCCCCACGGTCAGCGCCATCGCCGCGCACGACGCGGTCTTGCCGACCACGAAGCACCACCCGGCGAGGTACCCCCAGAACGGGCCGAGCCGCTCGCGCCCGTAGACGTAGGTGCCCCCGGACTGGGGGTGGCGCGCGGCGAGGCGGGCCGAGGAGGTCGCGTTGCAGTAGGCCACCAGGGCGGCGAGGGCCAGTGACAGCGGCAGCCAGGGTCCGGCCGCCCGGGCCGCCGGGGCGAAGGCCGCGAACACCCCCGCCCCCACCATCGCTCCCAGCCCGATGATGACGGCGTCCCGCAGGTTCAGGCGTCGCGCGAGCGTGGGGGTGTTCATGCAGCGATCCTGCCCGGCGCGCTTGTCCGACGCGCGGCCTGATGGTGAACGTCGCGGGCGCGCCGCTCAGGCGCGGGCGGTGGAGTCGATCGTGACCGAGCCCACGACGCGCGTGCCCTCGTAGAGCACCGCGCTTTGACCCGGGGCGACGCCGCGCGTCCGCCGCGCCAGGCGCACTTCGACGGCCGGATCCGGATCACCGTCCGCCGCGACCAGCGACGCCGTCGCCGGGATCTCCTCCCCGTGGGCGCGCAGCTGCACGCCGCACTCCAGCACCCCGGCGGGCGGTTCGCCGCACCACCGGGCGTGCCGGCCGCGGATGACGTCGATGCCGAGCAGGTCCTGCGGCCCGACCACGACCTCGGCGCGCGCCACGTCGACGGACAGGACGTACCGGGGAGCGCCGTCCGTCGCGGGCCGGGAGAGGGCCAGCCCGCGCCGTTGCCCCACCGTGAACCCGTACGCGCCCTCATGGCGACCCACGACGCTGCCGTCCGCCTCGACGATGTCGCCGGCCGCGGCCCCGAGCCGCTCGCGCAGGAAGGCGCGCGTGTCGCCGTCGGGGATGAAGCAGATGTCGTGGCTGTCGGGCTTGCCGGCCACCGCCAGCCCGAGCGCCGACGCCTCGGCGCGCACCTGCGCCTTGGTGGAGTCGCCGAGCGGGAAGTGCGCGGCTGCGAGCTGCGTCGCGTCGAGGACGCCGAGCACGTACGACTGATCCTTGGCGGGATCCACCGCCCGGTGCAGCTCCCGCGCCCCGCTGCGGTTCAGGGCGTCCCCCGGGTCGGCGATCCGCGCGTAATGCCCGGTGGCCACGCCGTCGAACCCCAGCGCCAGCGCGGTGTCGAGCAGCGCCGCGAACTTGATCCTCTCGTTGCAGCGCAGGCACGGGTTGGGGGTACGCCCTCTCGCGTACTCCGCCACGAAGTCCTCGACCACGTCGCGATGGAACTCCTCCGCCAGGTCCCAGACGTAGAACGGGATGCCCAGGCGGTCCGCGACCCGCCGCGCGTCGGCGGCGTCCGACAGGCTGCAACAGCCCCGAGCGGAGGCACGCTCCGCGCCCGGATCGGACGACAGCGCCAGGTGCACCCCCACGACGTCGTGACCTGCCCGCGCCATCCGCGCCGCAGCGACCGCCGAGTCGACTCCGCCGCTCATCGCGGCGACGACCCTCATCGCGCTCCCTCGCCGCCCACCGCGCGCACGGCGTCGGCCCCCCGCGCCGCCGCCCGGGCCTGGGTCGCGGCGTGGGCCCGCTGGGCGCGACCGACCGCCTCGGGGAGCGCGGCGAGGAACCCGTCGACGTCCGCGGGGGTGCTGGACCAGCCGAGCGTCAGCCGCAGCGCGCCGCGGGCCTCCTGCGGCGTGTAGCCCATCGCCACCACCACGTGGCTGGGGTGCGGGATCCCCGCGTGGCAGGCCGACCCGGTGGAGCACTCGACGCCGGCGGCGTCGAGCAGGAAGAGCAGCGAGTCGGCCTCGCAGTCGGGGAGCAGCACGTGCGCGTGGGCGGGCGAGCGACGCAGGACGTCGCCCGGCTCCCACGCCCCGGTCACGCGGGCGCCGGGGATCCGCTCCAGGACGCCGGACAGCAGCGCGTCGCGCAGCGCGCCGATCCGGAGCGCCTCCTGCGCTCGTGCGTCGACCGCGCGGCGCACCGCGAGCGCCATCCCCACGATGAGGGGCATCGCGAGCGTCCCGCTGCGCAGCTGCCGCTCCTGGCCGCCGCCGTGCGAAATCGCCTGGAGCGGCGCCTCCGCGCGGGCGATCAGCAGCCCCGCGCCCACCGGGCCGCCCACCTTGTGAGCGGAGGCCGCCAGCAGGTCCGCCCCGCTCTCCGCGAAGTCCACCGGCACCTTGCCCACGCCCTGGACCGCGTCCGTGTGCAGCGGCAGGCCGTGTTCGCGCGCCAGGGCTGCGATCTCGGCGACGGGCTGCACCACGCCGGTCTCGTTGTTCACCCACATGTCGAGGACAGCCGCCACCGTGGCGGGGCCGCCCGCGCGCGGGTCCTCGATGGCGGTGCGGAAGGCCTCGGGCGTCACGGTCCCGTCTCGCTCGCAGGGCACCCAGGTCACCTCCGCGCCCTCGCGCTGCTCGAGGTGGGCGACCGAGTCGATGACGGCCGAGTGCTCCACGGCGGAGACCACAAGGCGCCGCCGGGCGGGGTCGGCGTCGCGCGCGTGGCGGTAGAGGCCCTTCACGGCCAGGTTGTCCGATTCGGTCCCGCCGGAGGTGAACAGCACCTCGGAGGGGCGCGCCCCGAGCGCGCTGGCGACGTCCTCTCGGGCCTCCTCGACGCGGCGGCGCGCAGCCCTCCCCGCGCTGTGCATCGAACTCGGGTTGCCGAGTTCGCCCATCGCCTGGGCGATCGCGTCGGCCACCTCGGGCAGGACGGGCGTCGTCGCTGCGTGGTCGAGGTAGACGCTCACGCAGAGCATGGTACGTCGGCGCTCGCCGGGGCATGTGATCGAGGTAACCGGCCCGCCGGGCCACTCGCCGGCCCGGCGTGTCGACCTCCCGACCAGCCCTTTCCCCTCGGGCGGGAATGTCGCCGACCGTCCTTGCGCAAAGAACTCCCCGTTTTGGTCAAGAACCGTCCGTTCGGTCGGTTAGGGTCGAGGCGTCCTCCGGCGGCCCGCCCTACCGGCCTCCCGGACCCCTAGACCACTGAGCCCCGACGCTGCCCCCCGAAGCCGTCGGGGCTCGGTGCTGCCCAGCCCAATTCACGTCAGCCTGCCCGCATAGCACCGGCTGGCGGCGGATCGACCTGCCCCCAAGGCCACCGGCTGGCCGCGGATCGACCTGCCCGCACACCTCGGGCCCGCCCCGGCGTGCGGGGCGGGCCCGATGGACGCGGGCGCTGCCAGGTCAGCCGCGCTGCGCCTTGATCTGGCCCTCGGCCTGGGGCAACACCTCGAAGAGGTCACCCACCACGCCGAAGTCGACCAGGTCGAAGATCGGCGCCTCCTCGTCCTTGTTGATCGCCACGATCGTCTTGGAGGTCTGCATGCCGGCGCGGTGCTGGATCGCCCCGGAAATCCCGCACGCCACGTAGAGCTGCGGGGAGACCTGCTTGCCGGTCTGGCCGACCTGATGGGTGTGCGGGTACCAGCCCGCGTCGACCGCCGCGCGGGACGCGCCCACCGCGGCGCGCAGGGTGTCGGCGAACGCCTCCACCGGCGTGAAATCGCCGCCGGTGCCCCGACCGCCGGAGACCACGATCGCGGCCTCGGTCAGCTCGGGGCGCCCGGTCTGCTGCTTCTCCCGGCGCTCGGTGATCCGCGCGGACTTCGCCTGATCGGACAGGGAGACGGTGACCTCCTCGACCGCCCCCGCCCCGGCGTTCTCGGCCGGCGCGCACGAGTTCGGCTTGACGGTCACGATCGGGGTGCCGTGGGTGACGCTCGCCTCGACGGTGTAGGAGCCGGCGAAGACGGACTGGGTCGTCTCCACGCCGTCCGCGCCCGCGCGGACATCGACCGCGTCCGTGATCAGGCCGGAGGAGCACTTGATCGCGAGCCGGGCCGCGATCTCCTTGCCGTGGGCGCTGCTGGACATCAGGACCGCCGCCGGGGACACCTGCTCGACCAGCTGCGCGAGCACCTCGGCCACGGGGGCCACCAGGTAGTCCGAGACCTCTGGCGCCGACACCACGTAGATCTTCGCGGCGCCGTACTTGCTCAGCGTGTCCTTCGCCGCGTCCAACCCGGACCCGATGAACACCGCGGACGGCTCGCCCAGGCGCGCCGCGAACGTGAGCATCTCGGACGTCGTCTTGCGGACGGCCCCGTCGACGTGGTCGACGAGGACGAGAACTTCGGCCATCGTGATCTCCCTTGTCCTCTCCGGCTCACACGAACTTCTGGATCGCCAGGAACTGCGCGAGCACCGCGCCGCCCTGACCGTCGTCGGTCACGATCAGCCCCTTGTCGCGCGGGGGGCGCTTCGCGGTCGAGAGCACCTTGGTCCAGGCGGCCTCGAGGCCCACCTGGCCGGCGTCGATCCCGAGGTCGGCCAGCGACCACGTCTCGACCGGCTTCTTCTTGGCCGCCATGATCCCCTTGAACGACGGGTAACGCGGCTCGTTGATCTGGTCGGTCACCGACACCACCGCGGGCAGCTTCGCCTCCACGATCTCCGTCGCCACGTCGCCGTCGCGGCGGATCGAGGCGGTGCCGCCGGAGAGGGTCAGCTCGGAAGCGAAGGTGACCTGCGGCATCCCGAGCCGCTCGGCGAGCATCGCGGCGACGACCGACATCGTGCCGTCGGTCGAGGCCATGCCGGTGAGGACCAGATCCGCCGAACCGATCTTCTTGATCGCTTCGGCAAGCACTAGCGAGGTGGCCGGCGCGTCGGACCCGGCCAGCGCGTCGTCGAGCACGTGCACGCCCTTGTCGGCGCCCATCTGCAGGGACTTCTTGATCGCGTCGGCGGCCTTGGCTGGGCCCATGGTCACCACGGTGACCTCGCCTTCGCCGGCCTCCTTGATCTTCAGCGCCTCTTCGACCGCGTACTCGTCCAGCTCGGACAGGATCCCGTCCACCGCGTCGCGGTCCGTGGTCTCGTCACTGGTGAAGCCGCGGTCGCCCTGCGCGTCGGGCACGTGCTTGACGCAGACGACGATGTTCATCTTCGCCCTCCTTCTTTTGGCCGACGCCCGAAGCTTGCCGGAGGACGTCTGTGCAAGAGGCGGTGAGCGCAGGTCAGAAGGCGCCCACCATCACACCGACCTTACGCGGAGGCCCCCTGCGCGCTCGAGTGCTCCGGCCGTGACGGATCCCACAGGCGGGCGCCGAGGAGCAGGTGCGTTCCGGGGCGGGTGCGCCTCACGCCAGGAAGACCGCCAGCAGGACGCACAGGGCGGCCGCGAGCACGGGGTAGGCGAGCACCGCCCACCACAGCCCGCACCGCCCGCGGGCGCCCGGCGACCGGCGGCCGGGCGCCCCGCCGTGCGGATCAGGGTCGGCGGGTCCCCTGGTGCGCACCGGCCACACGGCCAGCGCGTAGTACGACCCGGCCGCGCCCGCCACCACGGCCACCCCGCTGGCGAGCACCGCCGCGGGCGACAGCCACGTCACGGTGGCGTGCAGCCGCAGGTGGGCGGCGAGCGCCACGCCCAGCGCGAGGACGGCCGCCATCGTCGCCGAGCTCGCCCAGCGGCGGGGGGAGCACAGCCGGGCGATGGTCGGCAGGATCCCCACCGCGAAGACGCTCGCGATGACGACCGCCAGCGCCGAGCCGAGGCTGACACGTACGGCCTGGTCCTGCAGCAGCCCCGTGTATCCACGGATCACCAGCTGGGTCCCGATCGCCCCCGCCACGACGCTGCCGG
>JBDIAS010000061.1:0-17232 GCA_039812465.1 Austwickia sp. | reverse complement strand
ACCACCCCGCTGGCCACCCCCACCGCCCATGTCCAACCCCCCGGCGGAGCCACCCTGATCAACCTGCCCACCTACTTCCAGCTCACCTGGCCCACCACTCCCGGCGACGACGGCTACGCCCCCGGACACATCCGCTCCCTCACGCTGCTCGGCCAGGACGTCCAGCTGCGCATCCGCGCCGCCTCCCACACCTACGACTTCGCCGACGGCGAGCGCCACGGACCCACGACCAGCGCCGGAGGCCCCTACCCCACCGGCGACATCACCCACACCTACACCAAGACCGGCACCTACACCCCCACCGCCCTCACGACCCTGACCGCCGACTACCGCCTCCCCGGCACACCCTGGCAGCCCGTCACCGGCACCGCCACACGAACCACCGCTCTCGGCCCCCTCGAGGTCCTCGCCGTGCGCCCCGTCCTCGTACCCAACAACCCCTGACGGCGGAACAAGCGCGAGCGCCGGCCACGCGCGGGACACCTGGCTGTCCCGCGCTCGGTGAGCGTCAACCGTCACGGGCCGATAGGCTGCCTGATCGCTGCCGCCAGCACGCGAATACCGACCCTGCGGCCTCGTTGCCCGATGCGGGGGACATGGCCCCTCTCGGCGACGCCATGCCGTCACCTCGGCGAACACCAAGGCGATACCGCTCGGCGAACACCACGCCGCCACCCTCGGCGAACACCACGCCGCCCCGAAGGTCGATGCGATCCCACGATCGAGGAACCCCAATGAAGCTCGTTCTTCCCCGTCGCGGCCTCGAACCGCGAGCTGACGCCCTCGCCGACGGCATCGACGTGGAGCTGTGGAGCGAGCACGGCCCCTCGCTCTCGGCGGATTCCTTCGTGTGCCTGACCCACCCGCCGGCGCCGTGGCAGTTGGCAGCGCTGGCGCAGGCTCCGCGCGGGCTTCTGGGCGTGCAGGTGTTATCGGCCGGCGTCGACCACCTTCGCGGGCACGTACCACCCGAGGTCCCGGTCTTCCGCGCCCCGCACCTGCGGGGCTCCGCGACCGCCGAGGTCGCCGTCGCTCTGACGCTGATGTCGGTCCTGGAGGCCCCGACCTGGAGCGACGTCGCGGCTTCCCAGCAGTGGCGCTGGCTGGCGCCGCAGGGTCGAGTCCACGGCCGGAACGTCCTGGTGCTCGGCCGAGGCGAGGTCGGCGTCGGCATCGAGCGCGCCATGGTCGCGTTGGGCGCCCAGGTCACGATGGTCGGTCGCGCGCCGGAAGGCCTTCGCCCCCAAGCGCTCCGGCAGGTGCCGCAGGCGGACATCGTGTTCCTAGCACTTCCGTTGACCGAGCAGACCGAGCGGCTGTTCGACCGGGACATGCTGGAGCGCATGCGGCCAGGCGCCCTCCTCGTGAACGTCGCCCGCGGCGGCCTGGTGGATTCGGACGCCCTCGTGGAGCTCCTTCACGAGGGCAGGATCTCGGCCGCCCTCGACGTGGTCGACCCCGAGCCGTTGCCAGACGGCCACCCGTTGTGGGCGTGCCCTCATCTCATCCTGAGCCCCCACGTCGGCGGCAACATCCTGATCGACGACGAGACCCTGTCCTCCTTCATCGCCGACCAGGCCAACCGCCTTGCCTCCGGGGGCGAGCCGCTGCATCGGGCAGCGCCCGAGTACTACGCCTGGTAGCGGCCCGTCCCACGGAGCCTTGCGAAAGGCATCTGCGGAAAGCACCTGCGGTCACCTCGCGGTGGCGCCGCTCCGACCTCGGTGCACACCCACCTCGGCGGGGAGAGCCGCGCACCAGACCCTGTGGATGACGGATCATGCTCCTGCCTGCTTGGGAAGTATCGGCTCATGAACCGTTCCTCCGTCGGACGCACCAGTCGACGCCGCCGCCTCGGTTCGGCCGATGTGCGGATGGCCGTGATCGCCGCTGGCGGCGTCGCCGGTTACGGCGAGCTCGTCGCGGCCTCCTCGAAGCGAGCCGTGGAGCACGCCCTGCGAGCTGGCGACCTCGTGCGCGTGGCACGCGGGTTCTACTCGCTGCCCGCCGCGCCGGAGGTCACGGCCGGAGGCGGTCCCGCCGGTCGGCATGTGCTAGACACCTCGGCGCGGTCATCGGAGCGCGCCGAGCGCGCGTACGCCCACCGCCGCATCGCCCGCTCCCACGCGGCGGTCCTCTCGCACCGCAGCGCTGCGGAGTACCACCAGCTTCCTCTCCTGAAGGATCCCGACCGGCCGGAGGTGATCGTCATCCGGGGTCGCCGGGCCACGCGCGAACTGCGAGCCCAGGCCGATGTCCGATACCGCTCCCTGCTCCCCGACGAGCACCAGGATTGCGTCACCACCCCAGCGCGCACCGTCCTGGATTGCGCCGCCGACCTGCCCTTCCCTGAAGCACTGGCCGTCGCCGACTCCGCGCTCCGCTCCACCGACGACCACGCTCCGCTGGCCCCACGGGAAGAGCTGCTGCTGGGAGTCGATTCGATGGCCACGCAGGTACGCCCGCAGGTCCGCCGCCTGATCGCACTGGCGGATGGCCGCGCGGCCAACCCTTTCGAGTCGGGGCTGCGCGCGATCGCCCTTCAGGTCGAAGGGGCCAACTTCATCCCGCAGTACCCCATCGCGAGCTTCGACGCGACGCACACGGTCGATCTGGCCGATAAGGAACTGCGTCTCGCGCTGGAGGCAGACAGCTACACGTGGCACGGCAATAGAGCTGGCTTCGAGCGCGACTGCCGGCGCTACACCTGCCTGACCGTCGACGGCTGGATGGTCCTGCGGTTCACCTGGAGCATGATCATGCGTTCCCCGGATTGGGTGCGCGCGGTCATCGAGGCGGCCGTGGCACATGCGCGAGGGCGACTCGCATGTCCGCGATGCCTCCATATCGTCGCTTAATGTTCCGAGCGACCTACTCGATCGAGCATCTCACTGAATGAGATCGTTCCTACCTGCGGTTTTGTCATCACGTCAAGGGGCAACTCGCGATCGAGTAGGTCGCTTGGAACACATCCCACGATCCGGACAGGAGAACGCCTGTCCCAGAGGCCTTCGCCGGTCGCGAGGGATGTATCCCGACGGAGCTCTCCGGCCAAGGCGGTGGAAGCCGACGCCGGGGCGCGCGAAGATGGACCCCGAGCACGCAGGACGCTCCGACCATAAGGGCGCGCCCAGCCAACGGATCGAAACTGGTCCGATCAGGATGGCTAGCCCACCCGCGGCCCCACCCGCGGCCACGGCCGCAGACCTTCATCCCGACGGTCGCCGCCACTTCGGCCGGTCCGCGTCCAACAGCTGCAACGACGAGTGAAGGACGCGCCATGAAGACCCTCATCACCAACGGGACCATCTGCCTGGAGGGCGAGGTCGTGAAGGCCGACCTGGCGATCCGCGACGAGAAGGTCGAGGCGATCGGGTCCGGTTTCGAGGCGGGCGAGTTCGACACGGTCATCGATGCGGCCGGCAAGTACGTCGTGCCCGGCGGCGTCGACGCCCACACCCACATGGCGCTGCAACAGACCCCGAAGTACCGCGCCTGCGACGACTTCTTCGACGGCGGCGCCGCGGCGGCCTGCGGCGGGACCACCACGATCATCGACCACATGGGCTTCGGCGAGCCGGGTTGCACGCTCGAGTCACGCTTCGAGGAGTACCTCGGCCTCGCCGAGCGCTGCCCCATCGACTACAGCTTCCACGGCGTCTTCCAGCACGTGAACGACGACGTCCTGGCCGAGTTGGAGCGTCTGGTGACGGACAAGGGCTACCAGAGCTACAAGGCCTACACCACCTACGGCTTCCCCATCCACGACGACGGGCTCCTGGCGATCCTGCAGGTCATGAAGCGCACGGACGGGCTGCTCACCGTCCACTCCGAGAACGACGCGATCTGCAACACGCTGCGCCAGCAGTTCGCGGACCAGGGCCTCCTGGCGCCGATCTACCACGCCCTGTCCCGCCCGAACGCCGCCGAGGCCGAGGCGGTCGGCCGGCTCGTGCAGCTCGCCAAGGTCGCCGACGACGCGCCCCTCTACATCGTCCACATGTCCGCCCACGAGAGCCTGGAGCCGGTCCGCGCCGCCCGCGCGGCCGGGCAGCAGAACATCTTCGTGGAGACCTGCACGCAGTACCTGACCCTCACCGACCGCCTCTTCTCCGAGGGCGGCCCGAGCAAGGGCATCCTCTACATGCTGGCGCCGCCGCTACGTAAAGAGATCGACAACGCGGAGCTGTGGAAGGCGCTCGCCGAGGGGGACGTGCAGGTGGTCGCCACCGACCACTGCCCGTTCAAGCCCGAGCAGAAGCTGGAGCACGTCGACGACTACCGCGGCGCCCCCGGCGGCCTGTCCGGCGTGGAGGAGCGCATGCCGATCCTGTTCTCCGAGGGGGTCGGCAAGGGCCGCCTCAGCCTGGAGCGGTTCGTGCAGGTCACGGCGGCAAACCCGGCGCGGATCTTCGGCATGTACCCCACCAAGGGCACCCTGCTCCCCGGCAGCGATGCGGACGTGACGATCATCGACCCGCACCGCAGCCGCGTCTTCGCCAAGGACAACCTGCGCACCACCGCTGGCTACTCCCCCTACGAGGGCCTGCAGGTCGACTGCGTCATCGACACCGTCCTGTCCCGCGGCACCCTCGTGGCCCAGGACAACGAGTTCGTCGGACAGCGCGGTCGCGGCCAGCTCGTGCCCCGCCGCCCGGGCGTCGCCGCCGTGCGCTGAAGCTCCCTTCGGGGACGGCGCCCCCAGGCGACTGACCAGCCGATTTCGCAGCCGACATCCGCACACGATGCTCAGGGACGGCGCTCGGAGACGACCCCGCCCCTGAGATGACGACGAGGAGAGCGCCCGGTGACCGCACGCCGAATGTGGCGTAACTCCAGTCCTTCGGCGCGTCCGGCTCCCGCGCTGTGAGAGAGACTGTCTGGCGGAGCGCCGCCAGGACGGCGGTCCGGGAAGGACGGGGACAGTGGAGGCGAAGGACTGGGACACGCGGTACGCGACCGAGCGGCTGTGGTCGATCGAGCCCAACCGGTGGGTCGTCCACGAACTGTCGTCCCTCATGCCCGGCAAGGCGCTCGACGTGGCCTGCGGCGAGGGTCGCAACGCCATCTGGCTCGCCGAGATGGGCTGGTCGGTGCTCGGAATCGACTTCTCGCAGAAGGCGCTCGACCGCGCGGCCGAGGCCGCGGCCGTTGTCTCCGCGAAGGCGTCCGAGCCCTTGGACCTGACCTGGGAATGCCGCGACATCACAGAGAGCGACGGGCTGTCCGGGCACTTCGACCTCGTGCTGTGTTCCTACCTGCACCTCGTGCCCTACGAGCGCACGCCGATGATTCGCGCCGCAGCCGGCGCCGTCGCTCCGGGTGGGACCCTTCTGGTGATCGGCCACGATTCGACGAACTTGGAGGAGGGGTACGGGGGCCCTCAGGATCCCGAGCTCCTCTTCACCGCTCAGGACATCGACGCCGACCTGCGCGACATCGTGTCGTCCGGGTCGTGGGCGGTGGAGCGATCCTCCCGGGTGGCCCGCGAGGTAGAGACCGACGACGGCCCGAAGGTCGCCTGGGACGCGCTCTTCCGCGCCCGACGTCCCGACCGCAGCAAGGACGAGCTCAGCTTCGTCTGAACCCACCACTCGACCCGCAGCCTGAGACGAACACACCCTCGTCCGGGTGCCCCGCAGACCCGATCGGCCGACGCCCTCAGCGGTCGTCGGGCTCCATGAACCCCAGGAGACGCTCGACCTGGGTCGGCGCAGGGGCCTGCGCGATCGGCTGGGTCTCCGTCACGCGTGCCGCGGCTCCAGCGTCGACGTCCCGCCCCGCGGGACCGCGGCCCACCTCGGCAGACGTCGGCAGGTCGATCGCGTCGATCACGAGCACGGTCACGTTGTCCCGCCCGCCAGCGACCAGCGCCGCGTCCTGCAGCGCGAGCGCGGCGGCCTGAGGGTCGGACTCCCCCCGCAGGATCCGGGAGATGTCCTGATCGCGGACCTCATCGGTCAGCCCGTCCGAGCAGAGCAGCACCCGGTCGCCCACCCCCGCCGCCAGCACCCACCAATCCACTTCGGGCACGCCGCCCAAGCCCCCGCCCAGGGCCCGCGTGATCACGTGCCCGCCCGGCAGGTTCCGCGCGAGCTCCCGGTCCAGGCCCATCTCGTCGCTGAGTTCCTGCACGCGCGAGTGGTCCACGGAGATCTGCTCCAGCAGGTCGTCGGCCAAGCGGTACGCCCGCGAGTCCCCCACGTTGAAGATCAGCCAGCCCACTCGGTCTTCCAGGACGGTGAGCCCGGCGCCCACCACGGTCGTCCCGGGCGGGGCCGGGTCGTCCCCGGCCAGGCTCGCCACACGCCCTGCCGCGTGCTCGACGGCGGCCAGGATGTCGTCCGCGCTCACCCAGGGCCCGCGAATCCCGCGGAACGACTGAACGGCCGCCGCCGCCGCGGCCTCGCCGCGGGCGTGCCCGCCCATGCCGTCGGCGACGACGAAGACGGGCGGCGCCGCGAGGTAGGCGTCCTGCTGGTAGGGCCGCACCCGGCCCGGGTGCGTGGCCATGCCCCAGGCGAGGCGGCAGCCCGGCGGCGTCGTGCCGGCCGCCACGGGTACGTCGTGCATGACACCTCCCCTGCGGATCGTCCATCCGAACGTATCGGCCGCACGGTGGAATTCCCGAGCGTCAGGGCCGATCACCGATGAACATTCGGGCACCCACCATCCGACCCGAGACGCGAGGCTATCGCGCGACGCCGCACGAAGCCATGCGAGACGGAAGCCGAAGCGGCATCTCACGCGCAACGTCTGGTTCACCTGGCGCTCCGGCGCTTGTCGGGCGCGGCGGCTTCTAACCCGTTCCGGCGAGGTCACCCGCCGTCGCCTTGCGGACCACCAGCCGGGTCCAGGCGCCCACGTAGATCCGATCGTCGTCGCTGACCTCGACCCGCTGACCCGCGGGGATCGGTTGCTCCGGCAGCGGGCCGCTCGCCGGGCCGACGAACGTACCGTTGCTGGAGCCGAGATCCTCGATCCACCAGCGGGTCCCGTCGGTCGTGAACTCCGCGTGTCGTCGGCTCACGCCGCTGTCGGCCCCGCAGTCGACCTCGGGAACGGCGCGGCGGCTGGAGGAGTACCGCCCGACCAGCGCCCGCCCCGGCAGCCGCACCACCTCGGGTACCCCCGGCGACGGGCACTCTTCCCCGGTCTCCTGGGCCGCGAACCATCCCGGGTCCACCCAGACCTCCACCACCCAGTCGCCCTTGGCCTGGCGAGACGGGGCGCGCGTGGACGGCGCGTCCAACGACGACGGGCGCGGCGTCGGGGGGCTGGCTGCGGGCGTCGGGGCGCTGGCTGCGGGCGTCGGCCGCCCGGGTGCAGGACCCGGTACGGGTGCGGGCTGGGCCGCTGATCCGCGAAGCGAGCCGGGATCCGGCGGGCCGGGGAAGGCCTCAGCTGGCGACGACTGAGCGGGGGGCGTCGCGACGGGCTCAGGGCCTGGCGCGGGCTCAGCTCTCGGCATCGCGACCGGCGGTGGTCCCGGTGGGGGCTCGGCCACCGGCATGTTCGCACCCGGCCCTGCTCCGGGAGGTTCAGGAGCGGCACCCTCGGGGACACCGGCCTCGTCTGTCGGCTCCGCTGGCTCCCGCTGCTCGTCCGGCCCCGCCCCCGTCGCCCACAAGCCCGGTGCCTCGCGGGGCGCTACGCGCGTGTCCAGCGACGCCAGCTTCTCGGCCAGCGGGCGAGGCAGGGCCCCGGTGGTGAAGTCATAGCCGCAGCTCTCGCAGAACAGGTGCGCCGTGCTCGCCGCCACCCCGCAGTGCGGGCACGACCGCATCTCGCCGGCCGACGCCTCACTGGCACGCAGCTCCTCGCCCGTGATGCCCCCCGCCGACGCCGCTCCCGCCGGGTTCGCACCCGACGGGCTGCCCGGCCCCGAGCCCGACACCCCGCCCGACTCCGCACGCGACGCCCTGCCCGACGCTGCGCCCGATCCCGCACCCGACCCCGCGCCCGACGCTGCGGCCGCCACCGAGGCGGGCCCGGACATGGGAGCGCCGCACGTGTCGCAGTAGTCGTCGGCCGCGCTGTCGTGGCCGACCGGGCAGATCGAGCTCACTTGCGCACCCGGGTGGTCTTGGTCGAGGCCGTGTCCAGCGCCATCTCGTCCAACTTGTCCACGTCGCGGCGCAGTCGGATCCGACCCGTGGCGGCGTCCTCGATGTCCACGACCCGCCGCAGCCGGTCCGTCGCCCCCGCGTCACCGGTCTCGGCGGCCAGTTGGACGGCGCGGCCGAGTTTCGTGGTGGCCGTGGCGTCGTCGCCGACCGCCTTCGCGGCCAGCCCGGCCTGGATCGCCGAGGCGAGCTCCGTCTGCCCGGTGTAGTGGGCCACCTCCGGGCTGATGTGGGCCGTCAGGCCGGCGTCGCCCGACCACTTGGCCTTCACCAGGCCTTGGGCGACCATCTGGCCGCCGACGATGAGCTGCACCCGGGAGGCGAGCTGCTCCTGGCCGACGGCCTTCGGCGCCAACCGGACGGCCACGTGATAGTCGCGGGTCTCGTCGCCCCACGCACCCGTCGGGTAGGCGCCGGTCAGCGCGTTCACCTCACGCCTGCGGTGCGTGATGTCCTCCAGGGTCGGGGCGACCTGGCGGACGAAGAGCACCTGGGCCCCCTGCGGCGCCCACACGTTCAGCGTTGCCTCCGCCACTCCGCGGCCCATCGACGTGCGCATGAGCGACTCGAACTCACTCGCCATGTCCTCCCGCCGCGGGATCAGGTCCACGGTCCCGAGCAGCGCCTGTGCGATCCGTCGGACCTCATCGACCTGCCACGCCGCGCCGAGACCTCGGCAGTCGGCCTGGAACTTGCCGCGCACGGCGTTGATCGCGCGGGTCAGCTGCTCGGAGGTCTCGTGCTGGTTCTCCCCGTCGGTCAGCAGGATCACGTGGCGTTGCGCGAGCGACGGTACGGTGTCGAAGAGCTGGGCGGCGGCCAGCAGCCAGGTGCCCATCGCCGTACCGCCGTCCGCGCGTAGCTGCCGTAGCGACGCCTTGGCCGCCTCCCGCGTCTGCGGGTTCATCCGAACCATCGCCGCGGAGTAGCCGTCCGGATAACACAGCCGCGCCTGGTGGTTGCCGGCCACGATCGCGAACCACACGCCGTCCAGGATCTGGTCGAGCGCCGACGCCGCCGCGTACTGGGCCGCCGCCACCCCCGCCGCTTCCATCGACCGTGAGGTGTCGACGACGATGATCTCCCCGGCGTCGCCGGAGCCGGTCTGCCCCGCGCCACCCGCGCCGTAGCAGGTGACCGTGACGATCGCGTGCGCGTCCGTGCCCCCCTCGGGGAGGAACTCGTTCTGATAGACGGTCGCGGTGAAGTCCGCCATCGCTGCCTTCCTCCTCAGCCCTGCTCGCCGTGGTGGCGCCCGTCGCCCCTCGCGTCGGTCTCGGTCGACCCGGGGCTCGTCGCCCCCGTGGCACCCGCTCCGGTCGCGGTCGCCCCGGTCGCGGTCGCTCCGGTCGTGGCCCCGTCGGTCGGGGAGGCACTCGTCCCGGCCGGCGCGGTCTGCGGGGGTCGCTCCTGCGACGGTACGCCGAACGTCCCGGCTTCGGTCACCGCGGGGCGTTCCTCGAAGGACGCCTCGCCCCCGCGCGGTCCGTGCGACGGCTCCACGTCCGCGGTCAACGGATCGACGCCGGACCGGTCCGGGAAGAGCCGGGCCAACGCGACCGTGATGTTGTCGTGGCCGCCCTGGGCATTGGCCCAGTCGACCAGCCGCTGCGCGAACGCCACCGGACCATCGCCCGCCGCCCCCTGGCCATCTGCGTGGGCCGCAACGTCATCCGCCGCTCCCGACGGCTCGACGCCATCTGCCGCTTCCGGGGGTGCGAGGCCATCCGCCGCTCCCGATGGTGGGACGCCATCCGCCGGTGAGGGCGCGACGTCATCCGCCTCGCGACGTGTCGCGCCGCCCGCCAGCGCGTCCGCGAGGACGGCGGCCAGTTGGGCGGGCTCGGACGCGTAGTTCCACAACCCGTCGGAGCACAGCAGCAGCCAGCCGGGCTCGGTCACGTCGAGCGCCGTCGCGACCGGGGTGTGGTCGGGGGCGTCCGGGCCGAGCCAGCGGGTGATCGTGTGCGCGTGCGGACCCGTCTCGGCCTCCTCGCGGGTGGCCCCCGCCCGGATCGCCTCCGCCGCCCACGAGTCGTCGCAGGTCAAGAGGGTCGGCTCGCCGTGATCGGGGAACCAGTACGCGCGCGAGTCGCCCACATTGCCGATCACCGCCAGACCGTCCTCGACCGCGGCGGCCACGATCGTGCACGACGGCCCGCCGCTTTCGGGGCCGTAGCGCGACGGCTCGTCGTCCGGTCCCGGCGGCAACGCGCCGACGGCGACCACGGCCTCGTTGGCCGCGTCCGTGGCCGCCTCGAGGCGCTGGCCGAGCGCCCCCACCAGCGCCTCCTTGACCCCCATCCCGCGCGCCCGCGACGCGGCCAGCACCTCGACCGCCGCGTGGGCGGCCGCGAGGCTCGCCTGCGCCGATCGCGGTGCGGTCGAGACGCCGTCGCACACCACCAACGCGGCCCGCAGCCCGCCGGTCGGCGACGGCTGGGCGCGCAACGCCAGCGCATCCTCGTTGCCCGGGTGACGCACGCCCCGGTCGCACACCCCGCCGACCCACGGCCCCGCCGCGACCTCGAAGTGGTGGCGAGGGTCGGCGGCCTTGGCGCCGCATTGCTCGCAGTATCCGTCCCCGTCGAACGTGCCGCCGCAGTCCGCGCAGATCCCGCCGTTCGGCAGCGGCAGCAGCACGCCCAGGTCGGCCGGGCTCCCCAGCCCGCCAGGGCCGCTCGCCGACGCGACGCCGAGGTCGCCGGACGCCCCGCCGACGACCGGCATCTCCTGCGCCGACCCTCCGCCCAGGACGAGCATCCCGGCCGGGCCGCGCGCGCCCTCTGGTGGCGCGGCGTCACCGCCGGGCAGCGGTCCCACGCCGCCGGAGACGACCCCTTCCTGAGGCGCCGCCGCGTCAGGCCCCGGCGGCGTCCCAGCGTGTCCGGGCACCCCCGGGCCATCACCCGCCGGTCCCACGGCTTCCCCCGGCGCCGCGCCCCCCGCGGGCTGCACACCATCCCCGAGCTGCGTCGCCGCACCGTCGGCGGCCTGCAGGGACGCTCCGCAGGACTCGCAGAACGACTGCGCGCCGACGACGGCCCCGCAGCGCGGGCATTGCGTGGTCTGCTCCTCAGCCCCGGCGGGCGCCCCCTCCAACCACTGGAAACCGGTCGGCTCGGCCGGTCCGAGGCGCGGCTCGTTGTCACGGGTCATGTGAAGCTCCACGGTCGGACGGAGTTGGCGCGGTCGACGAGGGCGGCGCGGTCGTTCTCGTCAGCGGTCAGGTGGGCGAGCTCCCGCAGCGAACTCTCCAGGGCCAGACGCAGATCCCGGGGCCGACCGGGCACGCCGTCCAGGAACACCTGCGGCTGCGCCCGCTTGCCGACCACGGCGAGCGCCCGCTCCAGCACGTCGGCCCGGAAGCGTACGGCGTCGCTCCGGTCCAGGTTGGCGCCGCGCGAGGCCTCCAACGCCCGCGCCAACGACTGCAAGCCCTCGCCGTCGATCCGCGCCAGCATCTGCGCCCGCAGCCACTGCGCGCGGGGATAGGCGCGGGTCGTGGACGGCACGTGGTCCAACGCCGTGATCGCGCCGCGGACGTCGCCGGCGTGGGAGCGCAGCCGGGCGAGGCCGAACGCCGCCGCGGGCACGTACGCGGAGTCCGTGCGCAGGCAGGTGCGGTACGCGCTCTCGGCGGTGGAGCTCTGACCGTCGAGCTCGGCGGTGAGCGCCGCGGCGAGCACCGGCGCCAGTTCACCGGGGACCTGGCCGGCGACCGACGCGAACGCCACCCGGGCCTGCGTGAGTTCATCATGGGCGAGCGCATCCAAGCCCGTGAGCCAGACCGCCCGCCAGTCCCACGGGTCCTGGCCGAGGAGGGTCTGGGTCGCCTTGCGCACCAGGTCGGGACGGTCGCCGCGGATGCCGGTGCGGGCCTGTTCGAGCAGCACTTCCGCCGACAGGACGGGCGCCTTGGCGAGCTGCTCGTATCGCCGGGCGACCTCCTGCTCGGCCACGGTCGCGAGCCAACCCGTCATCGGGTCGTTCTCGTCGGGACGCAGGGCGGGCAGCTCCCACCAGCCGAGGTCCTCCCCGGCGCTGGACGGCGGGTCGAAGAACAGCGACGGGCGGGTCTGCGATGCCGGCGGGGCGCCCGGCACGTCGCGCACGATGCGGCGCAGCACGCCGAAGAGCTGGACGCGCAGTTCCTCGATCGAGGTGAACCGGTCGTCCGGGTCGAGGGCGCAGGCGCGCGCGACGAGCGCGTAGAACTCGGGGTGCTTCACGAACGCGGGGACCGACGTGACCGGCGGCAGCGAGGTCGCGAACGTCGTCTGATAGCCACGGAACTCGCTGGTGAGCACCACGAGCGTGCGGCCGATCGTGTAGATGTCTCCGGCGATGGACGGGCCGATCTCGGCGATCTCGGGGGCCTGGTAGCCGACCGTGCCGTAGATCGGGGAGTCGAGGTCGTCGATCCTGCGGACGCCGCCGAGGTCGATCAGCCGCATCTCGTCGCCGGTCTGGATGAGGTTGTCCGGCTTGAAGTCGCAGTAGAGCAGGCCCTTGTCGTGCAGGTACTGGAACGCGGGCAGGATCTCCAAGACGTACGCGAGCGCCTGCGGGACGGGCAGCGGGTCGTACCGCCCGGCCGCAGCCATCCGCGCCTTCAGCACCTCCTTCAGGGAGGTGCCGCCGACGTACTCCATCACGATGTAGCCCGCACCATCGTGGGTGACGAAGTTGTAGATCTCCACGATGAGCTGGTGGGAGACCTCGGCGAGGAACTCCTTCTCCGCGATCGCGGCCGCCAGCGCGTCGGGGTCGCCCGCGTTGAGCAGCCCCTTGAGCACCACCCAGCGATCGGAGACGTTGCGGTCCCTCGCCAGGTAGATCCACCCCAGGCCGCCGTGGGCGAGGCACCCGGCCACCTCGTACTGGCCCGCGACCATGTCGCCGGGCTCCAGCTTGGGCCGGAAGCTGAACGGGTTGCGGCACTGCGGGCAGAACCCCTCCTCCCGACCCGGCTGGTCGTCGTGCGAGCGCCCCACGGGGGCGCCGCAGCTCGGGCACGACCGCTTCGCCTCGGGCACCTTGGGGTCGACCAGGACGGCCTGCGCGGGATCGGTGATCGGCGCGGGCGGAACGGCGAACAGTCCGGCGCCGAGGGAGGACTCGCGCGTGCGCCGGGCCGTGCCAAAGCGCCGGGTGGCGCGCGTGCCGCGGGCCGATCCCAGCAGGGTCGTGCCCGCGTGGCCCATCCGCGGCGCCGGGGTGACGGCCGCCACCTGCGGGCCGAGGGCGGACGCCGAGCCCACCCCGTCGTCCGCGCCGCCCGTCGTCCCGCCCGTCCCAACGTCGGGCCCCGGGCGCGCGCCGGGGAGGCCGACGCCGCCCTCGCGCGACGAGCCCCCCGCCGCCGCACCGCCCACCGAGCGCGACGAGTCGCCCACCGAGCGCGACGAGTCGCCCACCGAGCGCGACGAGTCGGGCGCGAAGGGGGATGCGGCGGAGGAAGCGGAAGAGAGCGACGAGCCGTCAGGCGTCGCGAGCGATCCCGGCGACGACTCCCAGTGGGCCGACGGGGCCTCCGGGGAGCCGCAGACGTCGCAGTAGCCGTCGACGTAGCTGCCCGGGCAGTCCGGTTCGGTGCACCTCACGGCGTCCCCTCCCTCGCGGGCCGGAGCGCGGCGAGATAGCCCTGGTAGGCGGCCGCGAGGCCGGCCAGGCGGGTCACGTCGGTGGGGGTCGCGGCGAGCGTCGCGGCCGCGCGGGACCGCAGCTGGTCCAGATCCGCCGACTGGTCCGGGTCGGTCACGGCCCCGGCCGCCGCACCGTACGCCTCGATCAGCCCCGCCAACTCGTCGCGGCGCTCCAGCGCGGCGGCGTACGCCGCCTGGCACTGCGCGAGCGCCTGCCCGACCCGCTCCAGGCGGGCCAGGTAGTCGTGCACGCCGTCGGGGTCGGTCGGCGGGTCCCCGAGCGCGGCCGGGTCCGGCACGGCCAGGCGCGGCGCCGGGCGCACCTCGGCCACGGCCCGCTGCGCCAACCGGCTCACCGCGTGGGCGCGGGCATCGAGCTCCGCGCGCACGGAACGGGCGCGTTGGGCGTCCTGCCGGGCCTGCGTACGACGCGCGGCGCCGACGATCAGGTCCCGCTCGGCCCGGGCCGCGTCCCCCTCCAACACCGGCAGCAGTCCGCCGACATCCGCTCCGCGGCGGGCCCGCTCGGCGACGTCCGACACCCGCGCGGCCAGCGACTCGTAGACGCCGCGGGCCCCGTCACGGGCGGCTGATGGTACGAGCTCGACCTGGTCGCGGATGCGTTCGGCCTGGGCCCGCAGGTCCCGTACTCGCGCGTCGACGTCCGGCTCGCTGCCTTCCAGCCGCAGCCGCCCCCGCAGGGAGGCGGCGAGCGAGTCCGACAGCCGGCACGCTTCGGGCAGGCTGACCGCCAGCGACGCGTCCACGGATCCCGGCCCGCCCGCGCCGTCGAGGCGCCCCCAGATCAGGGTGGTGAGGCGGCGCCGTTCGCTCTCGCCCACCCGACCGGAATCCCAGGTGGCGACGAGCAGGTCGTGCCGGTCGGAGACCGCCTTCCACAGGGTCATCGAAAGGAGCACGTCCGAGGTCAGCGCGTCTCGGTCGGGGGCGTGCAGCGCGGCCTCGTCGAGCACGTCCAGCTCGGTGCGGCGGCGGTCGCGCCAGGTGCCGAGGGCGTCGAGGTACGTGAGCAGCGCCCCGGGCTCGACGTCCTCCCCGAGGCTGCCCGGCGCCGCGGGGGCGACCGCGAACTGGGTGCTCATCGGTACTCCGCCAGCCGCCGGCCCACGCCCGCCCAGGCGGCCGCCCCGGCCAGAAGGCTTAGCGCGAACACCCCGTACCCGGCCACGAGCGGCGGCCGCGCGTCCGCGCCCTCGCCCGCGGACCGCGCCATCTGGGAGAGGCTGCCGTTGAGCGTCTCCAGCGCGGCGATCCGCTGGCGGACCAGCGCCCCGGTGCTCTGGGTGACGCCGCCACCGAGCTGGGCCTGCGTGAGCTGGCCCTGGGTGAACGTGCGCCAGGCGGGGGTCGCGTCCGAGGTGGTGCCCTCGTACCGGCTCAAGATCTGCTGCGCGTTGCGTTGGTGGTCCGCGCGCGCTGACGCAGCCGCCTGCGCGCTGCCGCCCTGCTGCAGGGCGCTGGCCTCCGCCGCCACCGTGCCGGCGGCCTCAGCGCGCACCTGGGCGAGGTCGTCGACGAGCACCGGTGCGCCGGAGCCTGCCAGCACGCTCACCCCGAGCGCGGTCGCGCCCGCGGTGAGCACGATCCCACTCACCAGCCCGAGGTTGATGACCCGTTTCGTGCGCGGCGCCAGCCAGATCGAGACCCCGAGCACCACGGCCACGCCCAGCACTCCGGCGCCGAAGACGCGGGCCAGACCCCACGACGAGGCCGCGTTGGGCGGCTTGGTCAACGCGGCGGACGCGTCGCGCAGCTCCAGGCTCGGCGCGGGGAGCCCCGGGCTGGTCGACGCGCGCGCCGCCCAGGCGGTGGTCAGCTGCTCCTGGCGCGCCCCGAGTTGGTCGTTGAGGGCGTAGAGCTCCTGGGAACGCCCGGGGTAGAGCAGCGCGGTGGAGCCGATCCGTGCGCTGGTGTCGGTCAGCGCCGTCGTGGCGGCCCCCAACCCCGTGCTGCCGGGCGCGGCGGCGAGGCTCGCCTCGGCCTCGTACCGCGCCACGTGCGCGCGCACGTCCGCGTACGTCTGCGTCGGCGAGGCCACGGGCGCCCCGGCGGCCGAGGCGATGTCGACCATGCCCACCATGCCCGGGAGCAGGCATGCGGCGGCGGCGATCCCCCGGGCGATGCGCAACCGGTCGGGGCTCGACGCGGGGGCCTTGGCCTGCCCGCGCTGCGCCCCGCGGCCCGGACGCCCGCTCCTCGCCGGCGTCCCGCGACCCCCCGACTGCGTTTGCGCCTGCGCCTGCCGCTGCGATCGAGTGGCCGGCGCCGCGGCCCCGGACCGGGGAAGGCCTGCCGACGCGGGTGCGCCCAGCGCGGGGGAACCTGCGCGAGCCGGTGCGCTCGCCGGGTCCGGGCGCGCCTGGGGGGCCGGCGCGGCGCTCACCGCGCCTCCTCCCGTTCGTCGGTCGGATCGCCGCTGTCCGAGTCATCTACGTGGTCCGTGCCGCTGGGGTCGCCTGTGTCGCTGGGGTCGCCCGTATCGCTGCGGTCGCCCGCGTCGCCGGGGTCGTCCGGACCCTCGGGCCTGGCCGCGCTGTCCGTGTCGTCCGCGTCGCTCAGGTGGTCCGCGACGGACGTACGGAGGGGCGGCAGCTCGTCGTCCGGCCGGTCCTCCAGGTCCTCCCGCTGCAGCGTCCGCAGCTCCTCCAGGGTGGGCTCGTCCACGTCGCGCAGGCGCCAGGCGTGGCGCCCGATGGCCGCCTCGAGGGTGTTGCGGGCGAAGCGTCCGTTGCCGAAGCCGTCCCCGCGCGGCTCGGCGGCGAGGATCTCGCGGAACCGTGTCTGCGCCGCCTCGTCCAGGTCGTAGTCGTTCTTCGCCGCGAGCTGGAGCAGGATCGCGGTGATCTCGTCGTCGGTGTAGTCCGCGAACGTGATCGTGGTCCGGAACCGGCTCGCCAACCCGGGGTTCGAGTCGATGAACTCGCTCATCGGGGCGGGGTATCCGGCGACGATCACGACCAGGTCGTCGCGGTGGTCCTCCATCTCCTTGACGAGGGTGTCGACGGCCTCCTGCGCGTACTGGTCGCCCTTCAGCGTGTACGCCTCGTCGATGAACAGCACCCCGCCGATCGCGGAGGCGACCACCTCGGAGGTCTTCTGCGCCGTCTGTCCCAGGTACCCCGCGACCAACTCGCTGCGGTCCACCTCGACCAGCTGGCCCTTGTCGAGCAACCCCAGCGCGCGGTAGATGCCGCCCACCAGCCGCGCCACCGTCGTCTTGCCCGTGCCCGGGTTGCCGACGAACACCAGGTGCCGGGTCAGCGCCGCGGACTTCAGCCCGGCCTTCTCCCGCTTGGCCTCGATCTGGAGCAGCGCCACCTGCCGGTGGATCTCGCGCTTCACGGCGCCCAGTCCGACGAGCTCGTCCAGCTCCGCCAGCAGCTCGTCGACGGACTTCTCGGGCGGCGGGGGTTCCCGCTCCGGTACGGGGTGCCCGG
>JBDIAS010000060.1:0-17473 GCA_039812465.1 Austwickia sp. | reverse complement strand
CCCCCCCCCCCCGCCGGTCCAGGTTGCGGTGCATCATGTCCGCGCTGCCGATGAGCACGGCGGCCGAGCCATCCGGCCCGAAGACGAAGGCTCTGCTGTGCTCCAGGAACCGGCCGAGGATCGAGCGCACCCTGATCCGTTCGGACAGCCCGGGGACGCCGGGCCGCAGCGCGCAGATCCCGCGGACCAGCACGTCGACCTCCACGCCGGCCTGGGAGGCCCGGTAGAGGGCGTCGATCAGCGTTTCGTCGACGATCGAGTTCACCTTGATCCCGATGTACGCGGGCTCGCCGGCGGCCGCCGCGCTCGTCTGGTCCTCGACGTGCGCGAGGAGGCCCGAGCGCAGCGAGCGGGGCGCGACGAGAAGCCGCTCGAAGGTGGTGGCCGGGGCCCACCCGGACAGCTGGTTGAACAGCCGGGTCATGTCCTCGGCGACCTGCGGGTCGCACGTGAACAGTCCGAAGTCCTCGTAGAGCCGGGCGGTCTTGGGGTGGTAGTTCCCGGTGCCGACGTGGCAGTAGCGCCGCAACCCCTCGGACTCCTGCCGAACCACCAGCGACAGCTTGCAGTGCGTCTTGAGGCCGACGATCCCGTACACCACGTGCACGCCCGCCTGTTCCAGCTTGCGCGCCCACTCGATGTTGGCCTGCTCGTCGAAGCGCGCCTTGAGCTCGACCACCGCGAGCACCTGCTTGCCGGACTCGGCCGCCGCGATCAGCGCATCGATGATGGGTGAGTCGCCGCTCGTGCGATAGAGCGTCTGCTTGATGGCCAGCACCCGGGGGTCCGCGGCGGCCTGCTCGATGAACGCCTGCACGGAGGTGGAGAACGAGTCGTACGGGTGCTGGACCAGCACGTCCTTGGCGCGCACCGCGGCGAGGATGTTGGCGGGCGTCGCCGTCTCCACGCGGGCGAGGTCCGGGTGCGTGCGCGGCCGGAAGCTCGGGTACTTCAGCTCCGTCCGGTCCAGGTCGGCCACGTCGGCGAGGCAGCGCAGGTCGAGCGGCGTCGGGAGCCGGAAGACCTCCTTGGGGCTGATCTGCATCTCGCGGGTGAGCAGGTGCATGACGTGGTCGTCCATCGCGGTGTCCACCTCGAGGCGCACCGGCGGGCCGAACCGGCGCCGCGACAGCTCCTTCTCCATCGCGGTGAGCAGGTTCTCGGCGTCGTCCTCCTCCACCTCCAGGTCCTCGTTGCGGGTCACCCGGAACGTGTAGTGCTGGCGCACGTCCAGGCCGGGGAACAGCTGGTCCAGGTGGGCGGCGATGACCTCCTCCAGCGCGACGAAGCGGTCCACGTCCAGCTCGGCGCCCTGCGGGTCGAGTGGGACCAGGCGAGGCAACAGCGGCGGCACCTTGAGGCGGGCGAAGTGCTCGGTCGCCGAGGCGGGGTTGACCAGCATGACCGCGAGGTTCAGGGACAGGCCGGAGATGTACGGGAAGGGGTGCGCGGGGTCGACCGCGAGCGGGGTCAACACGGGGAAGACGCGATCGCGGAACCAGCGGGAGAGCCGTTGGCGCTCCACGTCGCTCAACTCGTCCCACCGGAGGATCGAGATGCCCTCGTCGGCCAGGGCGGGCTGGACGTCCTCGTGGTAGATGCGCGCCTGCAGCTCCGTGAGCTGGCGGGCGAAGGCCAGGATGCGGTCGAGGAGCTCTCGCGGCTCCAGCCCCGAGGCGGAGCGTACGGCGAGCCCCGTGGCGATGCGCCGCTTCAAGCCGGCCACTCGCACCATGAAGAACTCGTCCAGGTTGCTCGCGAAGATCGCCAGGAAGCGGGCCCGTTCGAGGAGGTGCACGTCGGGGTCCGCCGCGAGCTGCAGCACCCGTTCGTTGAACTGCAGCCAGGACATCTCACGGTCCAGGAACCGGTCATCCGGTAGTTCCGTGGGGTCCAGGGCTGCCGCGGTGTCTCGTACGTAGCTCTCCTCCGCGCCCCGAGGACGGATGGCGGCGTCGACGATCTGGCCGGAGGGACGTTCGCGGGCAGGCGTGGCCATGGCCCTATCGTGTCATCGCGCGGCGAATTGCGCGTCCAGCAGATCGCGGGAGAATCCTGCCCGCTCGTACGTCGCGAGGGCCGCCACGTTGTCGCCGTCGACGTAGAGGACGACCCGGCGGCAGCCGCGGTCCCGCAGGTGCGCCAGGCCGATCGCCGTGGCCGCGCGGCCGAGGCCCAGGCCCTGCGCCGAGCGCGCCACCCCGACGACGTACACCTCGCCGACCCCGCCCTCGACCTTCGTCCAGTGGAAGGCGACCGGCGTCCCGCCGGGGTCGCGGAGGAGGAAGAACCCGGCGGGGTCGAACCAGGGCTGGGCCATCCGGTCGGCGAGGTCGTCCGCCGTGAGTCGGCCCTGCTCCGGGTGGTCGACGAAGGCGTCGGCGTTGAGGGCCAGCCAGGCCGGGCCGTCGGCCGCCGAGAAGGTGGTCACGGCGTAACCCGGGGGCAGCGAGGTGTCGAAATCGTCGCCGGGCGCCAGGGGTCGGGCCAGCCGCCACAGCTCGCGGACGGTGCTCAGGCCCGCGCGCTCGGCGAGGGCGCGCGCGGCGGGCAGCATCCCGTGCGCCCAGACGCGGACCGCGGGGGCGAGCTCCAGGAGCCGCGCGAGCAGCGCGGCACCGACGCCGCGGCCGCGCTGCTCGGGCGCCACGACCAGCTCGGCCGAGGGCGGCCCGCCGGGGGAGGCGTCCAACTGGGCGTAGCCCACGACCAGGTCCCCGTCCTGGACGAGCAGGTGGGTGACGTCCCCCGGGCCGCGGCGCAGCTGCAGCAGGGTCTGCTCGGAGAGGGGCGCCACCGCGTCCGCGCCGCGAGCCCGGTCGGCGAGCGCCGCCACGGCGTCGCCCTCGCGCGTCGTCAGCTCGCCGAGGACTCGCAGGGGGACCGGTGACATGGCGCCCATTCCACCACGCCTGCCGGGGCGGGTCGGCTCACTCCGGGACGAACCGGCTCAGTCCGGCACGAAGCGGTAGCCGACGTTGCGCACGGTCCCGATCATCGACTCGTGCTCCGTGCCGAGCTTGGCGCGCAGGCGCCGCACGTGCACGTCGACGGTGCGGGTCCCGCCGAAGTAGTCGTAGCCCCACACCTCCTGGAGCAGCTGAGCCCGCGAGAAGACCCGCCCCGGGTGTTGGGCGAGGTGCTTGAGCAGCTCGAACTCCTTATAGGTCAGGTCCAGCGGCCGCCCCCGCAGCCGCGCCGCGTAGCTGTCCTCGTCGATGACCAGCTCCCCGGCAGAGATCGGGCCGCTGCGGACCGCGTCCTGCGCGGCCGAGCCCCGGCTCGTGGCGAGCCGCAGCCGCGCCTCCACCTCGGCTGGCCCGGCCGTGTCGAGCAGCACGTCGGCGACCTGCCAGTCGTGGCTGAGCCCGGCGAGACCGCCCTCGGTCAGGATCGCGATCACCGGGCTGAGGTGACCCGTCGCCGCGAGGAGCCGGCACAAGGTGCGGCCCCCGGCCAGGTCGCGGCGCGCGTCCACGAGGAGGACGTCGGGGGGACGGTCACCCAGCGCCGCGCTCACGTCGGGCGGGGCGAGCCGGATCCGGTGGCCGAGCAGGGCGAGGGACGGGAGCACCTCGGCGCTCGAGCCGGGTGCCCCGGTCAACAGGAGAACCTCGGCCACTCGACCAGGATAGAACCGGCGTGGACTGGCACCGGCGCCGCGACGCCCACGCGCGGCTCGTGGCAGGCTGGGCGTGTGAGCACCCAATCGGAGAGCCAGACGCCCCTGGCCACGGTGACGGTCCGCTACTGGGCGGCCGCCCGGGCCGCGACCGGTACGCCGCAGGAGCTCCGGCCGCCCGGCACGGTGGCCGCGGTCCTGCGCGACGCCGCCGCGGATCACCCGGGTCTGGACCAGGTCGTGGCCGTCGCCTCGACCCTGCTGGACGGCGTCGCCGTCGGCCCGGACGCCGACGTGCCGCCGGGCAGCGTGCTGGAGGTCCTGCCCCCCTTCGCCGGTGGGTGACCCGGTGCCGCCCACCGCCGATCCCTCGCCCGATCCCTCGCCGCTGCCCAGCGCGATCCCGGGCCGCCCGCTGCTGCCCGTGCGGCCGTGGCGCCCCGAGGTCACCCTCACCGCTCTCGCCGCCGCGCTGGCCTCGGCGGTCGGCGCCGGTAGCGGCCACGCGATGGCGCTGGTCGGCGTGGGCGCGCTCTGCGTGGGCGCAGTCGTGGTCGGCTGGGTGCGGCTGCTCGACCTACCGAGTCCGCGCGGGTCGACGGCGGTGCTGGGGGTGTCGGCGGTGGGCCTGGTGGCGACCGGCTGGCTCGCGGCGCTTCCGGAACGCGGCGTCGCCGACCTGCGCTGGGTCCTCGCCGCGTTGGGTCTGAGCATCCTCGCGGCCTTCGTCCATCAACTCGCCCGACGGGACGGGCGACCGCGCCTGGTCGAATCCCTGACGGCCAACGTGGCCGGGATCCTGATCATCGCCACCTGGGCCTCCGCGACCCCGTACCTGGCGCACGCGGTCGCCCCCTCCGCCATCCTGATCGTGGCGTGCGCCGTCGCGATCGCGACGCTCGCCGACGTGGCGCGCGGTCGGTGGATCGACGATGTGCCCGCGGTCGTCCTCGCGGCCGGCCTCGCCGCGGCGGGGGCCGGGCTCGCCGCCCGGTCGGTGCCGGTCGGTGGCGTCCCCGCGTGGGCCGTCGCGCTCGCGGGCGTGATCGCGGGGGTGGGCTCGTACGCGCTCCGGCAGATCCTCTTCGTGCAGCCGACCCAGTCCCGGCGCCGCCCGCAGTTCGCCTCCGGCGCGGCGTCGTGGCTCATCACCGGCGTCGTGATCGCGGGGCTGGTGGTGTGGCAGTGACCCGTGCGGCCCGCCCCGACCCGACCCCCAGGAGGACGCGATGGTCTTCGAACTCGACACGAGCCTGAACCCGACGCTGGCGCCGCTCGCCTGGCTGGTCGGACGCTGGGTCGGGGTGGGCGTGGTCGGCTACCCGTCGATGACCTCGGTCCAGTTCGGCCAGGAGGTGGACTGCTCCCACGACGGCCGCGAGTTCCTGCGCTGGGAGAGTCGCAGCTGGCTGCTCGACGAGGAGGGCACGCGGGTGCGGCCCGCGGCCACGGAGAGCGGGTTCTGGCGGGTGCTGCGCACCGGCGAGATCGAGCTGCTGCTGGCGCACCCCACGGGCATCGTCGAGATGTACGCGGGGACGCGGGACCCGCAGCGCCCGGCGGTGCAGCTGCGCACGGACGGGGTGATGCGCAGCCCCGAGGCGAAGGAGTACAACGCCGCCACCCGCATGTACGGCTATGTCGACTCCCAGCTGATGTGGGCGATGGACATGGCCGCGACCGGCCACCCGCTCACCAGCCACCTGTCCGCCACGCTGCGCAAGGCCCCGTCGACGTGAACCACGCCTCGCCGCGGCCGGGCCACGGGGCGGACACCTCCGGGGACGTGGGCCCGACGTTGCGCGCTCTCGGGATGCGGATGACGCCGCAGCGCGAGCGGGTCCTGGCGGCGGTGCGGCGCCTGGAGCACGCCACGCCCGACGCCGTCGCCGAGGAGGTGGACCGCGACGCCGGCGCGCCGCTGTCGCTCTCGACGGTCTATCGCAACCTCGAGGCGTTGGAGCAGGCGGGGATCGTGTCGCACACGTACCTGGACCAGCGCACCCCGAGCTACCACATGACCGCGCACGCCGATCACCTGCACCTGATCTGCCTGGGCTGCGGGAAGGTCTCCGATGCGCCCGTGGAGTTGGCGGACGGGCTCGCGCGCGCTCTGATGGACGTGGTGGGCTTCGTGGCCGACGTGCGGCACCTGGCGGTGCACGGCTGGTGCGCCGCGTGCGACGCCGCCGACCCGCAGGAGCGAGACTGGGTCGAATCGACGGAGGGACGGACATGACGTCAGTACTGCTGGAGCGCCTCGGCGCGGTCGAGGCGGGCGGCGTCGACGCGGGGGTCGCGGCGCATTACGGGGACCCCATGCGCGAGCAGCGTCTGTTGCGTGAGGGCCTGGCGGTGGTCGACCTGTCGCACCGCGGGGTGGTGAGCGTGACCGGCCCGGATCGCCGGTCGTGGCTGCACTCGCTGACGACGCAACACCTGACCGATCTGGCGCCGCGCACCTCCGCGGAGGCGCTGGTCCTGTCGCCGCACGGACACGTCGAGCACGCCCTGCACGTGGTGGACGACGGCGAGACCACCTGGCTGACGCTCGAGCCGCGGACCTCGGAGGCGTTGACCGGGTGGCTGCTCTCGATGCGGTTCATGCTCCGGGTCGACGTCACGGACCGCACAGAGCAGTACGCGGTCCTCGGCGAGCCGACCGCCGCCGAGGGGCTGGAGGGCGAGCCGGTCACCTGGGCGGATCCGTGGCCCGGGCCGGTGGGCCAGACCTGGTGCTACGGGCCGCAGGAAGGTCACCCTGGCGCGCAACGGGCCTGGCGCGAGGTGATCGTCCCCCGGGCCGAGCTCGCGCAACGCGTCAGCGACCGACCGCTGGCCGGGACGTGGGCCGCGGAAGCGGAGCGCGTCGCGGCCTGGCGCCCGCGGCTGGGCTTGGACACGGACCACCGGACGATCCCGCACGAGCTCGACTGGCTGCGCACCGCCGTCCACCTGAACAAGGGCTGTTACCGCGGCCAGGAGACCGTCGCCCGGGTGCGCAACCTGGGCAGGCCGCCGCGCCGGGTCGTCTTCTGCCACCTCGACGGGTCCGGCCACACGATCCCGGAGCCAGGGACTCCGCTGACCCTCGACGGTCGGACGGTCGGCCATCTCGCCTCCGTCGCGCGCCACGTCGAGGACGGGCCCATCGCTCTGGGGCTCGTGCGGCGCAACACCCCCGTGGACGCGACGCTGCTCGCGGGCGCGACGGCGGCGGCGCAGACGGTGATCGTCGCGCCCTGAACGCCCGTCGGCGCCGCGGTCGCGGCCGGGAGTGCCCGGGAGTGTGGTGAACGACGCACCACTCAAACTTGCACCCCGCTTGCAGTTGCTAGCAGACTATGCGCGTGACATCTTTGCCCACCCCTGCCAGCAGCGTGCACGATCTCGGTGCCTACCTGCGGCAGCAGCGGCAAAACGCAAACCTGTCCGTGCGTCAGCTATCTGCACTCACGGGCGTTAGCAACCCGTACCTCTCGCAGGTCGAACGAGGACTACGCCGACCGAGCGCCGAGATCCTGCAGCGACTAGCACAGGGGCTCTCGGTGTCCGCCGAGTCGCTCTACGTCCGCGCCGGCCTGCTCGACTCAGCCCATGGGGGGCGAGGCCCGGACGTGCGCACCGCGATCCGGCTCGACGGTCGGTTGAGGGAGGACCAGCGGCGCGCGCTGCTGCGCCTCTACGACGGGTTCGTTGCCGCCGAAGAAACAGCCTTCGGCACCGAAGACCATCCCAACAGCACACTCGCCAAGGAGCATGTGATGAACTCCGAATCCACGGAGCAGAAGGAAGCTACAGCCAAGAAGGTCGTCGCCGAGGCGCTCACCCCCGTGTACGCGATGGTGGGGGCCTCCGACCTGGCCGTCGAGAAGATCCGTGAGCTGGGCAACCGCGCGGCGCACGACGCCAGCGCCACCGTCGACCAGCTGCAGGAGCGCGCCGAGAGCGCCGGCAACGACGTGACGAAGGCGGTCAAGGGCCTCCGCGAGGACCCGAAGGCCGTCCTGAAGGACATCGGCCAGGACATCCGCCAGGCGCCGTCGACGGCCCTGGGCCAGGCGAAGGACGCGGTCGCCACCAGCACGAAGCAGGCCTCGGAGCGCGCCGAGAGCGCCAGCAACGACGTGACCAAGGCGGTCAAGGGGCTCCGCGAGGACCCGAAGGGCGTCCTGAAGGACATCGGTCAGGACATCCGCCAGGCCCCGACGGCGGCCTTGAACCAGGCGCTGGGCGCGGTGGCCGGCGGCAAGAAGCAGATCGCGGAGCTCGCCGAGCGCGGCAAGGACGTCGCCAGCAAGAGCCGCAGCAAGGCCGCGCACTCCACCGAGGACGCCCGCAAAGCGGCCATGAAGACCCGCGAGGCGGCCGTCCACCAGGTCGACCAGGTCCGCGACCAGGTCGAGCACCAGGCAGAGAACGTACGTGAGGGCCTCAGCGAGGCGCGTCGTCGCGGCTCGGCCGCGGTCAGCGAGGGGATCAAGCCGATCGCCCGCCGTCGCCGCTCGACCGACAAGGACCGCACCGCCGGGGAGTCCGAGGCGGCCGCCAAGTCCTCGGGGCCGTCCGTGGCGGGTGCGGGCGTCGAGGCCGGCAGCACCACCCCGGTGGCGAAGCGGGCCGCCAAGAGGACGGCCGCGGCCACGCGGGTCTCGAAGAAGCCCGCGCTGCCCAAGCCGGCCGCGGCCGCAGCGCCTGAGAGCGCGCCGGCCGAGAACGCGCCGGCCGAGAACGCGCCCGCGGGCGACGCGCCGAAGACCGACGACAACGCCTGACGCGTCCTGACAACCGTCCTGACAACCGCCTGACGCGTCCCTGACATAGGTGTGCCCGCGCCGTATGGCGCGGGCACACCCGTACTCTGGGGGTATGCAGCTGCTGAACAACACCCAGGCCATCGTCATGCTCCTGCTGGGCGCGGCGGCCCTCGCGATGGAGGTGTTCGCCCTCGTGGAGGCAGCGCGGCATCCGGCCGCGGCGTACGCGGCGGCGGAGAAGCTCAACAAGAACGCGTGGGTGGCCATCACGGCCGTCGCGACCCTCGTCGGGTTCGTGACGCTCGGCAACGTCCTCGGCATCGGGCTGATCGGCGTCGTGGCCGCGGGGGTGTTCCTGGCGGACGTGCGGCCGGCGATCCGCCGGTACACGCCCACCAAGCGGCGGGGTGGCTCGGGGAGGGGACCGTACGGCTCCTGGTGAGCCTGCGTGCCTGGTGAGCCTGCGTGCCTGGTGAGCCAGCCGCCGCGGGCGTGGCCGGGGGGATGTCGGCCGGTCGGTAGCATGGAAGTTCAGCCCGGGGGCGTGCCCCGGGTTTCGTGATGAGGGGGATTATCCGTAGTGACCACGAACGACGCCCCGGCGCATCCGGACGCGCGAGTTGACGTCGACCGGCGGGAGCAGGTGTTTCGCGTCGAACGCCCGTGGGGGGATTTCCGCAGCTTCTGCGAGAACGAGAAGGTCACGGTGAAGGTCATCACCGTGAACCCGGGGCAGCGGCTCTCGCTGCAGACCCACACCCAGCGCGCCGAGCTCTGGACCGTGTTGGACGAGACGCCGCTGGACATCACGGTCGGCGAGCGCACCTGGACCGCGACGCAGGGCGAGCTCATCTGGGTGCCGCTCGGAGCCGTGCACCGGATGGCGAACTCCACCGAGCGCCCGGGGCGCATCCTCGAGCTGGGCTTCGGCCACTTCGACGAGGACGACATCGTCCGCCTCGAAGACGACTACGCGCGGGGCTGAGCCGGGCCTTCCGGCCGCACGGCGTCCCAGGCGACCGTCAACTCGCCGAGCCGCCACCGGGCGGGCGAGTCGAGCAGCGGCCAGCGCTCCTCGCGCAAGGCGCCCGCCGCCGCGACGAACCGTTGCCGCTGGCCGAAGGCGGCGTGCGGCGCCGCGCGGGCCCAGGACCGGTCCAACGCGGCCAGGAACGCGTGCGCGCGTTCCCCCGGTACGTTCCGGTGGATCAGCGCCTTGGGGAGTCGCTCGGCGACCTGTCCCGGGGTGAGCAGGCCGGCGAGGCGCAGCGAGATGGTCAGCGACCGCGGACCCCCCGCGTCGAGCGTGATCCAGCTGGCCAGGCGGCCCACCTCGTCGCAGGTGCCGTCGACGACGATGCCCCGCGCGTGCAACCGTGAGCGCAGCAGGTCCCAGGCGGGTTGCGTCGCGGACTCCTCGTACTGGCGCAGGACGTTGAAGGCGCGGATCAGCACGGGCCGGTCGGAGGGGTCGCTGCGGGGCACCTCGAAGCCACCGACGGCGAAAGCGAGCCCCGGCCCCTCGAATCCGTGCGCCGCTTCGACCCGCTCCGGGTCGATCTCCAGGCCCAGCACGCGGACGTTCGGGCACACCGCGGCGAGCCGGTCTCGCAGCTGCACGGTCGTGACCGGCGAGGCGCCGAATCCCAGGTCGACCACCAGCGGCGCGGGCAGCGACCTCCACTGCGGCGCCTGCGTCGCGGTCACCCACCGGTCGCAGCGCCTCAGCCGGTTGGAGTGGGTCGTGCCCCGCGTCGGGACGCCCACGGGACGCGTGCGGGCCACGCCCGCACCGTACCCCCGCCTCCTCCGCGTACCCCCGCCGGCGCTCAGATACCCCCCACATACCCCCCACGCCGGGCACCGCGGGGGCGCAGGAGGCAGGATGTCGCCGGGAAGCATCCGCCTCGCCCCGCTGTTGTGCTGGACGGCCCGTGGTGCTGGGCGGCTGCTGTGCTGGGCGGCGCTGGTGTGGGTCGGCGTCCGCAGAAGGAGGTACGTGCTGGTGCGATCCGGTATCTCGCCGATTCGGCGCGTGGCCATGCTGGCAGTGCACACCTCGCCGCTCGCCACGCCCGGCACCGGGGACGCGGGCGGCCTGAACGTCTACGTGCTGCAATCCGCGCTGGAGATGGCGCGGCGCGGCGTCGAGGTCGAGGTCTTCACGCGCGCCACCTCGGGCGCGCAGGAGCGCATCCAACGGGTGAACGACGGCGTGATCGTGCGACACGTGCCCGCGGGACCCTTCGAGGGGCTCAGCAAGGAGGCGTTGCCCGCGCAGTTGTGTGCCTTCGCCGCCGGGGTGATGCAGGCCGTGGCCGCCCGCCCGGAGGGGCATTACGACGTCGTGCACTCGCACTACTGGCTCTCCGGGCAGGTCGGGTGGCTGGTCGCGGAGCGCTGGCAGGTGCCGCTCGTGCACACCATGCACACGATGGCGCGGGTCAAGAACGCCCACCTGGCGGAGGGGGACACGCCCGAGCCGGCCGTACGCGAGATCGGCGAGGCCCAAGTCGTGGCCATCGCCGACCGGCTGGTGGCCAACACGGACACGGAGGCCGCGGAGCTGGTGGACCTCTACGACGCCGATCCGCGGCGGGTCCGCGTGGTGAACCCGGGCGTCGACCTGCAGACGTTCACCCCCGGAAACCAGGGCGCCAGTCGGCGGCTCCTCGGCGTGGATCCCGACGACCTGCTGATCACGTTCGTGGGCCGGCTGCAGCCGCTCAAGGCCCCCGACCTGCTGCTCAAGGCCGTGGCTGACCTGCTGTCGCGCCGCCCGGACCTGGCGGGGCGGCTCCGCGTCGCCGTCAACGGCGGGCCCAGCGGCAGCGGCCTGGAGCGCCCCCGCGCCCTGCAGGAGCTGGCGCGAGAGCTCGGGATCGAGCGCGCGGTGCGCTTCGAGAAGCCGGGGCCCCGGGACCGCCTCGCCCACTGGTACCGGGCCGCCGACCTCCTCGCCGTCCCCTCGCACTCGGAGTCGTTCGGGCTGGTCGCGATCGAGGCGCAGGCCTGCGGCACGCCGGTCGTGGCCGCCGACGTGGGCGGGCTCCCGGTCGCGGTCGGCGGCGGCGTCCTCGTATCCACCCACCGACCCGCCGACTGGAGCCGCGCGCTGGAGTCCCTGCTGGACGACCCGGCGCGGCGCTCGGAGCTGTCCCGCCGGGCCATCGCGCACGCGCGGCGGTTCTCCTGGGAGGAGACCACCGATCGGCTCCTGGAGGTCTACGAACAGGCGGCCGCCGAGCGGCGCGCCGAACTGCTGCCGACCGCGCCGGCCTTCGAGATCGCGCGGGGTAGGGCCTCGTGAGCGGCGGCGAGGCGACCGCCCAGGCGGCCCGGGCGATCCAGGTGATCCAGGTGATCCAGGAGTTTGCCGCCGACGCCGAGATCGAGTGCGAGCCGGGCGCCCGCGACGGCGAGTGGGTGCTCGTGCTGCCGGGGGACAAGAAGCTCAAGACCGTCTGCTCGCTGCTGGTCGGGGAGCGTGACCTGTCGGTGACGGCGTTCGTGATCCGCCACCCGGACGAGAACCACGAGGAGTTCTACCGGTTGCTGCTCACGCGCAACCTGCGCACGCCGGGTCTGGCGTACGCGATCGACGGGAGCGGCGACGTCTTCGTGGTGGGCCGCCTGCCGCTGCGGGCCGTGGACGCCGACGCTCTCGACCAGCTCCTCGGCGTGGTCCTGGAGGCCTGCGACGGGGCGTTCAACGAGCTGCTCGCGCTCGGCTTCCTGCGCTCGATGCGCCGGGAGTGGGCATGGCGCGTCTCGCGGGGGGAGTCGCTGCGCAACCTGGAGGCCTTTCGCGACATCTTGGAGGGCGCAGAGGAGCCGTCGACGCCCGCCTGACGGGCGGGGGTTCGAACTAGAGTGAGCCCCATGACTTACACCCTCGTGCTCCTGCGCCACGGCGAGAGCCAGTGGAACGCCAAGAACCTGTTCACCGGCTGGGTCGACGTCGACCTGACCGACAAGGGCCGCGACGAAGCGGTCCGCGGTGGCGAGCTGCTCAAGGCCAAGGGCGTCCTCCCCGACGTCCTGCACACCTCCGTGCTTCGCCGCGCGATCAACACCGCGAACATCGCCCTCGACGCCGCCGATCGGCACTGGATCCCCGTGCGTCGCCACTGGCGACTGAACGAGCGGCACTACGGGGCGCTGCAGGGCAAGGACAAAAAGCAGATCCGGGACGAGTTCGGTGAAGAGCAGTTCATGCAGTGGCGTCGGAGCTACGACACGCCGCCGCCGCCGATCGACCCCGACGACGAGTTCAGCCAGGCGCACGACGTGCGGTACGCGAACATCGACGGGGACAACCCGGCGACCGAGTGCCTGAAGGACGTCGTGGTCCGCCTCCTGCCGTACTGGGAGAGCGCGATCGTGCCCGACCTGCGCGACGGCAAGGTCGTCCTGGTGGCGGCGCACGGCAACAGCCTGCGGGCGATGGTCAAGCATCTCGACGGGATCAGCGACGAGGACATCGCCGGCTTGAACATCCCGACCGGCCAGCCGCTGGTCTACGAGCTGGACGAGCAGTTCCGTCCGCTCACTCGGGGCGGCCAGTACCTCGACCCCGAGGCCGCCGAGGCGGCTGCCCAGGCCGTGGCCAACCAGGGCCGCTGACCGCTGGCAGACGAAGGCCCCGTGCCGTCCTCAGGGACGGCCGGGGCCTTCGTCGTGGATCTCAGTGCCGGTCGTGGACCTCAGCGGCTGGGCGCGACCGCCTGCGACTCCCCGGTGACGAGGAACGCCACCCGTTCGGCGACGAGCACCGCGTGGTCGGCGAACCGCTCGTAGTAGCGGGCGAGCAGCGTGATGTCGATCGCCGTCTCGGTGTCCACGGCGAGCTCCTTGTCGCGCAGGAGCGCGAAGACCTGCTTGTGCAGGTCGTCCATCCGGTCATCCACCTCGCTGAGGCGGGCCGCGCCGTTGGCGTTCTTGCCGGCGATGATCGCGCCGGTCTCGCTCACGATCAGCTCCGCGACGGTGTCCATCTCGATGAACGTCGGCCGGAGCGTCGTCGGCACCGCGGAGTTGGGGAAGCGCAGCCGGGCGACCTTGGCGATGTGCTTGGCGAGGTCGCCCATCCGCTCGAGGTCTGCGGCCATCTGCAGCGCCGTCACGACCATGCGCAGGTCGGTGGCCACGGGTTGCTGACGGGCGAGCAGTTCCAGCGCGAGGTCCTCCAGGGAGATCCGCATCGTGTCGAGCTTCTCGTCGGCGGCGATGACGCTCTCGGCCAGAGCAACGTCGGCGTCCAGGAGAGCGGTCGTGGCCCGCGCGATGGCGGACCCCGCAAGGCGCGTCATCGCGACGAGCTGGTCTGAGATCCGGTCGAGGTCCTCGTGGAAGGCGTCTCGCATGTTGTCCTCTTCGCTGGGCGGATCAGTGGGTCTACTCGGTGAAGCCTCTGCGACGCAGCCCCCTCCGGATGGCGCCTGCGGGCAGGCTACGGGACCCGGACGGGCCGCTCGCTTCGGAGGCTCGCAGCTGAGGATGAACGTACCGGGACCCGAAGGTGAACACTATGCGCCCCGGAAGTGATCTGCGTACAGCGTTTGGCTGGCACGCGAACCCCGTGCGTACGCTTCGTGCTGTGGACCTGTCCTTCTGGTTGCCGGTGACGGGCGTCGGGGCCGCCGCGCTCGGCGCGCTCGCCGGGCAACGGTGGGCGCGCGTCGGGGACAGGCAGGGCGAGGAGCGGGACAGCACGCCGGTGCGCAGGCTTTCGGTTCCGCTGGATGTTGCCCAGCTGCAGGACGTCCTCGGCGTCCTGCGCAGCGCCGCCGTCGTGCTGGACGTCGGAGACACCGTCCTCACGGCAACCCACGCGGCGCGCTCGCTGGGCTTGGTGCGCGGCAAGGACCTGGTGCACGCCCCGCTGCGCGAGCTGGCGCGGGAGGTTCGGCGCGACGGCGTCAGCCGCGAGACGCAGCTGGAGCTCTCCCGAGGGCACCTCGGCTTCGGGAGGCTGGTGGTGCAGACACGCGTCGCCGTCATCGGCGACGACCTCATCCTGCTGCTCATCGACGACCAGACCCAGGCGCAGCGGGTCGAGGAGGTGCGCCGCGACTTCGTGGCGAACGTCAGCCACGAGCTGAAGACCCCGGTGGGCGGGATCTCCCTCCTCGCCGAGGCCGTGCAGGACGCGCGCGAGGATCCCGAGGCCGTCGGCCGATTCGCGGACCGGATCCGTACGGAGAGCGAACGCCTCGCGCGCCTCGTGCAGGAGATCGTCGACCTGTCCCGCCTCCAGAGCGCCGACTCGCTGTCGGACCCCTCCCTGGTGCTTCTCGCGCCCGTGGTCGCGGAGGCGGCTGACCGGATCGCGACCCTCGCCGAGGCGCGGGACATGGCGGTGGCCGTGGTCGCCGACCCGGACGCTAGCGTCTACGGTGACGCGGCCATGCTGGTCACCGCGGTGGCGAACCTGCTCACCAACGCGGTCAACTACTCGGAATCCGGCACCCGCGTCGCAGTGGGAGTTCGACAGCTCGACTCCATCGTGGAGATCACCGTGAGCGACCAGGGGCAGGGCATCCCGGCCGCCGAGCAGGAGCGGATCTTCGAGCGGTTCTACCGCGTCGACCCGGCCCGGTCCCGCGCGACGGGGGGCACGGGCCTCGGACTCGCGATCGTCAAACACATCTGCGCCAACCACGGTGGCGAGGTGACGGTGTGGAGCGCCGTGGGGCGCGGCTCCACCTTCACGATGCGCCTGCCGGCCGCCTTCGCCGAGTCTGCCCCCACGCGCTCGCTCCCGGCTTCGCTGGGAGGGAGCGCGTCCCAAAGTCACACCAAGAGCGCCGTCGAGAGGATGAGGACGCAGTGACCCGCATCTTGGTGGTGGAGGACGAGGAGTCCTTCTCCGACCCCCTTTCCTACCTGCTGACGAAGGAGGGGTACGACGTCGTCGTCGCCGACACCGGACCGGGCGCGCTCGAGGAGTTCGACCGCGGCGGCGCCGACCTCGTGCTCCTCGACCTGATGCTGCCTGGCCTCTCCGGGATCGACGTGTGTCGCTCCCTCCGCCAGCGCTCCGCCGTGCCGGTGATCATGCTCACCGCGAAGGACGGCGAGATCGACAAGGTCGTCGGCCTGGAGATCGGCGCGGACGATTACGTGACGAAGCCGTACAGCAGCCGCGAGCTGCTCGCCCGGATCAAGGCCGTCCTGCGGCGGCACACCGAGCCCGACGACCTCCTCCCGTCCACCATCGAGGCCGGCCCGGTCCGGATGGACGTGGAGCGGCACACCGTGACCGTCGACGGGGAACCGACCGCGTTGCCGCTGAAGGAGTTCGAGCTTCTGGAGATGCTGCTGCGCAACGCGGGCCGCGTGCTGACGCGGATGCAGCTGATCGACCGGGTCTGGGGCAGCGACTACGTCGGCGACACCAAGACGCTCGACGTCCACGTCAAGCGGCTACGCGCCAAGATCGAGCCGGACCCCTCCCGGCCGCAGCACATCGTGACCGTCCGGGGGCTCGGCTACAAGTTCGAGGAGCCCTGACCCGACGAGCGCTGACCCGACGAGCGCTGACCCGAGAGGAGCCCTGACCGGCGGGGTCAGTTCCCCGCGGGCGCGGTGGTCGCGGTCTGCCCAGGGCTGGTGGTTCCAGGGCTGGTGGTCCCGGTCGTGCCCGCGGCGCCGCCGGGGCTGTACTGCTCGTACGGGTACTGCGGCGTCAGCACCGGGACGTTGGTGCGCGCGGTGCCGAAGTGCACCTCGACCATGGCGCCCGGGGGCTCAGGGACCGCGGAGACGCGGGTGAACTTGCCCGCCGTCGCGTCGCTCAGCTGGACCACTTGGCCGGCGGGCACCTGGATATCGGCCACCTGCGCGCTGCCGACCGTGACCGGCACGGTCGCGGCCGACGTGCCCCGGTTCTCCAGGGTGGCGGCGAGGGTGCCGGGGCCGTCCTTGCGTTCGGAGACGATCAGCGCGTTGAAGATGTGCACGTCACCCACCTGCGCCGAGGAGCCGTCGCCGGCGTCGTACTGCAGCGTCGTGGTGATGGGAGAGGTCCACTGGCAGCCCGCGAGGCCGAGGGTGGCGGCGGCGAGGGCGAGCGCGGCGACACCACGCGCCGAGCGGGATCGGGCGCGGGCGGCTGCGGGAGACGACGGTCGGCGAGTCACGCAGGTGAGCGTACCGTTTCGTGTTCAGCGGCCCGCGGCGGCTTCGCGGTGGTCGTCGGCGGGCGGTCGGGCGGGGCGACAGGCGGTCGGAGACCACGCCCGGCAGGCATATGCGGCGGTGCTTGTCAAGGTGGGAAATCCGGCTCTGCGCGCATCGTCGAGGCGCTGACCAGGGCAAATGGCGGTCCTCGAGTTACGGTGAGCGGCTCCGGCGTGGTAAGCTGATCCCTGCGAAAGGGGAATAGCACATATGGTCTTCAATGTCGGCGAGACGGTTGTGTACCCGCACCACGGTGCGGCACTCATCGAGCAGATCAAGACACGCACCATCCGAGGCGAAGAAAAGCTCTATCTCGTGTTGAAGGTGGCGCAGGGTGATCTGACGATTGAGGTCCCCGCCGACAACTGCGAAGATATCGGGGTGCGCGACGTCGTGGGTCAGGAAGGGCTCGACCGCGTGTTCGCCGTCCTGCGCGCCTCCCACACCGAGGAGCCGACCAACTGGTCGCGCCGCTACAAGGCCAACCTGGAGAAGCTCGCCTCCGGCGACGTCATCAAGGTCGCCGAGGTCGTGCGTGACCTGTGGCGGCGAGAGAAGGGCCGCGGCCTGTCGGCCGGGGAGAAGCGGATGCTCGCCAAGGCGCGCCAGATCCTCGTCTCCGAGCTGGCCCTCGCCGAGAAGACGGACGAGGACCAGGCCGAGGTCATTCTGGACGAGGTGCTGGCCTCCTGACCGTCGCAGTCGTCATCGTCGCAGCCGGGGCGGGCAACCGCCTCGGCTGTTTCGTGCCCAAGGCCTTCGTCGAACTCGCCGGGCGGTCCCTGCTGGGCCACGCGCTCGAGCGCGTGCTTTCCTGCCCGGACGTCGCCCGGGTCGTGGTGGTAGCCCCGGCCACGCACCTGGACGCGGCCCGTCGCGAGGTGGAGGCTGCGGAGGCCGTACGCCCTGC
>JBDIAS010000059.1:0-17475 GCA_039812465.1 Austwickia sp. | reverse complement strand
CCAACGAGTTCGTCTTCTACGACGGGCCACCCTTCGCGAACGGGCTGCCGCACTACGGTCACCTGCTCACGGGCTACGTCAAGGACGTGGTGCCGCGGTACGAGACCATGCGCGGCCGCCGGGTCGAGCGGCGGTTCGGCTGGGACACGCACGGGCTGCCCGCCGAGCTGGAGGCCCAGCGCCTCCTGTCGATCTCCACGAAGAAGGAGATCGAGGAGATGGGCATCGGCGCGTTCAACCAGGAGTGCCGGGAGTCGGTGCTGCGCTACACGCGCGAGTGGCAGGACTACGTCACGCGGCAGGCCCGCTGGGTCGACTTCGACAACGACTACAAGACGCTGGACCCCTCCTACATGGAGTCGGTCATCTGGGCGTTCAAGTCCCTGTACGACAAGGGCCTGGTCTACGAGGGGCACAAGGTGCTCCCGTACTGCTGGAACGACGAGACCCCGCTGTCCAACCACGAGCTGCGGATGGACGACGAGGTCTACCAGCAGCGCCAGGACCCGTCGGTGTCGGTGTGGGTGGCGCTGGAGAACGGCGACCGGCTCGTCGCGTGGACGACGACCCCGTGGACGCTGCCGACCAACCTCGCGATGGCGGTGGGGGAGGACATCGAGTACGTCGCGGTGCGCGCCGACGACGGTCACCGCTACATCGTGGCCGCCGCCCGGCTCGCGCACTACGCGAAGGAGTTCGTCGGCAAGGGCAACGACCCGAAGACCGTACGGAGTCTCGTGGAGGAGACCTTGACCGGCCGCGAGCTGGTCGGGGCGCGCTACGCGCCGATGTTCGACTACTTCGCGGACGTCGAGCGGTGGGGGACGCAGAACGCCTTCCAGGTGATCGTCTCCGACGACGTCACGACCGAGGACGGCACCGGCGTGGTGCACATGGCGCCCGCCTACGGCGAGGTCGACCAGCTGGCCTGCACCGCGGTCGGCATCCCGACGATCCTGTCGGTCGACGACCGGGCCGCCTTCACCTCGGTCGCGCCCGACTTCGAGGGGATGCAGGTCTTCGAGGCCAACCGTCCGATCATCACCTCCCTGCGCGAGCGCGGGCTGCTGGTGCGCGAGGAGAGCTACGTACACTCCTACCCGCACTGCTGGCGCTGCAAGCAGCCGCTGATCTACAAAGCGGTGAGCAGCTGGTTCGTCGAGGTGACGAAGTTCCGCGACCGGATGGTCGAGGTCAACGAGGACATCACCTGGGTGCCCGAGCACGTCAAGTACGGCCAGTTCGGCAAGTGGCTGTCCGGCGCCCGGGACTGGTCGATCTCCCGCAACCGGTTCTGGGGCAGCCCGATCCCGGTCTGGGTGAGCGACGACCCGAGCTACCCGCGCGTCGACGTCTACGGCTCCTTCGCGCAGCTGGAGGCCGACTTCGGGACCCTGCCGCGCAACCCGGACGGGGAGGTGGACCTGCACCGCCCGTACGTCGACGAGCTCACGCGGCCCAACCCGGACGACCCGACCGGGGCCTCCACGATGCGCCGCGTGCCCGAGGTCCTGGACTGCTGGTTCGACTCCGGCTCGATGCCGTTCGCGCAGGTGCACTACCCCTTCGAGAACGCCGACTGGTTCGAGCACCACTTCCCGGGCGACTTCATCGTCGAATACATCGGGCAGACCCGCGGCTGGTTCTACACGATGCACATCCTCGCCACCGCGCTGTTCGACCGCCCGGCGTTCACCTCCTGCCTGAGCCACGGGATCGTGCTGGGCAACGACGGCGCCAAGATGAGCAAGTCGCTGCGCAACTACCCGGACGTCTCCGAGGTGTTCGACCGCGACGGGGCCGACGCCATGCGCTGGTTCCTCATGTCCAGCCCGATCCTGCGCGGCGGCAACCTGATCGTCACCGAGCAGGGCATCCGCGAGGGCGTCCGGGCGGCGCTGCTGCCGCTCTGGAGCACCTGGTACTTCTTCTCGACCTACGCCAACGCCTTCCAGGCCCGCTCCGACGGCACCGGACCCACCGGGTACGACGCCTCCTGGTCGACGGCCTCGACGCACGTGCTCGACCGCTACCTGATCGCCCGGCTCCGGGAGCTGGTGGAGCAGGTCCAGGGTCAGCTCGACGTCTTCGACATCGCGGGCGCCTGCGAGTCCGTACGCGTCTTCCTGGACGTGCTCACGAACTGGTACGTACGGCGCAGCCGCGACCGCTTCTGGGACACGCGGGGGGAGTCCGGCGACGCGGCCCGGGCCGCGATGGACACCCTCTACACGACGCTGGAGGTGCTGTGCCGCCTGGCGGCCCCGCTGCTCCCGATGACCACGGAGGAGATCTGGCGCGGCCTGACCGGCGGACGGTCGGTCCACCTGACCGACTGGCCGGTCGCCGACGACCTGCCCGCCGACCACGACCTGGTGGCCCGGATGGAGCGGGCCCGCGACGTCTGCTCGGTCGCCTCGAGCCTGCGCAAGGCGCAGGGGCTGCGGACCCGACTGCCGCTCGCGCGATTGACCGTCGTGACGGCAGATCCGGCCTCGCTGGAGCCGTTCGCCGACCTCATCGCCGCGGAGGCGAACGTCAAGGAGGTCGCCTGGGTGGATCTGACCGCGGCCAGCGAGTCCGACTTCGGGGTGAGCCAACGCCTGAGCGTGAACGCCCGCGCCGCCGGGCCTCGCCTCGGCAAGCAGGTCCAGCCCGTGATCAAGGGCGCCAAGACCGGCGACTGGTCGGTCGGCGGCGACGGCGTGGTCACCTGCGCCGGGATCGCGCTGGCCGAGGGCGAATACACCCTGGAGACGGTCGTGGACGACGCGCACGCGTCGACCGGCAGCGTCGGGATGCTGCCGGGCGGCGGGTTCGTCGTGCTCGACACGGTGCTGACGGAGGAGTTGGCCCGGGAGGGGCTCGCGGCCGACATCGCGCGGGCGGTCAACGCGGAGCGTCGGGTGCAGGACCTGGCCTACGGCGACGCGATCTCGCTCACGGTCTGCGGCGACGCGGACACGCAGCGGGTCGTGCTCGACCACCAGAGGTTCATCCAGGAGGAGACCCTGGCCCGCCAGATCGGCTTCGGGCCGGTCGACGCCCTGCCGGAGGGCGTCGGGACGTCGGTCGAGGTGGGAGATCAGCGCACGGTCAGAATCGTGGTGAAACGCCTATGACGGAGCCCAGCGACGACCGAGTCCGGTTGGGGCCGGGTGCTGCCGGTGCCGCGGGCGCTGCGGGACCGACGGGAGCCGCGGCGTCCGCGGCGTCCGCAACGTCCGCGGACACGCGCGCGCCGGTCGAGGCGAGCGTGCGCGCGGCGGGCGGGGAGGACCTGGAAGCGATCCTGGAACTCGGGCGCACCGCCGTCCCGGCCACCTACCAAGGGATCCTGGAGCCGGAGCTCATCGAGCTGCTCATGGCGAAGTCCTGGACCAAGGATGCGATGATCCCCTCGATCCGCGCGGGGCGCACGTTCGTGGCGCACGCGGACGGCGAGCTGGTCGGCTTGTGCTCCTTCGGTTCGTACGGCAAGTCACTGGTCGTCTGGAAGCTGTACGTGGCGCCCGGCCTCCAGGGCCGGGGCGTCGGGGGCCTGCTCCTGAGGGCCGTGACGGAGCGCGCCGCCGAACTGCACGTGCCCGTGCGCGTCTGCTACACCGAGGGCAACGACTCCGCGGCCGCGTTCTGCCGGAGCTACGGCCTCGTCGAGGTGGGGCGGGAGGAGCAGGTCGGGTTGCCCGAGCTGGTGTGGATGGGGGTCCCGGCGTGAGCCCGTCCCGCGCGGAGCGCGCCGCGGCGGCGGACTCCGCGCGGCGCGCCGACGAGAAGCTGGCGACCCGGCGCCGGATGCGTGAGGTCTCCGAGGAGATCCTGCGCCGCGCCCCCGAGAGCGACATCGAGCCGTCCCTGGAGCGGGTCCGCGCCGTGCTGGAGTTGCTGGGCGACCCGCAGCGCACGTTCCCGATGGTGCACGTCACCGGGACCAACGGGAAGACCTCCACCACCCGGATGGTCGAGGTGCTGCTGCGTGAGCTGGGCCTGTCCACCGGCCGGTTCACCTCCCCGCACCTGCACGACCTCCGGGAGCGGATCGCCCTGTCCGGCGAGCCGATCAGCCGGGAGGCGTTCCTCGCGACCTACGACGATGTGCTGCCCTACCTGGAGATGGTGGACGCCCGTTCCCTGGCGGACGGCGGCCCGCGGCTCACCTACTTCGAGACGGTCGTGGCGCTCGCGTACGCGGCCTTCGCCGACGCCCCCGTCGACGCGGCGGTCGTCGAGGTCGGGATGGGGGGCTCCTGGGACGCGACCAACGCCGCCGACGGCGCGGTCGCCGTGGTGACGCCGATCGGGCTCGACCACCAGAAGTTCCTTGGGGACACGCTGGAGGAGATCGCGGGCGAGAAGGCGGGGATCGTCAAACCGGGCGCGATCATGGTCAGCGCCGCCCAGGACGTGGAGGCGGCCGAGGTGCTGCGCGAGCGATGCGCCGAGGTGGGCGCCGCGTCGGTCCTCGAGGGCGTCGACATCGCGGTCCTGCAGCGCGCGCAGGCGGTCGGAGGGCAACTGGTCACCCTGCGGGGGATGGCCGGCGACTACCGCGACCTGTTCCTGCCGGTGCACGGCGCGCACCAGGCCCACAACGCGTTGCTGGCCCTCGCGGCGGTGGAGGCGTTCGTCGGCGGCGGGGAGCGCCCGCTGGAGCGGGACGTGGTCGAGCACGCGTTCGCGGCGTTCACCTCGCCGGGCCGCCTCGAGGTCGTGCGCCGCTCGCCGCTGGTCGTGGTGGACGCTGCGCACAACCCGCACGGTGCCCGGGCGTTGGCCGCCGCGATGGAGGAGGAGTTCATCGGCGTGCCGCTGATCGGGGTCCTCGGGGTCCTCGGCGACAAGGACGCCGAGGGGATCCTCGCGGCGCTGGAGCCGGTCCTCGCCGAGATCGTCGTGACGCGCTCGACCTCGCCGCGGGCGCTGGCGCCCGAGCGCCTCGGCGCGCTGGCGGCGGAGATCTTCGGGGAGCACCGGGTGAGCGTGGTGCCGGAGCTGCCGGACGCGCTCGACGCCGCCGCGGCGCTCGCGGACGCGGTGGCGAGCGGCGGCGGGAGCGGCGGCGCGGTCCTCGTGACCGGCTCGATCACCACCGCCGCGGAGGCCCGGGCTCTCCTCGGCGCGGGGGCACCCTCGTGAGCCCGTGGGGAGGGCCTTCATGAGGATGCCGGCGACCAGGGGTCCGCTGCGCAGAATGACCCGGCGGCTGGCGGCCGTGGTCCTGGGCGCTCAGGCCCCGGTGGTGATCTTCGGGGCGGTCGGGGCCCGGGCGCTCGCCGACGCCTCGGGGTCGACGCACGCCTCCACGTACCTGATCGTCGGGCTCGGCCTCGCCCTCGCCTGCGTGCTGGTCGCCGGGCTACTGCGCCGCCCGTGGGGCGTCACGCTGGGGTGGGGTGTGCAGATCGCCACCCTGCTGTGCGGGTTCGTGGTGCCGGTGATGTTCGTCATCGGCGTGATCTTCGGCGGCCTGTGGTGGGTGGCGCTCGTCCAGGGCGAGCGGATGGACGACCTCACGCAGGCCTGGATGCGCGAGCAGGGTCTCGAGGCGGGGGAGCGGCCTTCTCGCTGAGCGCGGGCGGGACGTCACAGCGGTGCATCCGTGACGGGACGCCGTCGCTATACAGGCGTGTTGGGACGTCGCCGTGCACGCGTGGTGGGACGCCGTCGCCGTGCATGCGTGTTCAGGAGCCCGCCGGGGCAGCCGATGAGGGGCGTGGTTCCCCGCCTCACTCCCACACCGGCACAGGAGTCCTCGTGAAACGGCCCGCCGCCCTGCTCAGCCTTGTCCTCGTGGGAAGCTGCCTTCCTCTGGCGGCCTGCTCGACCTCCCCCGGGCAAGGGGAGGCCGGACCCGGCGGCACGCGAGAAGCGGTGATCGGCGTGATGGCCACGCTGAGCGGCACCGACGGCCAGCACGGCAAGGGCGCGGTGCACGCCGTCGAGCTCGCGGCCAGACAGGCCAACGAGTCGGGCCGCATCCCCGGGTGGCGCCTCACGGTCGCCTCCGCCGACGACAAGGGCGAAGCCGCCGACGCGGTGACCGCGGCGGGCGAGCTCGCGGGCAACGACGCCGTCGTCGGCGTCGTGGGCGGCCTGTGGACCGGGGTGTCCGGCGCCGCCGCCCCCGTCTTCGCCGAGGCCTCCATCGGTCAGGTCAGCCCCACCGCCTCCAACCCCGCGCTGACCCGCGGTCAGGACTTCGCGAAGAACCCGACCCGCCCCCACGCCACGTTCTTCCGCGTGTGCCCCCCGGACGACGTCTACGGGCCGACGCTCAGCGCCCACCTCCTGGCCCAGGGCACGAAGCGCATCGTGACCGTGCACGACGACGACACCTACGGCAAGGGCCTGGTCGACGCGGTCACCCGGGACTTCGAGGCCAAGGGCGGGACCGTCGTGCTCGCCACCTCGGGGGCGACCCGCGAGGCCCGCGCCGCGCTGGTGGGGCGCATCGCCGCGCTCGCGCCGCAGGCGATCATCTTCGGCGGGTACGACGCCGACGGCGCCGCCTTCAGCCAGGCTCTCAAGTCCGCCGGGGTGCACGTGCCGCTCGTGGGCGGCGACACCCTCTACACCGACGACTACCTGACCGCCTCCGGCCCGCTGTCGGCCGGCGACCTGGCAATCATGGGGGGCCGGCCCACCGAGGACAGCGACGCGGGTCGGGCCTTCCGGGACGCCTACCGCGCGCAGCGCTTCGACGCGCCGATCGCCTCGGAGTCGCCGTACGCCTACGACGCGGCCCAAGCGATCATCGCCGCCCTGGCGGAGACGTTGCCCCGGGCGTCCTCGGCCAAGGAGGCGAGGGGCGCGACGGTGGAGGCGCTGAGCAAGGTCACCCTGGACGGGGTCAACGGCCCGATCCGCTTCGATCGCTTCGGGGAGAACCAGGCCACGGTCATCACCGTCTATCGGGTGCACGGCGGCCGCTGGGCCACGGAGAGGACGATCGAATCATGAGGGGCGCCACGGTGTCCAAGCCGACCCAGCCGACCAAGGCGACGAAGCAGGCCCAGTCGGCCAAGGCGACGAAGCCGGTCAACCGGGCCGGTCAGAAGGCCGGCGGGCAGCCGGGCGAGACCCGGCGGACGTTGCCGATCTCCCGGTGGATGTCGCGGCAGTCCCTGCGCACGAAGCTGATCTCGGTGGGCCTGCTGGGGGCCGTCGCCCTGGTCCTCATCACCGCGGGCAGCTGGACCGACCTGAACAGCCTGCGCGGATCCTCCGACACGGTCGCCGCCTCCAAGGACGCGGCGGCCCGGGCCGAACTCCTCGCGCAGGCCGCCGCGACGGGCAAGACCTTTCAGGAGAGTTACATCACCGACGTGCACACGTACGGCGGTCCGCTCACCGCCACCGACGCCGCCCCGCGGCGGGCCGCCTTCCTGCGCCAGGTGGCCGACGTCGACTCCCGCCTGGAGTCGTTCCCTGTGGGCGCGTTGTCCGAGCAGGGCCGCGGGTGGTGGCAGACCGTCGTCACCCGCGCGCGGGCCTTCACGGATGCGGACTCCCGCGCGGCGGCCCTCTATCAGCGCGGGGACGCAGACTCGGTGGCCGAGGGCGACGCTCTGATCCGCGAGGCGTCCTCGGACTTCGTCCTCATGCAGGAAGCGCTCGCCGACGTGCTGGCCGACGTCCGGGCGACCGAGACGGCCGCGGTGGAGTCCAACGAGTCGACGGTCGCGGCGAGCCGGTTCCGCTCTGTCGCTACCCTCCTCGTGGCCGTCCTCCTCATGGGGCTGGCCACGCACATCACGAGCTCGGTCGTGGTCCGGTCGGTGCACTCCGTGCGGCGCTCGATGGAGGCGATCCGGGGACGCGATCTCACGGTGGCCTCCCACGCGGAGACCGAGGACGAGGTCGGCGAGCTGGCCCGGGCCGCCGAGGCGACCCGCCTCGACCTCCAGCACATCCTGTCCGAGGTGAACGCGTCGGCGGTGGCCGTCTCCAGCGCCTCGGAACAGCTGCTCGCCGTCTCGCGCGAGGTCGAGGACGCGGCGCGCGACGGGTCGGCCGCGGCGGCGCGGATCACCGACAGCGCCCACCGCGTCAGCCGGTCCGTGGAGACCGTGGCCACCGGCACCGAGGAGATGACGAGCAGCATCGGGGCGATCTCGAGCAACGCGAGCGACGCCGCGTCGGTGGCCGCGTCCGCCGTCACGGCCGCCTCGCAGACGAACGCGACCGTCGCCCGGCTGGGCGAGTCGAGCGCGGAGATCGGCGACGTGATCCGGACGATCACCTCGATCGCCGGCCAGACCAACCTCCTGGCCCTGAACGCCACCATCGAGGCGGCCCGCGCGGGCGAGGCCGGCAAGGGCTTCGCCGTCGTCGCGCACGAGGTCAAGGACCTCGCGCAGGAGACCGCGGCCGCCACCGACGACATCACCCGCCGCATCGAACAGATCCAGGTCGACACGGAGGCCGCCGTCGCCTCCATCAGCGACATCGCGGGCATCATCTCCCGCATCCACGACACCCAGTCGATGATCGCCTCCGCGGTGGAGGAGCAGACCGCCACCACCGACGAGATGGGCCGCAACGTCGATGAGGTCTCCGTGCAGGCCGGCGAGATCGGGGGAGCGGTCGGCCAGGCGGCCCGCGGCTTCACCGCGACGCTGCAGAAGTCGCAGGAGGCCCGCAGCGCCGCCGAGGCCCTGACCGCCGACGCGACGCACCTGCGGGACATGGTGTCCGGCTACCGCTTCTGACCCCGAACCCCCGTACCCGCCCTTTGAGCATGTGACGTCCGTCACATTTGCCGCGCGATGGGTTCCGCAGATCGTCGGCGACCCTACCATCGTGAGTCATCAGAGCTCTGAGGTCTTGTCCTCACGCACGACGTGCGCGTCGCGGCGCGCGGTGTGCGGGCTCGGTCGACCAGGAGGTGGTACGTGGCCCCGGCGCGTAGCCAAGTGGATGTGGCCGTCTCCCGGCTGCTCGACCGGATCGCCTCCCGCGAGTTCGCGGACCAGGCGCTGCCGCGCGAGGGGGACCTGGCGGTGCAGACGCAGGTCGGCCGCACCACCCTGCGGGAGGCCGTCAAGGTCCTGCAGACCCACGGGGTCCTGCGGGTCGAGCAGGGGAGGGGCACGTACGTCAACCCGGTCGAGACCTGGCGGAGCGTCGAGGCCGTGGCCGGCGTGCGCCGCCGTGGCGACGCCGCCGGACGCCGGGAGATGTCGCTCCAACTGCTGGAGATCCGCCGCATGATCGAGCTGGGCGCGATCGAGCTGTTCGTACCCGAGTGCGGCGCCGAGCACCTGCAAGCGCTCGAGGGCGCCCTGGGCGCGATGGAACGCGCCGAGTCCGTCGAGGACGTGGCCGCGTTCGTGGCCGCCGACCTCGCCTTCCACGACGTGATCCTGAACCACTGCGGGAACGTGTTCGTGCCGCTGGTGTTCCGCCCGATCGCCGAGCAGCTGTGGGCCGGGCGCCGGGAGACCTCGGGGCACGCCCAGGTGCGCCGCAACGCCCTCGCCGAGCACCGGGCAGTCCTCGAGGCGATCCACACGGGCGATCCACCCGCGGCCGTGGCCGCCCTGGACGCGCACTTCGCCCAGACCCGTCGGGACCTGGTCGATCACGTGCTGTACCCCGCGTCCCCCGGGCCCGCCGCCGCCGACGCGTCGGGACCCTGAACCGGCGTCACCCACCCCTCGTCCCTCACCTCCCCGAAGGAGTACGCACCATGTCCCTCCCTGACGTCACCCCCGACCTGAGCGGTCGTGTCGTCGCCGTGCTCGGGCTCGGCGCCATGGGCCTGCCGATGGCCACCAACCTGGCCCGGCACGGCGCGACCGTCCGCGGCTACGACATCGCGCAGGCCCGTCTCGACCTCGCGTCTGCCGCGGGGGTCGCCCCGAGCGCCGGCGCCCGCCCGGCCGCGGACGGCGCGTCGGTCGTGCTGCTCGCGGTCCGCAACCAGGAGCAGTTGCTCGACGCCCTCTACGGGCCCGACGGGATCGCCGATGCCCTGGCGCCCGGCGCGGTTGTGCTGCTCACCTCGACCGTGGGCATCGACGCCGTCCGCGAGGTGGCCGACCGTCTCGCCGCGGCGGGCCTACACCTGGTCGACGCCCCCATCTCCGGTGGCCCGGCCCGCGCGGGGCTCGGCGACCTGCTGGTGACGGTCGGTGCCACCGACGAGGCGTACGCAGCCGCCGAACCCGTCCTGGAGGCCATGGCCGGCACCCTCGTGCGGGTGGGCGTGCACCCCGGCGACGGCCAGGCGATGAAGACCGTCAACCAGCTCCTCTGCGGCGTGCACATCGCCGCGGGCGCGGAAGCCCTCGCGCTGGCGCGCGCGCTCGGGCTGGACCCCGCGAAGGCCCTCGAGACCCTCGGAGCGGGCGCGGCGCAGTCGTTCATGCTGGGGGACCGCGGCCCGCGGATGCTGCAGGCGTACGACGAAGGCGGGGCCGAGGTGAAGAGCCGCCTCGACATCTTCGTCAAGGACATGGGGATCGTCGCGAGCGCCGCCCAGGCCGCTCACCTCGCCACGCCGATCGCCGCGGCCGCGCAGCAGCTCTACCTCGTGGGGGAGGCGCACGGCCTGGGGGCCAGCGACGACTCCTCGGTCATCACCGTGGTCGCCCCGAGGGCGAGGGGCTGACATGGGTACCGCGGCACTCCTCACGATCGCGCTCGTCGCGATCCTCGTCCTGCTCGTCCTGGTCATCAAGTTCGAGTTCTCGGCGTACGCGTCCCTGCTCCTCGTCGCGATGGGCACCGCCCTCGTCGCGGGGATCCCCGTCGACCAGGTCGTGCCGGTGATGATCGCCGGCATGGGCAAGGTCCTCGGATCCGTGGCGATCATCGTCGGGCTCGGGTCGATGCTCGGCAGACTCGTCGAGGTCTCCGGCGGCGCCGAGACGCTGGCGACGCAGTTCACGGCGGCCCTCGGCCGCAAGCGGGTCGTCGCGGCCGTCACGGCGGCGGCGTTCATCCTCGGCATCCCGGTGTTCTTCGACGTCGGCTTCATCATCCTGGCTCCGATCGTGTTCGCCTTCGCCAAGGCGTCCGGCATCCACCCGCTCAAGCTCGGCCTGCCGGTCGGCGGCGTGCTGCTGACCGTGCACGTGACGCTCCCGCCGCACCCGGGCCCGGTCGCCGCGGCCGCGACGGTCGGCGCCGACGTCGGCCTCATGACCCTGATCGGCCTGGTGATCTGCGCGATCGTCGGAGTCGTCGGCTTCTTCGCGAGCAAGCTGTTCAAGGTCGATGGGATCACCCTGCTGGAGTCGCCCGCGACGGCCGCGCTGGAAGACGACGCCCACGAGGTGCCGAGCAGCGCGCCCCACGAGATCGAGGGCGTGACCCCGCACGAGGACGGGAGCGCCGCCGGCACGCCTGCGGGCGGCTCGGGCGGCTCGGGCGGCTCGGGCGGCGTCGCCGTCGCCACGCGAGCGTCCACCCGGCCGTCGGCGGGCCTGATCGCCGGGCTCATCATCCTGCCCATCGCCTTGATCATGGTCGGCTCGGTGGCGGCGACGGTGCTGGATCCGGAGCACGCCTTCCGTCCGTACGCGTCGTTCATCGGGCAGCCCACGACCGCCCTGCTCATCGGCGTGATCGTGGCCTACTTCGCGATCGGCAGCAAGATCGGCTGGAGCCTGACCGAGCGCACGTCCGTGATGGATTCGGCGCTGCCGATGGTCGCCATCATCATCTTCGTGACCGGCGCCGGCGGTGTCTTCGGCAACGTGCTCGTCGAGACCGGCATCGGCAAGGCCCTGTCGGATTCGCTGACTGGCATGGGGCTGCCCCTGATCGTGGCCGGCTTCGTGATCGCGTTGGCCCTGCGCGCGGCGCAGGGCTCGGCCACGGTGGCCATCTTGACCGCGGGCGGGCTGATCCAGCCGGCGATCGAGGCCGGCGGCTACTCCTCGATGCAGGTGGTCGTGCTGACCCTCGCCACCTGCTTCGGCGGCCTGGGCCTGTCGCACATCAACGACTCCGGCTTCTGGATCGTCACCAAGTACCAGGGCCTGTCCGTCGCCGACGGCCTCAAGACCTGGACCGTGCTGACGACGATCCTCGGCCTGACCGGGTTCGCGCTCTGCCTGGCGCTCTGGCCGATCGTGAGCTGACCCGCGCTCCGCGGGGCGGATCCTTCGCCCGTCGCCGCGCCCCGGACTCCCGGGGCGCGGCGACGTTTCGTCGGGGGCCGGTCCGCGCGCGCGTCGCGCGTGCCCAGGGGAGGCGTCCGGCACGGATGCCGATGGGGGCCGTTCCGCGTGCGGGTCGCGCGCACCGGGCCGTTCGCCTTCGCGGACTGGCTAGGCTGCGGCCATGACCGAACGCACACTCGTCCTCGTCAAGCCCGACGCCGTGGAACGCGGCCTGGTCGGTGAAGTGCTCCGCCGGATCGAGGCCAAGGGCTACACGATCGTGGGCCTCAAGCTGGTGAGCCCCACCCGGGAGATCCTGGCGCCGCACTACGCGGAGCACGAGGGCAAGGGCTTCTATGAGGAACTGCTGGCCTTCATGTCGAGCGGCCCGGTCGTGGCCGCCTGCATCGAGGGCGGACGGGTCGTCGAGGGCTTCCGCTCCCTGGCCGGCAAGACCGACCCGACCGTGGCGACGCCCGGCACGATCCGCGGCGACTTCGGCCGCGACTGGGGCAACGGCCCGCAGGAGAACATCGTGCACGGCTCCGACTCGGTGGAGTCGGCGCAGCGCGAGCTGGCGATCTGGTTCCCCGAACTGGCCTGACGAGTTGTCGCGTCAGCGAGGGACGGCCAGCCCGAGGGGCGCCGGTGTCAGCCCGGGGAAGACGGTTCCCACCGAGGTGGCGCCGAGCCGGGCCGTCAGCAGCTCGGCGAGCACCTGCCGGTAGTCCGTCGCGATCGCCACGTCGCCGTCCTGGAGCTGGCTGGGTGAAAGGCCCGGCCAGGTCCCGTACAGGCCGCCGCGGATCCCACCGCCGGCGACGAACATGACGCCGCCCCTGCCGTGGTCGCTGCCGCCGGAGGAGTTCTCGGCGACGCGACGGCCGAACTCGCTCATCGTCACCAGGGACGTGCGGGCCCACGCCTCGCCGAGGTCGGTGCGGAAGGCGGCCAGCCCCTCGCTGAGCTCGGTCAGCTTGCGGGCCATCGCGCCCCACTCCTCGAACGGCCCGCCGTGCCGGGCGTGCATGTCCCAGTCGCCGAGATCGAGGCACACCACCTCCACGGGGGCGCCGGAGCGGATGACCCGGGCGGCCTCCCGCAGACCCCGGCCGAACGAGCCGAGCGGATAGCTGGCGCCGCCGCTGGGCTGCTCCGACGTGGCCCGCGCGCCGGCCAGGGCGGTGATCCCCGCGAACGCGCCCTGCGAGCCCTGCGCGACCTGGCCGCCCGCCGAGCCGGCCAGCGCCGTGAGCGTCTGCCCGACCTGGGCATGGAAGCCCTCCCAGGCCCAGACCTCGAAGTCGGACAGCTCACCGCCGACCGCGGCGGTCGGGAAGGCGCCGCTGGTCGCCACGGCCGCGCGGTCGCCGAAGGTGACAGCCCGCGTCAGGTCCCTCCCGGCCGACACGGCGCTCAGGTGCCGGCCCACCCAGCCCGACCGGACCTGCGCCGGGGCCGCGCGCTCGGCGGCGAGCTGGGCGTCGAAGTGCGAGCGGTTGGCGGCCGGGTTGCCGACGGCGGGGACGATCGCGAGCTGGCGCGCGTCCCACAGCGGCTTCAGGGGCGCGAGCTTCGGGTGCAGCCCGAACCGCTCGTCGAGCACGAGCAGGTCCTGCTGCCGGATGGCGAGGGTGGGGCGCGCCGCTGCGTACCCCGGGTCGGCGTACGGGACCACCGCCTGCAACCCGTCCGCGCCGCCGCGCAGGAACACCACGACCAGCACGTCCCGGCCGCCCGACGGCTCGGCCGCGAAAGCGTAGCGGGGGCGGGGGTCGACCATCGCCAGCGCCCCGCACGCGGCCAACCCGGCGAGCACGCTGCGGCGGGACACGGGGGAGCGCCGGAGCACGCGCTCGGCGGCCTCGCGGGCGCCGGACAGCACCTCACGCCCCCCGTCGCTCACATCCAATAGGAAGGAGCGGTCGTCGTGCGTGTGCACCGGGACGATGTCCTCGTCGAGGCGCCACAGGTGCTCCAGCAACTCACCGCGTGAGTCCTTCGCGGGCACGAGACCTCCTAGCGTGGTCGCGGACGTGCTCTCTCTCATCGGATCCCCAGGTACGGCGAGGCCATGGCGAGCCGCACCGTCTGGTCGAGGTGCCAGCGCAGGGCATCCTCGCTGACCTGTGCGGTGGGGGCGGGGGTGTCCGGCCCGCCCGTCGGCCGGGCCAGGAACCGGGCGAGCGTGTCCCGATCCGCCGCCGAGGGGTGGATCCCGCAGAGTTGGTGGACGATCCGGTCCGCGGCCTGCGCGTAGGTCAGCGACGTGCTGATCGAGAAGACGTCCCGCCAGGGGCTCATGGCGAGCGTCTTGTCCCAGCGCCCCGCGACGCCCTCGGCGGCGTTCCAGCGGGCCAGCAGCGCGCCCGGGTGGAGCCAGGAGCTGGCGAGGTCGCTCGGCCCGTCGGGGTCCGGGTGATCGAGCGGCACATGCCCGAGGGTCTCCAGCAGCCAGGTGTACGTGCCGAGCTTGGCCCACTCGCCGGTGTCGCTCGGGGGCACGTACGCGGGGCGTCCGGCCGCGACCAGCGTGGCCATCAGCTCCTGCGGGCGCCGCCATTTGGCGCCCACCGAGGTGGCGAACTCCCGGCTGGTGAACAGCGCGCGCAGCACCGGCGCGATCGCGGTGCCGCCCGCGAGATAGGCGCTCGCCAGCCGGTCCAGGAGCGAGCTCGGCGGTTCGTCCGCGACGAACCGGCGCGCCATTCGGCCCACGATCCGCCGGACCGTCGCGGGGCGCGTGGCCAGGTGGTCGGTGAGGCGCCGGACGTCCGCGAGCACCGCCTTGCGGTCGGTGGAGCGGTTGGCGAGGGTCAGGCCCACGCAGGTCACCGGCCCCGTGGCGTGGTCGCTCGGGCGGTAGGTGAAGGCGCCGGAGGCCCAGTCCACCGACAACCCGGTCAGCAGCCGCGCGGCGGCCTTCACGTCCGCCTCGGTGTGCGCCCCGACCCCGACGGTGTGCAGCTCGAGCAGCTCGCGTCCGAGGTTCTCGTTCGGGTTCGCCTTGGTGGACCCGGCGTTGTCGAGGTAGAGCAGCATGGCGGGGTGCGTGGTGGCGGCGAAGAGGAGGTCTTTGAACGTCCCGAGCGCGTGCCTGCGGATGACCTCACGGTCGTAGACGCCGACGTACTCGTGGATCTTGTCGCTGAACAACGCGACGTGCAGGTGGTCGTGCCACATCTCCACGACCGACTCCAGGAGGGGGCGGCGGGTGGCGAGCTGCCGCCAGAGGGTCGCCCGCGCGACGGCGGGCGGGGCGTTCCAGGGCTTGTTGCCGGTGGCGGAGCGCACCCCGGTCGCCGACATGCCGGCGAGCGGGAAGGCGGCGGCGACCTGCCGCTCGCAGGCGGAGTCGTCGATCGCGGCCGGCTTCAACTGGGACTCCAGCCAGGCCGTGGTGCCCGCCGTGGCGATGGCGGCGGCGGTGGCCGCGGTGCCGGCGTGCGCGGCGCGGCGCGCGAGGTGCCAGGCCGGGTCCGGGTCGATCACCAGGTTCGGGGCGTGCGGGCTGGATCCGCTGACCTGCTGGGCCGATGCCGGCGCGGCGGCGCGCCGGCCGCCGATGGTGCGGGAGGAGTCGGGGACGAAGCGCACGGCCGGTTCGGCGGCCGCAGGTGCGGCGGCGGCAACACCCGCGGCGCGGAGGCGGGCCGGGGCTCGGGGTCGGCGGCAGGCGTGGGCATGACCCTCCGGCGGTGGGAGTACGGGTGGCTCCCCTCCCGTTCGGCGTGGGTGGCCCCTACCTGAGGTGGTCTCCCAACGACGCCGCGGCACCGGAGAACTCGTACAACCGTCGTCTCCGGGCTCGTAGAGTCGGCCACGATGGGCGCGTGCGGTCGGAACGACGCGTTCGTACGGTCCGCCGCGACGCGGAGCCGACGCCGCCGACGGAGAGGCGATGCGGGCGAAACCGGGCCGCACTGATATCGTGACCACTTGCCGTGAACCGGCCGCGGATCGAGAGCGCCCCCAGGAATCGCCTGCGGGCACCGCGCAACGAGCCATCTAAGGAGTCACCCGTGCCGCTGGACGCCGCCACGAAGAAGCAGATCATGACCGAGTACGCGACCAGCGAGGGTGACACCGGCTCCCCCGAGGTGCAGATCGCGATGCTGACGCAGCGGATCAAGGACCTCACCGCGCACTCCCGCGAGCACGCCCACGACCACCACAGCCGGCGCGGCCTGCTGCTGCTGGTCGGGCGCCGCAAGCGGATGCTGCGTTACCTGGAAGCGACCGACATCGAGCGCTACCGCTCGCTGATCAAGCGCCTGGGGCTGCGTCGGTGACGACGTGAGGACGGGAGCGGTCGGCCACGCCACGCGTGGGGGCCGCTCCCTTCGCATGTCCGCCCGGAGGACCCCCGCCTGCTGCGGGGCGATCGTCACGGGCGGGCCACCGCGCAGGTTCGACCGAGGAACAGACCGGGAGCACAACGACGATGCCCCCGGCCGCACGAAGAGATAAGGAGGGCCCGCATGGAGGGTCCAGAGATCACGTTCGCCGAGGCTGTCATCGACAACGGAAGCCTCGGCACCAGGACGGTCCGGTTCGAGACCGGCCGCCTGGCCAAGCAGGCCGGGGGCGCGGTCACCGCGTACCTCGACGACGACACCTGCCTGCTGTCGACCACCACGGCCGGCAAGCACCCCCGCGAGGGATTTGACTTCTTCCCGCTCACCGTCGACGTCGAGGAGCGGATGTACGCCGCCGGGCGTATCCCCGGCAGCTTCTTCCGGCGGGAGGGCCGCCCGTCCACCGACGCGATCCTGACCTGCCGGCTGATCGACCGGCCGCTGCGGCCCACGTTCCGTAAGGGCCTGCGCAACGAGGTCCAGGTGGTCATCACGGTGCTGTCGCTGAACCCGGACCACCAGTACGACGTGCTCGCGATCAACGCCGCGAGCGCCTCGACCCAGATTTCCGGCCTGCCCTTCTCCGGCCCGGTCGGCGGCGTCCGCATGTCGCTGATCGAGGGCCAGTGGGTGGCCTTCCCGAACTTCTCCGACGTCGAGCGCTCGGTCTTCGACATGGTGGTCGCGGGCCGCGTCGTCACGTCCGGCGCCACCGCCGCGGACGACGACGTCGCGATCATGATGGTCGAGGCCGAGGCGACCAACTCCACCTGGAACCTCGTCACGGTCGAGGGTCGCCAGGCCCCCACCGAGGAGATCGTCGCGGCGGGGCTGGAGGCGGCCAAGCCGTTCATCGCGACCCTGTGCCGGGCGCAGGCGGAGCTCGCGGAGCAGGCCGGCAAGGACGTCCAGGAGTTCCCGATCTTCCTGGACTTCCAGGACGACGCCTACGACGCGGTCGAGAAGGCCGCGGCGGACGAGCTGCGCACGCTGCTGCAGATCGC
>JBDIAS010000058.1:0-17623 GCA_039812465.1 Austwickia sp. | reverse complement strand
GGGCCGGCTCGATCACCGTGCCGGTCCAGATCACGCCGATGGCGGACCACGTCGTGTGGCTGCCGACCAACTCCGGGCCCTCGGCCGTGCGCGCCGTGCTGGGCGCGGACGCCGGGGACGTCGTCACCGTCACGAAGGGTGGTGCCGCATGAGCGCGCTCGCCATGTTGCCGCACGGGCTTCCAGCGGCGATCGAGCCGCCGGACTTCAGCCAGACGCCGTGGTGGCTCTCGCTGATCAAGGCGGTGCTGATCTTCGCGTACCTGATGATCCAGGTCGTCATCGTGATCTGGTTCGAGCGCCGGGTCATCGGGTTCATGCAGCAGCGACCCGGCCCCAACCGGTTCGGGCCGTGGGGGATCCTCCAGGAGATCGCCGACGCCTTCAAGCTGATCTGGAAGGAGATGACGATCCCCCGGCAGGCCGACAAGGTGATGTACCTGCTCGGCCCGATCATCGCCGGGTCGGTCGCGTTCATCTCGTTCGGCATCATCCCGCTCGGCGGGATGGTCTACGTCTTCGGCTACCACACCCCGCTGCAGCTGACCGACACCCCGGTGTCCGCGCTGCTGGTGCTGGCCGCGGCCGGCGTCGGAGCGTACGGACTGCTGCTGGGCGCCTGGGCCAGCGGGTCCACGTATCCCCTGCTCGGCGCGCTGCGCTCGACGGCGCAGATCATCAGTTACGAGATCGCGATGGGCCTGTCCTTCGTCGCGGTGTTCCTCTACGCGCAGTCGATGATGACCTGGGAGATCGTGGCGGCCCAGGATCGGGTCTGGTTCATGTTCCCGCTGATCGTCAGCTTCGTGGTCTACGTGATCACGATGGTCGGCGAGACCAACCGGCTCCCGTTCGACCTGGCCGAGGGCGAGGGCGAGCTGGTCGCCGGGTTCCACACCGAGTACTCCGGCATGCGTTTCGGCATGTTCTTCCTCGGCGAGTACGTCAACATGTTCACCGTCGCGGCCCTGGCCTCCACGCTGTTCCTCGGCGGCTACCAGGCGCCGTTCGGGCTGCACTACATCGCCGACGGCCAGTTCAGCGCCGGCTGGTGGGGCCTGCTGTGGTTCACCGCCAAGCTGTGGGTCTTCATGTGGTTCTTCGTGTGGCTGCGGGGCACGCTGCCGCGGACGCGCTACGACCAGTTCATGAGCTTCGGCTGGAAGTTCCTCATCCCCGTGACGCTGTTCTGGGTCATCGCGGCCGCGTTCATCCGCGGGGCGTCGGCCGGTTTCCTCGGCGAGGCGCGCCTCTTCGGGTGGCTGCCGGTGGCGCCGACGCTCGTGGTGCTGGCGATCATCGCGACGGTCTGGGTCGGCATGACGATCTGGGACAGGTCGCTCGACGCCAGGGACCAGGCGACGTTCGTGCCGGCGGAGGTCGACCCGTTCGCGGGCGGGCACCCGGTACCGGCGCTGCCCGGCCAGCGCCTGCGGGAACCGATCGGGAGCGGGACGTATGCGCGCTCCGAACCCACCGTACGTAGGGACGAGGAGGTCGACCAGTGAGCGAGCAGGAGCAGAACGCCGAAAAGAAGGGGTTCTTCTCGGAGCTTCTCGCCCCGATTGCAGGGTTCGGAGTGTCGTTTCGGACGCAGTTTCGCGAGTACGCGACGACGCAATACCCCGAGGAGAAGCGCCCGACGGCACCCCGGTTCCACGGCCGCCACCAGCTGAACCGCCACCCCGACGGGTTGGAGAAGTGCGTCGGGTGCGAGCTGTGCGCGTGGGCCTGTCCCGCGGACGCGATCTTCGTCGAAGGCGCGGACAACGACGACACCCCGGTCGAGGAGGGCGGAACCGGCCGGTTCTCGCCGGGGGAGCGGTACGGGCGGGTCTACCAGATCAACTACCTGCGCTGCATCTTCTGCGGGATGTGCATCGAGGCGTGCCCGACCCGGGCCCTCACGATGACCAACTTCTACGAGATGGCCGACCACACTCGCGCCGACCTGATCTTCGAGAAGCAGCAGCTCCTGGCGCCGCTCGCGGAGGGGATGGCGCAGCCGCCGCACCCGATGGTCGAGGGCCTGGAGGAGCGGGACTACTACCAAGGCAAGGTCAGCGGAGCGACCCCCGCGCAGCACGAGTTCGTCGCCGAGGGCGAGGCCCGCGACGAGCGTCCGGAGGAGTCCGGCGAGGAGACGAAGGGTGGTGGACGGCCGTGAGCGGCACGGAGGTCACGCTGTCGGGAGGGGAGTCGTTCTTCTTCTGGGTAGCGGCGATCACGATGGTCTTCGGCAGCCTCGGGCTCCTGTTCGCCAAGAAGGCCGTCTACGCCGCGATGTCGACGGCGCTCGTCATGATCATGCTCGGCGTCGTCTACCTCGCGCAGGGCGCGGACTTCCTCGGGATCGTGCACGTGTTCGTCTACACGGGCGCGATCATGATGCTGTTCCTCTTCGTCATCATGATGATCGGCGTCGACGCGAGCGAGTCGATGGTCGACACGATCCGGGGGCAGAAGGTGGTCTCGCTCCTGGTCGCGCTCGGCCTGGGCGGCCTGCTCGTCGGGATGCTCGGGCGAGTCGTGGTGGCGCCCAACCCGGCGGGCCTGTCCATCGCCAACGCGGAGGGCAACCCGCAGGGGATCGCGTACCTGGTCTTCGGCCCGTACCTGTGGGCCTTCCAGCTCACCAGCGCGCTGCTGATCGTCGCGGCGATGGCCTCGATGGTCCTCGCCCACCGGCAGCGCCTCGTGGCCCGGCCGACCCAGCGTGAGCTCTCCACGCAGCGCTTCCGGGACAACCGGTTCGTCGCCGGTCTGCCCGCGCCCGGCGTCTACGCGCGCCACAACGCGGTCGACACGCCGGCGCTCCTGCCGGACGGCACCCCCAGCCGCCTGTCGATCTCGCGGGTCCTCACCGCGCGTCAACAGGTCATCGGCCCGAAGACCTACGCGGAGGCCGTCGAGTCCCGCGAGCACGAGATCGAGGAGGGCTCGGCCCCATGAGCCTCATGAGCTACGTCTACCTGGCGGCGGTCCTCTTCGCGATCGGCGCCGCCACGGTGATGACACGCCGCAACTCCATCCTCGTGTTCCTGGGGATCGAGCTCATGCTCAACGCGGTGAACCTCGCGTTCGTGACCTTCGCGCGGATCCACGGAACCCTCGACGGCCAGGTCATCGCGTTGATCGTGATGGTCGTGGCGGCCGCCGAGGTTGTGGTCGGCCTGGCGATCATCGTGACCATCTACCGTGCCCGACGCTCGGCCTCCGTTGACGAGGCCAACCTGCTGAAGCTGTAAGGAGCGAGGCGTGCAACTCATCCCCTCGGCCGTCGGCACGTTAACGGCCTCCACACCCATCCAGGTCGCGCCGGCCTCCGGCGCCGCCACCTGGGCCTGGCTCCTCGTCGCCCTGCCGGTGCTCGGCGCCGTGATCCTGCTCGTCGGGGGTCGGCGCACCGACAAGTTCGGTCCCGGCCTCGCGGTCGGCCTGTCCTGGGCCTCCTTCGGCGTCGGCCTCGCCATCCTCCTGGAGATGCTCGGCAAGGCCACCCCGGACCGCGCCCAGCACCTCCAGCTCTACACCTGGGTCGCGGCGGGCTCCCTGGAGCTGCCGTTCGGAATGATGGTCGACCAGCTCTCGATGAGCTTCGTGATGCTGGTGACCTTCGTCGGCTCGCTGATCCACGTCTACTCGCTCGGCTACATGGCCCACGACCCGGAGAAGCGGCGGTTCTTCGCCTACCTCAACCTCTTCGTGGCCGCCATGCTGCTGCTGGTGCTCGCGGACTCGTACCTGCTCCTCTACGTCGGCTGGGAGGGCGTCGGTCTCGCCAGCTACCTGCTGATCGGGTTCTGGAACTGGAACCCGCCGTACGCCTCCGCCGCGAACAAGGCGTTCATCGCCAACCGGGTCGGCGACTTCGGGCTCGGCCTGGCGATCATGGCGATGTTCGCGACGTTCGGAGGGGTGGACTTCCTCACCGTCCGCGCCGGCGCCGAAGGCGCGAGCACGACCATGCTGACCGTGATGGGGCTGCTCCTACTCCTCGCGGCCTGCGGCAAGTCGGCCCAGTTCCCGCTGCAGAGCTGGCTCGGGGACGCGATGGCCGGCCCGACGCCGGTGTCCGCGCTGATCCACGCCGCGACCATGGTCACCGCCGGTGTCTACCTGGTGGTCCGCAGCCACCCGATCTTCAACTTCGCGCCGAACGCCCAGCTCGCGGTCGTGATCGTGGGCGCGATCACCCTCACGATGGGGGCGATCATCGGCTGCGCGAAGGACGACATCAAGAAGGCGCTCGCCGCGTCCACGATGAGCCAGATCGGCTACATGCTGCTGGCCGCGGGACTCGGCCCGGTGGGTTACGCCTTCGCGATCTACCACCTGCTGACGCACGGCTTCTTCAAGGCGGGCATGTTCCTCGGCGCGGGATCGGTCATGCACGGCATGAACGACCGCGTGAACATGCGTACCTTCGGCAACCTGTCCACCGCGATGAAGACGACCTGGTTGACCTTCGCCGCAGGCTGGCTCGCGATCATCGGCTTCCCGCTCCTGTCGGGGTGGTTCAGCAAGGACCTGATCATCGAGGCCGCGTTCATCGGCGACGGCTGGCGGCCGTGGGTCTTCGGGCTCGTCACGCTGCTGGCCGCCGGCCTGACCGCGTTCTACATGTCCCGGCTGTTCTTCATGACCTTCCACGGCAAGGCCCGCTGGTCGGCGCACGACCACCCGCACGAGGCGCCGCCCACCATGACGGTGCCGATGATCGTGCTCGCGGCTGGCTCGGTCGGGCTCGGCGCGATCCTGGCGTTCACCGGCTTCACCGACTGGCTGAACCCCGCCATCGGGGTGGCGACCGGCGAGGAGCACCACCCGGTGCTCTCCGTCCCGGTGATCCAGGGCCTGGTCTTCGTGCTGATGGTCATCGGCGTCGGGCTCGCCTGGAAGATGTACGCGGCCTCCCCGGTCGGCGCCCCCGCCAAGGGGTTCGCGGCTGCCGTGGCGCGCAACGACTTCTTCCAGGACGACGTCAACGACGTGCTGCTGGTCAACCCGGGTAACGGCCTGGTCCGCGCGACCGAGCTCACCGACCTGGGCGCCGCAGACGGCGCGGTCCGCGGCCTGACCTCGGTCGTGGGACACGCCAGCCGCGGCTTGCGCAGGCTCCAGAACGGTTTCGTCCGGTCCTACGCCCTGACGATGCTGCTCGGCATCGTCGTCCTCCTCGGTGCCGTCTGGGTGGTGCAGTGATGAACAATGTCGACTGGCTGACCGTCATGATGGTGGTGCCCCTCATCGGGGCGCTGATCGTGGCGTTCCTGCCGCGCAGCGGCGCGCGCGCCGCCCGGCCGGTGGCCTTCGCCTTCTCGCTGGTGCCGCTGGCCATCGCCCTGTACGTCTGGCTCGCGCTCTACGACACCGGTTCCTCGGCGCAGTTCCAGCTGACCTCGACGCACGAGTGGATCCCCCGCTGGGGCATCAGCTACGCCCTCGGCCTCGACGGCATGGCGCTCGCGATGATCGTGATGGCCGCGATCCTGGTCCCGATCTGCATCCTGGCCGCGTGGGACGACATGCCCGCCGACGGCAGCAAGGACAACGGCTACTTCGCCTGGTTCCTCGTGCTGGAGGCGTTCATGTTCGGCGTGTTCGCCGCGACCGACCTGTTCCTCTTCTACGTGTTCTTCGAGGCGATGCTGATCCCGGTCTACTTCCTCATCGCCGGGTACGGCGTGGGAGCGGCCCGGCGGGCGGCGGCGTTGAAGTTCCTGCTCTACTCCCTCGCCGGCGGCCTCGTCATGCTGGTGGCGGTCATCGGCGTGTACGTGCAGGGCCCCGGCGGTTCGCAGGGTTTCCTGGTGAGCTCGCTGACCGGGCTGAGCATGGACCCGACGACCGAGCGGCTCCTGTTCGTCGGCTTCTTCATCGCCTTCGCCATCAAGGCGCCGATGGTGCCCGTCCACACCTGGCTCCCGGACGCCGCGGAGGCGGCGACGCCGGCCACCAGCACCCTGCTGGTGGGCGTGTTGGACAAGGTCGGCACCTTCGGGATGATCCGGTTCTGCCTCCAGTTCTTCCCGAACGCCAGCCAGTGGGCGACGCCCGTGGTCGTGGCCCTCGCGCTCGCCTCGATCATCTACGGCGGGCTCATGGCGATCGGCTCGCAGCACATGATGCGCCTGATCGCGTTCACGTCGGTCAGCCACTTCGGCTTCATCGTGCTCGGCGTCTTCGCCCTCACCCGGATGTCCGGGCAGGGTTCGGTGTTCTACATGCTCAACCACGGGTTCTCCACGGCGGCGCTGTTCCTGCTCGCGGGCATGCTCGTGGCCCGCTCCGGCAGCCCGTACGTCCGCGACCACGGCGGCTGGGCGCGGGTCACCCCCGTGCTCGCCGGGACCTTCCTGGTGGCCGGCATGGCGGGGCTGGCGCTCCCCGGGCTGGGCACCTTCGTCTCCGAGTTCCTGGTGATGATGGGCACGTTCCAGTGGAACCCGTGGGTCGCCGCGATCTCCTCGCTCGGCATCCTGCTGTCCGCGGTCTACATCCTGCTGCTCTACCAGCGGGTGTTCACGGGCCCGGCACCAGGGGAGTCGGTCGTCGACCGCGACGGCGCTCCCGTCCTGGAGGGAACGGTCGCCACTCGCCGGTCGGTGCGTGACCTGGTCGGCCGCGAGAAGGCCGTCGTCGCCCCGCTGCTCGCGCTGATCGTGCTGCTGGGGGTCTATCCGAGCCTGGCGCTGCGGGTCATCAATCCTTCCGTCGAACAGACGCTGAGCATCGTGGGTGTGCAGGATCCGGCGCCGGCCGTCGACTCCAGCCACGCCGTCGAGGGGAGTGCCAAGTGATTCCCGCGTTCGTCCCGGCCCAGAGCTTCACCGCGCCGGAGATCCACTGGCTGACGCTCGCGCCGATGCTCATCGTCTTCGGCGGCGCGCTGATCGGGGTCCTGATCGAGGCGTTCGCGCCCCGCGCGCGCCGGCACGAGCTGGAAGTGCCGCTCACGATGGCGACCCTCGTGGCCGCCCTCGTGGTGCTGATCGGCTTCACCCGCGGAGCCCAACGCTCGACGATCGGCGGCGCCGTCGTGGTCGACGGCGTGGCGCTCGGCCTGCAGGGGCTCCTCCTCGTGCTGACCGGCCTCTCCGTGCTGATCATGGCCGACCGGATGGGCGGGCGCGGCGCGGACGCCTTCACCCCGTCCGGAGGGTCCGTCCCGGGCAGCGAAGGCGAGCGGATGGCGACCCGCCTGGGTGCCACCACCACCGAGGTGTTCCCGCTGACGCTCTTCTCGGTCGGCGGCATGATGGCGTTCGTCGCGGCGGGCGACCTGCTGACGATGTTCGTGGCGCTGGAGGTCCTGTCCTTCCCGCTCTACATCATGACCGCGCTCGCCCGGCGCAAGCGGCTGCTGTCCCAGGAAGCCGCGCTGAAGTACTTCCTGCTCGGCTCGCTCAGCTCGGCCTTCTTCCTCTTCGGGGCGGCCCTGCTGTACGGCTTCGCGGGCAGCGTGTCGCTGGAGCGCATCGGGCAGGCGATCGGCACCGTGGACGTCGGCGAGGGGCTGCTCCTGCCGGGCGTGCTCATGGTGATGTTCGGCCTGCTGTTCAAGATCGGCGCCTGGCCGTTCCACAACTGGGTGCCGGACGTCTACCAGGGCGCGCCGACCCCCGTGACCGGCTTCATGGCCGCCTGCACCAAGGTGGCCGCCTTCGGCGCGCTGCTGCGGCTCGCGTACGTCGGCGTCGCCCAGTCCCGCTGGGACTGGCTGTTCATCCTGTGGATCGTGGCCGGGGTGACGATGGTCGTCGGCGCCGTCCTCACCGTGACCCAGACGGACATGAAACGGCTGCTGGCCTACAGCTCGATCGCGCACGCCGGGTTCATCCTGGTGGGCCTGCTCGCCTTCGACCGCACCGCGGTGGGCGGCGTGCTGTTCTACCTCGTGGCCTACGGGTTCACGACGCTGGCCGCCTTCGGGATGGTCTTCCTGGTGCGCACCCGCTCCGACGGGTCCGAGGCCACGGCGCTGTCGCAGTGGGCCGGGCTGGGCCGCAGCCACCCACGGTTCGCCGCGGCGTTCTTCGTGCTGCTGCTGGCGTTCGCGGGCATCCCGCTGACGTCCGGCTTCACCGCGAAGATCGCGGCCTTCGTGCCGGCGATCCAGTACGGAGGCGCGGCCGGGGCCATCCTGGTCGTCGTGGGCGTGCTGTGCAGCATCGTGACCGCGTACGCGTACTTCAAGGTCGCCGGGCTCATGTTCCGGACCCCGGAGGCGCAGGCCTCGTCCTCCGGCGATGTGGTGGAGGTCAGCGCCCCGTCGCTCGGCTCCAGCCTCGCCATCACGCTCGGCGTGGTCGTCACGGTCGCGCTGGGTGTCTTCCCGGGTCCGCTGCTGAACCTGTTCGAGTCCACCACGACGTTCCTGCGATGAGCGTCCGCGCTCTGGCGCTCCCTGGGCTCGAGCCCGGTCTGGCAGCCTCGCTGCAGACCGGGCTCGACGCCGTGGAGGACTTCCTCCAGGCCCGCGTGAATCACGACGACCCGTTCCTCGCGGAGGCGGGTGGACACCTGCTCGCGGCCGGGGGCAAGCGCTTCCGTCCGATGCTCACCCTGCTGGCGGCCCACCTGGGCCGGGGCGTCACCGACGAGGCGGTCGCGGCGGCCGCGGCCGTGGAGCTGACCCACCTGGCCTCGCTCTACCACGACGACGTGATGGACGAGGCGGACGTGCGTCGTGGAGTGCCCAGCGCCAACGCCGCGTACGGAAACTCCACCGCGATCCTCGTCGGCGACCTGCTCTTTGGGACCGCGAGTTCGATCGTCGCCGACCTCGGCGCCGAGGCGGTGAAGATCCAGGCGGAGACCTTCGTACGGTTGTGCGCGGGCCAGATTCGAGACGCCCGGCCCGCCCCCGACGGGGCCGACCCGGTCAGCTACTACCTCGGGGTGCTGGCCGACAAGACCGGGGTGCTGATCGCCACCGCCGCCCGGTACGGCGCGATGTTCTCCGGATGCGATGCCGCCGCCGCGTCGATCCTGCAGGAGTACGGGGAGCGGGTCGGGGTGGCGTTCCAGCTCGCCGACGACCTCCTGGACGTCACGGGTGAGGGCGCCTTGTCCGGCAAGGAGCTGGGGACCGACCTGCGCGAGGGGGTGGCGACGCTTCCGGTGCTCTATGTGCGTCAGACGTCGGCGCCCGAGGACGCGCGCTTGCTGGAGCTGCTGCGTGGCGATCTGCGCGGGGACGAGGCGGGCGTCGCCGAGGCGCTGGCGCTTCTGCGCGTCCACCCGGCGCTGGCCAGGGCCCGGCAACACACCCGCGCGGTGGCCCAACGGGCGCAGGACGTGCTGGATCCGCTGGGGGACAACGACGTCACGCGGGCGTTGCGGGCGTTGGCCGCAGGGGTGGTGGACCGAGATGCGTGAGGAGGGGACGCGTGGAAGACGGTACGCTGCAGGAGGGTTGCTGGTCGTGAAGCCCGGGGGAGCCGCTGGCGGAGATCCGCCAGGTAGTCATCAAGATTCGGTAACGGCACCGTTCAGCTACCCTGTGGCTTGGGTGTGGAGCCACGTTCATCGCCCGTCTTGGTCATAAGGTGGTCTTATGTCGCGAGTGCCAGCAGAGCAGCGCCGTGAGCAGCTGATTGAGGCGACGATCGAACTGGCCATCCGGGAGGGACTGGCCGCCGCATCCGTCCGTCGTATCGCTGACGAGGCGAACGTGTCACTGGGTGTGGTGCACTACTGCTTCAGCAGCAAGGAAGCCCTCCTCGACGCCGTCGCCGAGAGCTTCATCAAACCCATGATCGGCTCCGTGACGACGGCGCTCGAGGGCCACTCCGAATCGGTGGAGCAGAAGGTCTACGAGGGGTTCCGCGCCTTCTGGGAGCACACCCAGAAGCAACCGGGTCGCCAGCTGCTGTCCTACGAGCTGGCCGCATGGTCGATCCGGGGCGACGGCGAGGCCGCGCGGTTGCTCTACAAGACCTACCTCGACGCCATCGAGCGGATGATCACGGAAAACATGGGGATCCGCGGCAGCGAAGGCCTCCCCACCCGGACCCTCGCGCGAATGGTGCTCGCCGTCACCGACGGCGTGATGCTGGCCTGGCTCGTGGATCGCGACGACGAGGCGACGTTCGACGTCCTGCAGGGGTTCATCGCCGTGTTGCTCGCGGTGGTCGAGCAGGCCCGTGGGGCCGGGCTGATGACCGTCCAAGAGGTCTCCGAGTCCTGACACGTCGCGCCCGATATTTCACGTACCAAGGCTTTTCACGCATGAGGCCCTCGTCCGCGGGGGCCTCACGCGTGCCCGACCTTCACGTGTATCCGTCCCGCGGTGCCTTTCGGTGGCGGGTCAGCCGGCCACGCCGGGCTCCAGCGGTGCCGCGACTTTGGAGCGTGGGCGCGAGGCCCCCATCAGATCCACGATCAGGACGGCGACGGCGATCCAGATGATGCCGAAGCCGATCCACCGGGCCGGGCTTAGCTGCTCCCCGAGCAGCAACGCGGTGCCGAACTGCATGATCGGCGCCAGGAACTGCAGTAGCCCGATCGTCACCAGCGGGACCCGGCGGGCGGACGCCGCGAAGAGCAGCAGCGGGACGGCCGTCGCGACGCCGGTGGAGGCGAGCAAGGCCGTGTGACCGGGTCCTAGCGCACCGAACGTGGTGGCCCCCTGTGCGGCGACCATCCCGAGGAACACGGCGGCGAGCGGGGAGACGCAGATCGTCTCGGCGGTCAGCCCCTCCAGGGCCGACAGCCGGGCGCCCATGCGGTTCTTGATCAGCCCGTAGATCCCGAACGAGAAGGCCAACCCCAGGGGGATCACCGGCAGCGAGTGGGCCTGGACCGTGAGGTAGAGCGCGCCCAGGGCGGCGATCCCGACGGCGATCCACTGCAGCGGCCGGAGCCGCTCCCTCAGGACGATGAGGCCGAGCGCCACGCTCACCAGGGGGTTCAGGAAGTACCCGAGAGCGGCGTCGGCGATCCGTCCGCTCGTCACCGCGATGAGGTAGATGGTCCAGTTGGCCGCCACGAACAGTCCGCCGAGCGCCGCGCCCACGAGGGTCCGCCGGTTGCGCAGCTTGCGGGCCAGGGCGGGGAAACCGCCGGTGCAGGCCAGCAGGATGACGCAGAAGACCACCGACCACGCGATGCGATGACCGACGATCTCCCACGGACCCGCCGCGGCCAACCAGGTGAAGTACAGCGGGAAGCCGCCCCACAGTCCGTACGCGGCGAGTCCGTAGAGGACTCCGGCGCGCTGGCCTGTGGGGCGGCTGGGCCGGCCATGGCCGGCGGGGGATCGGGCTATCGGCTCAGCCGACAACCCATGTGTCCTGACCGGCGAAGAGCTTCAGCAGGTCGCCGTCGGTGACCTCCGGCAGGTCCTTGGTCGCCTCGGTGATCTGGGCGCGGATCATGTCGTCGTACGTGGGGCGCTGCACGTCCCGGAACACGCCCATGGGCACGCAGCTCATGTCGGCGGAATCGAGGTTCGTCAGAGCGAACGCGAGCGACGGGTCATCCGACCTGCTGTCGAACACCACGACGTCGGACTCGGGCACGCTGTCCGCCGGGACGACCCGCAGGCCTCCGGTGGCGGTGTCCCGCACCACGACCCGGTTGCCGATCTTCAGCGGCTGGCCGTCCTCCAAGCGCAGGATGGTCGCGCGCTCGTCCTCCGCGTCCGTGAGGATGTCGTACGCGCCGTCGTTGAAGATCGGGCAGTTCTGATAGATCTCGATGAACGCGCTGCCGCGGTGCTGACCGGCACGACGCAGGACCTCGGCCAGGTGGTTGCGGTCCGCCGCCATCGAGCGGGCCACGAACGTCGCGTCGGCACCGAGGGCGAGACGTACCGGGCTGAACGGGAAGTCCACCGACCCGTCCGGCGACGTCTTCGTGACGATGCCCTGCGGCGAGGTGGGGGAGTACTGCCCCTTCGTCAGGCCGTAGATGCGGTTGTTGAACACCATCATGATGACGTTCACGTTGCGGCGGAGCATGTGGATCGTGTGGTTGCCGCCGATGGACAGCGCGTCGCCGTCACCGGAGGCCACCCACACGGACAGGTCGCCGCGCGCGGCGGCGACGCCGGTCGCGAGAGACGGCGCCCGGCCGTGGATGCCGTGCATGCCGTAGCTGTCCACGTAATACGGGAACCGCGAGGAGCAGCCGATCCCGGAGATCACGACGGTGTTCTCCGGTGGGACGCCCAGCTCCGGCATGTAGCCCTGCACGGTGGCCAGGATCGAGTAGTCGCCGCAGCCGGGGCACCAGCGGACCTCTTGGTCGCTGGTGAAGTCCTTGCGGGTGAGCTTGCGGTCGTCGCCGGCGAGCGGCACGCCGTCGGACTTGATCCGCAGCTCGCCCAGGTCGGTGGTCGTCATGGTGATGCTCAGGCCTCCTTCGAGCCTTCGGCGGCCTTGGCCTCTTCGATCTCGGCCAGGTGCTGCTTGATGAAGTCGGTGATCTCGGGGACCGTGAACGGCAGGCCCCGGACCAGGTTGTGCGACTTGATGTCGATGAGGTACTTACCGCGCAGCAATAGCGCAAGCTGTCCGGAGTTCATCTCGGACAGGACGACCATCTTGTAGCTGCGCAGCACCTCCTCGGTGTTCTTGGGCATCGGGTTGATGTAGCGCAGGTGCGCCCGCGCGACCTTGATGCCCTCGCGGCGCAGGTTGCGGACGGCGCCGGTGATCGGCCCGTACGTGGATCCCCAGCCGAGCATGAGCAGCTCGGCCTCACCGGAGGGGTCGTCGACCTCCAGCAGCGGGATGTCGTCCGCCATCGCGTCGATCTTCGCCTGGCGCAGCGCCGTCATCCTCATGTGGTTGTTGGCGTCGTGCGAGATCGCGCCCGTACCGTCCGCCTTCTCCAGCCCTCCGACGCGGTGCTGCAGGCCGGGGGTGCCCGGGACCGCCCACGGGCGCGCCTTGCTCTTTTCGTCCCGCTTGTACGGGTGGAAGGTGGGGTTGCCGAGGCCGTCGACCGCGTTGGGGCCGGTGGCGAAGTCGGGATCGATGGCCGGGAACTCGCTCAGGTCGGGCAACCTCCACGGCCCGGAGCCGTTGCCGAGGTAGCCGTCGGTGAGCAGGACGACCGGGTGGCGGTACTTGACCGCCAGCGCGCACGCCTCGAAGGCGGCGTTGAAGCAGTCCACCGGCGACTGGGCCGCGATGACCGCGACCGGCGCCTCGCCGTTGCGGCCGAACATGGTCTGCAGCAGGTCGGCCTGCTCGGTCTTGGTGGGCAGACCCGTGGACGGGCCGCCGCGCTGGACGTTGACCACGACGAGCGGCAGCTCGGTCGAGACGGCCAGGCCGAGGAACTCCGACTTCAGGCACAGGCCGGGGCCGGAGGTCGTGGTGACGCCCAACTTGCCCGCGAAGCTCGCGCCGAGCGCGAAACCGATGCCGGCGATCTCGTCCTCTGCCTGCAGGGTCATGACGCCGTACTTCTTCAGGCGGGACAACACGTGCAGGATGTCGGTCGCCGGGGTGATCGGGTAGGAGCCGAGCACGAGCTGCAGGCCCGCGCGGTGGGCGCCCATGACCAGGCCGTACGCGGTCGCGGTGTTGCCCGTGACGTTGCGGTACGTGCCGGGGACCATGTCCGCGGGCTCGACCTCGTAGCGGACGGCGAAGATCTCGGTGTTCTCGCCGTAGTTCCAGCCGGCCTCCAGTGCCAGGAGGTTGGCCTTCATGACCTCGGGGCGCTTGGAGAACTTCTGCTCGATGAAGCGGCGCGTCGAGTCGGTGGGGCGGCTGAACAGCCAGGAGACGAGCCCGAGCGCGAACATGTTCTTCGCGCGCTCCTTCTCCTTCTTGTTCAGGTCGCAGTCCTTGAGCGCCTCGATCGTGAGCGAGGAGAGGGCGACCGGGTGGACCGTGGCGGAGTCGCCGAGCGAGCCGTCCTCGAGCGGGTTGCTGGCGTAGCCGACCTTCGCGAGGTTGCGCTTGGTGAACTCATCGGTGTTGACGATGATCGTGCCACCGCGCTTCACCTCACGGGCGTTGGCCTTCAAGGCCGCGGGGTTCATGGCGACGAGAACGTCGGCGTTGTCCCCGGGCGTGAGGATGTTGTGGTCGCCGAACTGCAGCTGGAAGCTGCTGACCCCGAGCAGGGTGCCCTGCGGGGCCCGGATCTCGGAGGGGTAGTTGGGCAACGTCGCGAGGTCGTTACCCACCGTGGCGGTGTCGGAGGTGAACCGATCGCCGGTCAGTTGCATGCCGTCGCCGGAGTCTCCAGCGAAGCGGACCGCGACTCGGATGGTCTTGCGGATTTCTCTCGTCGTTGTACTCATGGGCGTTGACTCACCGAATCCTCTGGACGTGGGGTGCGGCGCTGCACCTGCTCATCGTAGGTCGGCCCCCGCAATATGCGGGGTGCATCCGGGGAAATCCCCCACCTGCGAAGCGACGTACCGACGCGGCGCGTCGCTGTCTTGAAACGGTAGGCCACGCGGCCGGCCGCCGCGCGCCGAGGGGTCGGTTTCTCGCGCCGAGCGGCGCGGTCCGGGCCGCTGCGGATGACGGCCGCGTCGTTCGCCGAAAGGTCCCGCGCCGAGGGGTCAGCGGGTGCTGACCAGGGAACGTTGCGGCAGGTCGCGGCGTTGTCTCACACATGCAACGGCACCACAACGGGTTGAAAACGGCGGCCCTCTTCGGCGCGATCTGGGCGATCCTTCTCGGCATCGGCGCCCTCGTCGGCGGCGGGCGGTTCATCTGGCTGTTCGCGCTGGTCGGCGTGGGGATGACGTTCTACAGCTATTGGAACAGTCACAAGATCGCGATTCGCGCGATGCGCGCGTACCCGGTGACCCCCCAGCAGCAGCCCGCCATGTATCGGATCGTCTCCGAGCTGAGCCAGCGGGCCGGGCAGCCGATGCCGGCGCTGTACGTCTCCCCGACGCAGGCGCCCAACGCGTTCGCCACCGGTCGCAACCCGCAGGACGCGGCCGTGTGCTGCACGGAGGGCATCCTCGACCTGCTGGACGAGCGCGAGCTGCGGGGCGTGCTCGGTCACGAGCTGATGCACGTCTACAACCGTGACATCCTCACGGGCTCGATCGCGGCGGCGCTCGCGGGCGTCATCACGAGCGTGGCGCAGATGTTGATGTTCTTCGGCGGCGGTTTCGGCGGGAGCAGCGAGGACCGCCCGAACCCGCTGGCCATGGTCGCGCTCGCCCTTCTGGCGCCGCTCGCCGCGAGCGTGATTCAGATGGCGATCTCGCGGACGCGTGAGTACGACGCGGACGCCGGCGCGGCGCACCTCACCGGCGACCCGTTGGCGCTCGCGAGCGCGCTGCACAAACTGCAGTACGGGACCCAGCGCGCGCCGCTGCCGCCACAGCAGGACCTGGTCAACTCCAGCCACATGATGATCGCCAACCCGTTCCGGGCCCAGGACGTGTCCAAGCTGTTCAGCACCCACCCCCCGATGGAGGAGCGGATCGCCCGCCTGGAGCAGATCTCTCGCCACGGCTGAGTGTGAGATACCCCACCCACGGCGGGGGTCCGCCGCCGCGGCGGTAAGCGCGTGGCGGGCCCCACCAGGGCGGGCGGGGGAAGCTGGCGACGGGTCGTCTCGCGCCGCAGTGGGCGTGCGGTGGCGACGTCTGCCCAGGTGGCGGACTCAGCGACGGGTCGCCGGACGGCTCAAGGTTGTTCGCCGCCGATGCAGGGACGGAGACCGCGGTGAACCGCCGCTCAGCCCGCGGATCCGGTCGTTCGTCCCAGGAAATGGGACCTGCCGTCGCGTGTCTCGGGCGTGGCTGGTAAAGCTAAGAGTCGTAACTGGATTCAACTTCACGCGATGTAGTGGACGGTCAGGGAAGACATCGCAGGAGTCACGAGGGGGCGCACGCGCATGGAGAGCACGCAGGGGACGAGCAACCCGGTCGGTCGCTGGTGGGGCAAGCTGAGCCGGGAGAACCGCATCGGCGCAGGTCTGATCGGCGCGTGGGCGCTGGTCGTGGCGACCGTGATGAGCCAGGCACCCGGCGGCCAGACGCCCACCGCGACTGCCCCCACGCCGGGCGCGGGCGCGACCGCCCAGACGGAGTCGCCGTTCGAACTGCGAGGGGGCACGCTGTCCCCGACGGCGACCCCGACCCTCACCTCGGGGAACCCGTTGCGCGACGGAGCGCCGAGCACGCGGGACCAGTCGGCCGCCGCGTCGCAGCAGGCGGTCGCGAACGCGCTGGCCGCCGCCGGTCTGGCGGCAGGCGCGCAGGGCGCCGTCTCGGGCAACGCGGTGGCCGCCCCGGCTGCACCGGCCGCGCCCGCAGCGCCGGGTTCGCGCCCGGCCGCCAACCCGGCTGCTAACCCGGGCGGGCCGGCGGCTCTGCCCGCGCAGCCAAGGCCTCCGGCCGCGCAGCCGAAGCCTCCGGCCGCGTCGCCGAGCGCCCCGGCCGCCAAGCCGGCTCCGGCCCCGGCACCCAGGCCGGCACCCGCGCCGGCACCGAGGCCTGCCCCGGCGCCAGCCCCGGCCCCGAAGCCGGCTCCTGCTCCGGCGCCAGCCCCGGCAACGAAGCCGGCCCCGGCGCCTGCCCCGAGCACGACGGGCTCCCCCTCGACGCGGGGCAACCCGAACGCCGCCTGGAACCGTGGCGGCGGCAGCGACCGTTCCGCGTGGAACCGCGGTCGGGGTAGCGACAACTCACGCTGGAACCGCGACCAGTCCCGCTGGGACAGCGACAACTCGCGCTGGGATCGCTACCGGAACAACGACGGCTGGTCCGGGGGCTACCGCGACTGGCGCTGAGCCGATTCATTGACAACGGCCCCCGTCCGAGAAGACGGGGGCCGTTGTGTCGTTCGTGATGCCTCGGTAGCTGGCGCCCTGGGTTGGCTGACCGACAGGGGACTCCGTGGTGTGGCGGGCGTGGGGGCGCTGTGCCTCGTCTGGTAGGTGAGAGGCCGGACGCCCGTGAGGTGCGGCGGTTCAGGGAATCTGCTTCGCGCCCGCGAGGCGGGCAGCAGTTCAGGGAGTCCGCCTCACGACCATGGCGTGGGATGTCCCGTGGCGTGGGATGGTGCGTCAGCGGTAGTTGGTGAACTGCAGCGCGACGTCGAGGTCCTGGCCCTTGAGCATGGCCATGACCGACTGCAACTCGTCCTTGCTCTTGCTGGACACCCGCAGTTCGTCGCCCTGGATCGTGGCCTTGACGGTCTTCCGGAACTCCTCGCGGATGAGGGCGGCGATCTTCTTGGCGTTTTCGGCGCTGATCCCGTTGCGGAGCTGGCCTTCGAGGCGGTACTCCTTGCCGGACGCCTTCGGGGTGCCGTCGCCGGTGTCGATCGACTTCAGCGAGACGCCGCGCTTGACCAGCTTGGTCTGGAACACGTCAAGGACCGCGAGGCACCGCTCCTCGCTGTTCGCTTTCATGACCACGACGTCCTGGCCGCTGAACTCGACCGAGGCCCCGACGCCCTTGAAGTCGTAGCGCTGCGCGATCTCCTTGCTGGCCTGGTTGAGGGCGTTGGCCACCTCCTGGCGGTCCACCTTGCTGACGATGTCGAACGAGCTGTCGGCCATACCTCTCCTAGTCCGTGCCCCGGCGGGCTGCCTACGGGTCAGCGGCCATTCTGCCCCAGCGATGGCTTCGTCTCGCGGTGCCGTTCGGTGGATGCGTGCCCGCGAGCCGCGCCGGC
>JBDIAS010000057.1:0-17747 GCA_039812465.1 Austwickia sp. | reverse complement strand
CGACAGCTCCGCGGGGACGGGCAGCCCCCGGCGAAGGTGCGAGTCCGCCATCAGGACGCGCCACTCAGGGTGGAGAGCCTTCCCGCCCAGGCGGAGGACCAGGGCGGGCAGCGAGCCCGCGAGGTACGGCAGGGTGAGCACGCCGACCGTGATGGTGAAGGCGGCCCAGAAGGCAGCCATCATCATCGTGCTGGGGAGCCCGATCCCGATGGTGGCCGACCCGCTGGCGGACGCCGAGCTGACCACGCCCAGCCCACCCAGCAGCTCGCGAGCGCTCCCGGACGCGCCGACCCGGGTCACCAACGCGGGGATCGCCCAGATGAGCGCGAGCGACAGGGCGGGCGGCCAGACCAGAGAGAACCACGTCGTGGTCCGCGGGAATCGCATGGCGCTGCGCAGCCCGACGACGGACATGACGACAAGGGCCAGCAGGACCATGAGGAAGATCTCCCTCCCCGGGAGGCCACCCGCCAGCATGCCGAACTGCTCCTCCTGGGAACTCTGGGCGCTGAAGAGGGCGCCGTCGGCCCTTAAGAAGAACGTTCCCCCGATGAGGAAACCGGCGGCCAGGATGACAGCGTGGACGAGGAGCATCGCGAGCACGAGGAAGCCCAGGACGGCCTCGCTCGCCCCGGCGTTGGATGTCGAGGTGCTGGGCATGCTGGTGGAGGGCGTGCCGCTACCGGACGCGATCCCGATCACGATGAGGCCAGTGATCGCGATACCCGTGAGGATGAACGTCGCGACCACGAAGTCACGCGTCACGCGGGCGTGAAGACGGAAGGGCAACAGGTAGGCCTGCCATGCCTCCGGAACGTTGAGATCGAGCTGGCGGGTGCTGGCCCGGAACCGGCCGATCCCCGCGCCGATGGCCACGAAGAACAGGCCGCCCAGGAATGTCCGGAAGGGGTGCACGCCCATCGAGAGGGTCTGGGTGGGGTCGAACCGGACGGGCCCGCTCGCCAGGGCGGCGATGATGGCGGCCGGCACGGCGAACGTCGCACCGGACACGCCCATCGCGGCGCCACGGGCCGACTTGGTGGCGGTGGCCTCTGCCGCTTCCGCCCGGCCCGACAAGAACGCGGCGGCGGCGACGATGCCGATCGCGCCCACGATGAGGGTGAGGCTCAGCGAGCCGCCGACGGTGCCAGAACCGTCGAGGCGGCCCTCGAATCCGATGGGGGCACCCACGCTCATGCCGACCAAGATGGCGGCCGCGCGGAACCAATCGACGGGGGCGCCGGCGTCCACCAGCAGCGATACGAGGGCCGCAAACGCCAGCCAGACCCCGAAGATGATGGCGAACGTGATCAACCCCACGAGGGCGGCCTTCTGGGCGACCGTCACCGTCAAGGGAATTCGCGGGCCAGCAGCCGCGGGTTGGCTGGATGCGGAGTAGGCGCCGTACGGGCTCTGGTCGTATGGGTTCTGGCCGTACGGGTTCTGGCCGTATGGGCTCGGGCTGGCCGTTGCGCCGGGCGGCGAGGCGTACGGCGATGAGGGTGGGTACGGCGACGCGGCCGGGTACGGAGTCGCCGCCGGCGCCTCGACCGGGTGGGGCCTCGCGTAGGTGGCTGCGGGCGGCGCCTCGACCGGGTGAGGGGTCGGGTAGGTGGTTGGCGGCGGCGGCTCGGCCGGGTGGGGCGTGTCCACCGCGGGACGGGCGACGGTGTCGGCGGCGTGCCCCGTGCGGGGGACGACGACCGTGTACTCGCGGTCCGTTGCGGCGGCCTGGGAGGCCGCGGACTCGGCGGCGACCCCTTGGGTCCGCGCGGAGGCGACGGGGTCTGGTGCTGGCGCGGCGGCGGCCGCGGTCGGTGCGACCTCCGCGTCGATGACGTGTCCGCAGGACGGACAGGATTCGTCACCGTGCGCCAAGCGGACCCCACATTCCGTACAGAAATTCACGTCGCCCTCCTGAGCAGCGATACAAGCGGTCGCGCTAGGCGGTGACCGCAGTCGTGGACTACGACGGCAGGACAGGGGGACCGTCAGTCAGCCGATCGGCGGCGGAACCTGGGGTTGAACGGATTCCTGGAAACATGATCCGGTGGGGTTCTCGGGCCGGTCGGAGATGTCGTACGACGACGTTCACCCCCCTCGCGCTTCACCGGCCGGCCGTAAGCCATGGGCGGAAGCGGGTGAACGATCTCGATCTCGACGGCGACTCAGCGAACGAAGGGCTTGATGTAGTTCCGCTCCAGGATGGCGCCCGCGCCGGTTCTGGTGTTCCAGCAGGTCATGTTGGCTTCCTCGCTCCGGCAGGTGTAGTCGCCGTGGTAGACGGACGTGCCGTAGGGCACGATCTGAGCCTTGGGCGCTGCGTACTGGAAGTACGGCGCGTCGCCCTTGGGTAAGACCTTGGCCGTGGCGCCCTTCAGGTCCACCCACCAGATGGCGTGCCCCGCGATGCTCACGCCCATCGCCTTGTTCTGGATGAGAGAGAGAACGCCGCAACCCGCGTATCCGCCGGATCCGAAGTCGCAGCCGATATTGCCCGAGGGCGACGTGATGACGGCGATCCTGTCGCCCCCGTAATCAGTTCTGTGGATCGCCGTGATCGGCGTGGCATCGGCGGGGCGCGCTCTGGGGGAGGCGTTCTGCGGTGCGGGGCCGGCGTTCTGAGGTGCGGATCCGGGGTTCTGCGGGGCGGGTCCGGGTCCGGCATCCTGCGGTGCGACGTTCCAGCGCTTCGTCTCTGTGGGGGCCGGCGTTGCGTCGATGGGCGGCGCGGGGATCTCGGAGGTCGTCGGGCCGCTGGATTCAAGGGCCAGGGGAGGCGTGCCCTGCGCATCCTCCGTACCGTGCGGAGCGTTCCCGGAGCCGCACGCCGACAAGGCCACCAGCGTCAGGGCGGCCAAGGTCGTGGCGGCGATCCGAGCGCCGCGCCTCCGGGCCAGTCTCGGGCGTCCCGCGGGTCGGTTGGTCATGACAGCTCCCTGATCGGCCGGCAACGTGGGTCCGCCCGTCCCGTCGGCGGCGATCCCTCCGACCTGACCCCTCCCATGGCCGCATGGCCGTGCGTCCCGACGTGGCCATGCATCCGACACCGGACGCGGAAGGTCGACCTGGGCCGTGGGCGGAGGGCGGAAGCGGGCCCTGATTGGCGGTTGCGGGCCCTGGGCGGCCGAAGTGGGCCGTCGTCGGCCCGGGGGGCAGCCGATGGTGTGCCGGTACCGCGGATGGGGGCCCGTGGCCGCGGATGGGGTCCCGTGGATGGCCGGGCCCTCGAGCGCGAGGCTGGGCCCTGGTCGGCGGAAGCGGGCTCTGATCGGCGAAAGCAGGCCGTGATCGGCGAAAGAGGGCCGTCATCGGCATCCGGACCCAAGGGGAGCCGACGTGGGGCTCACCACGTTCGCTCACGTCATGTCGTGTTCGACGGGTCCGGGCAGGACGAGGGTGGAGATCGCGTAACCGGTGCGTGCGAATCGGCCTCATCGCTCGACGGATGCATGGTGGGCGGCTCCGCGAGTCGGGGTCGCTGACGTGTTTCGTGGCCCGCCGAAGCGGGCATGGTCTCCGGCAGTCACGTCGTCATGTGTTGTCCGCGCCGGGATGGTGGTTGCCGCATGTCCAGAGAGCCCCGCGGTCGGGGTCGCCTCGCCTGCCGCGACGTCGGCGCGGAGGGTGCGCGCGTGGGTTGGAGTACGGAGGCCGCACGTACGCAAACCAGGTGGCGTACGGGTTGTCGGCGGCCGTCATTAGCCTCAGGGGCCATGAGGAAGTCCTGGGCTCAGACGGCCGTCGCTGTCGCTCTGGTGGCCGCCTGCGCGGCGTGCATTCCCGGATCCGCGGACTGGCGGGGCTCCACCGACGCGCCGAGCGGAGCGGTCGCCCGCGGCGACGCGGACGCGATCGACGACCCCGGGCCGGACGACCTCGCGACAGGCCCGGCCACCGGCCGCACCTCCCCGCCCGGGGATGCGGCCACCACGCCAGCGGCCACCACGCCCGGGGCAGCGGCCTCCACGCCCGGGGAAGTGGCCACTACGCCGGGGGATACGGGAGCGGGGACCGTCCTACGCGTCGACCCGTGGCGCGACGGCTCCGCGGACGGGGCGAAGGACGCGCCTGATCCCGTGGGGAGCTCGGACTCCTGCATCGGGTCGGTCACGACGCCACGGGCCGATGCGTTCCGGTGCTTCACCGCTAACGCGATCCGGGACCCGTGTTTCGCCGACCCGGCGGATCCGTCGCGGTACCTCTGCGTGCCCGAGGAGGGCACCACCTGGATCCGCCTCATCGGCGTCGCCAGCACCGAGCCGAACCCGCCGGGACACCCCGACCGGGTGTTCTGGGCGAGGCTGGCCAACGGCGCCGAGTGCAAGGGCGCCAGTGGCGCCGGCCCGCAGGGTCTTCCGGGCTACGAGTCCTGGGCGGGCACCTGCACGGGCGGCCCGTGGGAGACGCAGCGGCTGATCTGGCGGATCGCGGACGGTACGTCGCAGGGTGCGGAGTTCCCTCTCCTTCCGGCCCCTGGAGATGCGGGCCAGTGGCTGGCTGCGGTCGAGACCGCCCAGGGCCACGTCGAGCGCCTCCCGGTGACGACCGCCTACCGCTGATCGCGCTCTCATGATCCCGTGCCGACCACGATCCGGGCGGCAGATCGAACACCACCCTTGCGGCAGATCGAACACGACCCCTGCGGCAGATCGGTGTCGGTCCAGGTGGAGTGGCGGCCAGAGCGGTGATCGTCGGATCACGGACTGTACGGGATCCCGGAGGCCGTCCTCAACCCGTGGCGCGGAATGACGGGTGACCGATGCATATGACCGTTGGTGGGAGCCGACTGCCCGGGCTGCGATGAGGGTGGATGGTCAGGTCCCCCCATCGTGACGCGGTGGGTCTGCTGGGCAGGTCATTGTGCGGACCGCGGCTCAGGCTTGGTCCGGCGCGTGGCGGGGGGCTCGGCTCTCCTCCGGCGCGTGGCGGGGGCCGGTCAGGATCCTCGTCGTCACCAGGAAGGTGATCGGCACGGCCAGGATCCCGGCCATCAGGGTCGCGTACCGGTCTGCAACTCCCACCAGCTCGACCAACACGACCGCGCCGACGGTCGTGAACAGGAAGTTTGTCAGCGTGCTCAGCGGGAAGAGCAGGAAGCGACGCCAGGTGGGTCGCACGCGGTAGGTGAACGCGCAGTTCACGAAGAACGAGAAGACGACCGCGAGGGCCCACGCCACGCCGTGCGCCAGCAGGTAGGGCCACGCGATCAGCAGCAGCCGGTAGAAGGCGTAGTACACGGCCGTGTTCGCCACTCCGACCAGGGCGAACCGCACCGCCTGGCCCGCCATGGCAGCCTCCTGAGCCGCGCCGTTCCCGCACGGCACGCCCCTGGGCGAACGGGCAGTGCGGGCGGCGCTTGACGTCGAGATGAGAGGTCCAATGTACGTGCGCGGCAGAGCAGGTGGGCGGCGCCGTTTCGTGCCCGTGGGCGGGAAACGACCCGCCCACGGGCATCACGTACGCATCGTGACGACGTACTCATCGTGACGACCCACCCACGGGACTCACGTACTCATCGTCACGACGTACTCATCGTGACGAGGCGGCGGCCACCGTCATGCTGCGCCGCACGGTCTTGCCCGCAGTGAAGCCGTTGGGCACGCTCGCCGTCACGGTGCGGCCCGCGGGGACGGTCACGGCGGCGGTGCCGTCGTACTCGGTCCACCGGCTCTGGGCCGGGGCCGCCGGCGACGCGCCGACGCCTGCGGTCACGTCGAAGGTCACGGGCACGCCGATCAGCGGGCGGCCCTTCTCGTCGAGAACGGTGGCGGTGTAGCGCACCGATTTCGTCGTCACGCTGCGTCCGGTCACCGCACGGCCATAACCGTCCACGGCCGTGAGGCGCATCGCCGTCGCCGTCTTCCACAGGGGGTCGCTGTCCCCGCGTCGGTGCATCGAGTAGAACGCCAGTGCCGCCTGGCCGGACAGGGACGGGGTCTTCATGCGCTTCATGAGCCGGGCCGTGTAGAGCCCCAGGGCCCACCCGTGGTCGGCGGGCACGGACGGCATCGCCGCGTACATCGCCATCTGCCCGATCGGATCGAAGCTGCCGTTCTTGGCCGACGGGTCGGGCGCGTACGTCGTGTGGCGCAGCGCCCTCAGCGCGCCGGCGCGAAAGCGCGTGGCGCCGTACAGTTCGGAGGCCGAGGCAAACGTGTACGCGTTGTGCGACAGGTCCTGGACCCGCGCGGTGCCGATCTGGTAGGGCCATCCGCCGATGCTGGCGCGGTAGGTGCGCAGCGCGAGCGGGGCCAGCCGGTCCACGAGCCGCTGGGCCCGGGTGATGCGCTTGCTGTCGCCCTGGAGGGCACCGGAGGCGATCGCCCGCTGCAGGAACACGGCGGCGCCGAGCGAGACGTTGATGATGCAGCCACCGGCGGGCAGCGCGTCGGCGCGCTGGTTGCTGTAGGCCATGCAGGCCCCGTACGAGGTCCCGCCCACCCGCGCCTCGAACACCGGGATCGTGAGGACGGCGTCGAGCACCTCGACGATGCGCTCCCGGGGAACGATGCCGTGGGCGTACCCCTCCAGCAGGATGGCCCCGACGTGGCCCGCTGTGGTCACCGTATAGATGGTGTCCTTCGGGTTGACCGTGCCATCGTCGAAGACGTCCCAGGCTTTCTCCAGCCCGTAGCCGCCGCTGGGCTTTTGCGTGGCGTAGACCCGTTCGAACAGGGTCGGGATGCGCGGGTCGTCCCACCCGTACTGCAGCGTGGCCATCCGCGCGTTCAACGCCGCGGTGAACGCCCGGTGGTCGTCCTGCGCCGCCACCCGCATCGGGTCGGCAGAGTCACGCGCGGCGTCGAACGACAGCAGCCGCCACGCCTCGGCAAGATCGCTCGGATAGGCGGCGAACCCCGTTGCCCCCGACTGCAGTCCCATCAGAGTCGACGGCGCCTGCGTGCTCGGCAGCAGGGCAGCTGCGCGCGCGCCAGCGACGCCAGCCGCGCTGGCTGCGCTGGCCGCGCCAGCCGCGGCAGCTCCCGCCTGCGGCGACGCAACCCTCGCGGCGTCCCCTGGCGCCGGGGCGGCCTGCGCGACCCGCATCGTCGGCAGGACCCCGCCGATCGGGGCGGGCAGGACGGGCGCCCCATCGGTGTCGTGGTGCGGCGACGGTTCGTACGGATCCGTGGGCTGCACCGTGGCCGCGGCTGCGGGAGTCGCCCCCGAGACGCTGACGGCGCCTGCGCGGTCCGCGGCGTGCGCGACGGTTCCCCCTGCCACCGTCAGGCACAGCGTGCCCACCAGAACGGTCGCCGTGACGCGTCCCCGCGCGCCGGCATGGTTGATGAATGACATGTGCTCCCCCCAAGCCAGGTCAATGCAAGTCACGTCACGTCGATACGGACGTTCGACTTGCTAATACCTCATCGGCAGGGAGCGCCGGAGCCTGATGAGTTTTTGGACGCTCGTCCTCGTCGTGCTCGGTTCGTGCGCGAGTTCTGGTGTGGGCCGGGCTGTTCGTCGTGCTCGGTTCGTGCGCGAGTTCTGGTGCGGGCGGGGCTGTTCGTCGTGCTCGCTTCGCCCGCGTGTGCGCCTGCCGATCGAGAAGGGGAAAAGCGTGCGGCAGCTGCGCCGCGCCGACCGAGCCCAGGAGGGGCGATGACCACCACGGATCGAGCCACGCAGTGCGGGGTGTGCGGATCTGCCCTGGGGGCCGACGACAAGTTCTGCGGCACCTGCGGGGCTGTGACCCAGGAGCCCGGCGGTCAGCCGCCGTCGGCCCGTCAGCGTCTCATCGCCGGGGTGGGCGCGGCTCTCGTGGTGATGCTGGTGGGCGGTACGGGCGTGTGGTTCGCGGCGAGCCGTACGGAATCCTCGGCGTCGACCGCTCCCGTCGCGAACACCGAACCGACCGCGACGCCGGAGCCGTCCGCGACGCAGGAGCCCTCCGCGACGCAGGCGACGTCCTCGCCGACCTCCCCGGCACCACGCACGGCAAATGGGTTCGTCCCGGAGAACGGCGTGCCCGTGACGGCGTACGTCACGAGCCCCTTCAACGGGGAGCGGGTGGCCATCCTCAAACAGCCGGACGGCAACATCGGTTGTGACTTCTCCGCGGACGGACGCACCGCCGGGTGCGGTGTCCGCTCCCTGCTGAGCGCGGGCGGTCAGGCCCATCCGAAATGGTGGGTCGGCCTGACGGCCGACGCGGCGACCGTCATCCGCAAGGAGGACGGGGCGTTCTTCCCCTATCACCTCGACGAGGCGCAGGTCGCCGCGTACGGCAGCACGTCCACCTTCGGCAACTTCGCCTGCCGGAGCGAGAAGAGCGGCCTGACCTGTTGGAACACCAAGACAGGGGCGGGTGCCGAGATGAGCGCGGCGCAGGGCCTGAAGCCGTTCAAGACTCCTCCAGCGTCGGCCGGGCTCGGCTCGCAGGCGGCCGCGGCGCCGCAACAGGACCTGGCTTCCTCCGGAGACGCGACGTACGACACCGTGCTGACCGGGCTGGTGCCGACCGCCCTTGTTCCCATTCCCGGGGGAGCCGCGGCGCCGGTTCGTCTGCGCGGGGGTCGTGCGGAGCGGTTCAGCAGCGAATACCCCCTCGCGGAGGTCTGGCTCAAGGGCGGCGACCGGGGCGTCACCGACACGTGGCGGCGAGAGGCGGTGCGTTTCGCCGACGTGGCCGGGGATGGGGGGCGCGAGGCCGTCGTCATCCTGAGCCGCTACGCCGGCGGGGTGCCCTGGCCGGACGGGGCCGTCGTGTACGACGCGTCGGGGGCGGTCGTCTTCTCGTGGGATACGCGTGACGCCGGGGGAGATCCGCGCTCCGGGACATCGTTCGTGACCGAGTCCGGCTCGTCCGTCGACATCATCATCAGGGGCACGGACCCATCGAGCAGCGGCGCTACGCGGGTCGGCAGCACGACCTACCGGCTGAGCAAGGGCGCCGACGGCAAGACCGCGTGGACGCAGATCGCCAAGAGCCGCGCCTGAGTCCTAACCGGCCTCGGAGTCGGATTCTGTGACTTCGGGTTCGGTGGTATTGGATTCGGTGGCCGTCTGATCGGACACCCAGCCGTCTCCCATCAGGGGCGGGGCTTTGGATCGGTACTCTCGCCCGTTCGGCGTCTGCACCACGATCGAGTGGGGGCTGGTGCTGGTCACAGTGTGTCGCCAACCGGGGGATTCCTTGGTCTGATTGCAGCGCCGGCAGAGGCCGGCACCGTTGGTGAAGCTGGTCGGGCCGTCGTCGCGGTGCGGGTGGACGTGGTCGCCGTCGCTGATCGGAGCGTCGCAGTACGGAGTGCGGCAGGTGCCGTCGCGCAGCATCACCATCGCCCGCAACTGCCCGGCGAAGAAGCGTCAGCGCGAGTCCATCCCGACGAGGTCGCGGCCGGTGGGGCCGGTGTAGAGGCGACGCAGCCACACGGTGGCCTTCTCGTCCCGGATCCAGGCCCGGGCTGTCGATGCGGGTACGGGTCCGTGGCCGGGCATCCAGGCGGGCTCGTCTTCGGAGCGGGCGGGGTCGCCGGTGCCGAGGAGGGCGCGGTCGGTCATGACGAGCTGCACCTCCACGGGGGCGGGCTCCGCGACCGCGCGACCGGTCAGACGGGCGATCGCGGCGTCGGCCATGATGGCGCCCCGGCCGCGCCCCTCGGGTAGCTCCCGGGTCTGCTCGCCGGTGGCGTCGGTCCGCCAGGCGGTTCCTGCGCTCACCGATCCCGCGTGGTGGTGCAGCTCCCCGTACGCGGCCACCGCCTCTTTCATCGGGGCCAGCACCGTCAAGTAGGCCATGCCGTCGGGCGCGGGTCGTACGCTCACCCGGCGGGAGGCGACGGCCGCTTCGCGCCGGGCCACTATGGCGGCAGCGTCGAGTTCGGTCGCCATGCGTCGCGCCGCCCGTTCGATGCCTTTCACGCCCAGTTCGTGCAGCTGCGGCCCGAGGGTGGAGTCCACCTGCTGTCGGGTCCTCTCGCGTCAGCGTCGCGGTGTCGCGGACCATCACCGTGGCGCCCCACTCGGACACGTCTCCTGCTTCGAGAGCCGCTAGGGTGTGCGGCATCTCACGGGTGAGCGCCTTCGAGAGGCCCACGAGCCGGTCTGCGCGCCAGGGTGATTCGCGGCGGGCAAGCGCAACCTGGGAGCCGACCGATCGAGTGATCTTCGCGCGCTCCTCGCGCGATGTCGCCTCGGCCTCACGCGAGTCGGCGATCGCGGCGGTGAGTCGAGCCTGGGCGGCTGCCGCCGACGCTTTGAGGCGCTCAAGTTCGCCGATGAGGTCGAGACTGTCCCCGTCGGAGGCCGCGGACGGGCCGGCAGGGCCCACCCGGGTCAGCCAGCCCCGAAGCATCGACACGATGACGCGGGCGTTCTCCGGCGCGCGAGGCTCCTGCCCCTGACACAGCTCGGTCCACACCGCTTCCTCGGGGTCGTCACCCCGGGGAAACGTGGCGAAGATGACCGCTCCCGACATGCACCCATCGTACTCCTGCCACCCTTCTAAGACAAGACATACGTTCGATGTTCACCAACTGTGAGCTGCGCAGACGACGCCCAAGCCATCGAGCGTGGTCCACGATCGCGCGCTGCGCCGGCTGGCGGCGGTGCCGGGTGTCGAAGAGCCCGTTCCCGGGGAGCTGAGTCATTACGCGTACCGTGAGCATCTCGCTGGAAAGACGATCAATAGCGAAGCCGTGCGTTGCCTCTGCGGCGCCTTCTTCGTCCCGACGCAGAAGGACCACGTACAGCTCCCTCCATGCCCGCAGTGGCCCGGTTCCGCGGATGATGTGCCGGTTTCGCGGATGGGTGCCTGTTTTGCGGATGGGGGCCCGTGGATGGCCGGGCCTTGAAGCGCGAGGCTGGGTCCTGGCCGGCGGAAATGGGCTCTGGTCGGCGGAAGCAGGCCGTTATCGTGCCGGGGGGCAGCGGTGGGGTGCCGGTTTCGCGGAAGGGTGCCGGTTTCGCGGATGGGGGCCCGTGGATGGCCGGGCCTTGAAGCGCGAGCCTGGGTCCTGGCCGGCGGAAATGGGCTGTCACCGGCGGGAGCAGGCCGTCATCTTGTCGGGGAGCGGATGTGGGCCCTCGTCGGTTTCCGGGCCCACATGAACCGACGAGGGACTCCCACGCTTCTCTCACGTCGTGTTCGACGGGTCTGGGCCGAAGGGGTTGCTGATCGTCAATCCGTCCAGGCGCTCGCGGTGTTGCAGATCCTCGGTGAGCAGCGTTGTGCAGCCGGCGTCGAGCGCGGCGGACACGATGAGGGAGTGGTAGAAGCCGAACTGCCATCTGGCTTTCACATCCAGCGCACGGCGATACAGCGTGGCGCTCGGCCACACCGTGACCAGCGGCAAAATGACGATGTCCGGGACACGGCGGGCTTCGTCGATCGTCAACGGCACGCGGGCGTTTTTCAGCGTGACGTTGAGAAACTCCTGTGCGACCTGGAAGCTTGTGCAGCCGTTGCCCGTGGCGAGGGCCTTCGTGAGGATGCCGTCCGCGATGTCGCTCTTGGAGAGATCGGAGACGTCGACCGCGTAGACGAAGACGTCCGTGTCGATGAACAGCTCAGCGCTCATTCATCTCTTCCCGCGTCAGGTGGCGCCCCACCTGGAGGCGACCTCGCACGTCCGCCATGAGGTGCGCGTACTCCTGCAGGTCGTCCTTCGGGCGCGCGTACGACGCCAGCCACAACCGGAACTGCTCGTTCAGCGTGGTGCGATCTGCTCGCGCACGGCTCCGGGCGGCTTCGATGTTCCGCTCGTCCGCGCTCAGGGTGATGTTGCGCACGAAAAAATAGTGTACGCGTGCCCCGTGCGGCGCACGAAAGCCTCAGGGTGGCGACACGTCGTTTACGGGATCCCGCCCAGAACGCGGTGGACGGTACGGGTGAGTGCTGGCGAGTTTGCGGCAGAACGAACACTTCCATGCCGGCAGAACGAACAACACCATGGCGGCAGGACGAATGCTTGCCTTGCGGCAGAGTGAACTAGGCCTACGGTGAGACATGGTTCGAGTGCCGCCGAGTCCGATGGGTCGGATCGTGCCGCGGGCGGCGTCCTGACAGACGCGTTGGTCGACACTCGCGTCGCCCTCGTGAACGGCGCCCGGCAAGTCGGCAACAGCACCCTCGTTGCCACGGCGTGTCGAGACCGCGACGCGGAATGGCGGAGCCTCGACCGCCCGCTGGAGCGAGAAGCTGCTCGCGCAGATCCGATCGAGTTCGTGCGCGCCGACGTCACGATGGTCATCGACGAGATCCAACGCCGCACCCGGGAGCGGCACGCTGTCCTGGATGATGTCGATGGCGAGGGGCGTCGCGGCGCCTGTGGACAACACGCGCAGCGCGTGGGGTGTGGATGAGGGTACGAGTCCTGCGCTCCACGAGGCCGTGGGCGTGCCCGATTCCGGGTGGGGACGGGCGCGATCTCGTTCACGTCCCCGCCGGGGATCTTGGTCCTCCCCGGGGAGAGTTCGGGTCGCGTCTTGCGTTTCGTGCCGTGGCGCGAGGCGCGCGCGTTCGTCGCCGTTCGCACGGAGCGCCACGGAAGGGAATCGGTGGAGCGCCACCGCACAGCCCAGCCCCGGTTGAGGAGCTCAGTCCCAACCAGTCCTAACCGCTCAGGACAGTGCCATCGAGAGTGAGCATGCTTGGCAGCTCAGTCAAGAAGCGAGCTTTGTCGGAGGGGGCGAGAAGACGGTGAGGTCGCGGGTCGTTCCAAGGCGACTTTCTGGGCTCGGGTTCCAGGAGCGCGATTCGTGGGATGACGTGCACGTGCACGTGAGGTTCGGCGTTGCCGAGGATCGCGATATTCACCCGATCGGCGCTCGTCACTTTGCGCAGGAGACGGGCGATGGTCCGCGCGGAATCCATTAGGAGCGTCGCCGCGTCGTCGGGCATCTCTTCGAAGTGGTCGTGATGCTCGCGAAGTGACACGATCAGCCGACCCGGGAATCGGGCGTCATCATAAAGGCCGACGTCGCACGGTCCATAGTGGCCCAGTGGATTCCAGAGGCTGAAACCACAGTCGGGGCACCGAACCTGCGCGTGGTCAGCGGCCTGATGCGACATGAACGTCCAGGCGCAGAAGTGCCGCAGCGCGAAGAGCTAAGTCTGAATCCCAGCGGGGCTTCGTCATGAGCGATCGAATAGACGCTTCGGACACATCCAAGCGTTGAGCCAAGAGGTCGACCTGTTGGGGGTCGTCGTGGAGCCGACGCAAGACCAGCTCGCGCAAATCAGAGATCAGTTGCACCTCGATGTGGGTGGGGTCTAGTGGGTTGATTGTCATGGGGACCTTCCTTGATTCTTGGTTAAGGTCAGAAAGCCAACAATTTGCGTGCGTCGATCGAGAGTTCCTCCCACTCGAAGAAGATGACTTCGAGTGCCTTCTGCAGTTGCGCGGCCAGCTCTTTCGCATCGTGGATCAGCTGTGTGGCGGCAGGCATCTTGGCAACGTCGGGTTCTAATGACGAGGAGCTCACATCCTGGGAGGCGGATCCTTTCACAGCAGATCGCCACGCTGGGTCATTGCTCCAAGTCAAGAAGTGATTCTGACAGTGAACCAGCGTTGCCATTGCCTCCTGCACCGGGTGCGGTGCGTGATCGTACGGGGCGAGGAGCCGGTCAAATGACGGTTGCTGCGACACCCGGAATAGTTCATCCACGGTGGCTTTGTGTCCGAAGTCTTTGCCGCACGACAGGATGGTCATCAGGCTGCCGGCGTAAAGGAGCTTGCGCGAAATGACCAGCTTGAGGTACCTCAAGCCCGACTCATGGCGATTCACTCGCGCCTTCGCCTGATAGTCGACTGCGACGGTGTGCCAGTAACGAAGAACGTCATTCAGCAAGAAGCGGGGAGGGCGATCTGGTGAGTCGCCTGCGAAGTGAAGGTAGCGTTCGAGTGCGGCTCTGATCACCTCCTCGTGCACGTCTTGGTCCAGAAGGCTCGTCGATTCCTCTATGAACAGCATCCGCCGCGTCAGTGAGTGGTTTGTGTCCTCCTGCAGCCCGATGCGATCGATCACCCCGAAGGCGCTCACTGCCGTTCCAAACAGGCCTGTCGCTCCCGGAGGCGGGACTGACTCATCGGAGCGTCCCTCTTTGATGGCCCATTCGCGCCTGAGGCTGTCCGCCTTCGACAGCAGCATTTGGACCGTGTCCTCGGAGGGCAACCCTGTAGACACCAAGAGGTAGTCGAAGTCGCTCTGTGAGGTTGCCTCGCGACGGGCCAACGAACCGAAGGCGACGATGTCATTCACGCCGTCTTTGTGTTGCTGTAGAGCCTCTCTGCCCGAGCGGATGCGCTGGTCGCTCAGCGTTCGTGCCTCGATGATGGCGTGACAGTCGACGCTGTGGGCAGCAGCGATCCGTTCGACGAGGGTCACCAGTCCTCCCTTCCTCATCGTGGAAGACACAGTACGCAGGGAGTCCGACAACCCCAATGGCGCGCGCCGTGGAGTGGGTGTTCCGGGCAGCGGGATGCGCTAACGATGCGCCGTCGTCCGACGGCGAGACCGTGGCGCAGGTGACGGCCGACGGATTCTCGCTCACCCACGGCGATCGACAGATCGTCGGCCCTGCAGGCGTCGCACCAACGGGAGCCTCCGTGAAGGTCTCGGACGAGGACCCCTCACGCGTCAAGGATGCCTCGCCGACGGCGGCGACTGACTCGATGAGTGAGCTGCCCGCGCCGGTGCGGGTCGCGATCGATGACGGTCAGCGGCTGGTCTCTGAGGTTCCGCGCCTGAGCGCAGTCTGGCTGGCGATCGTCGACCTCGACAAGGTCGGCCAGGCGGTCCTGCTCATGCTTCGGAGCTGGGAGCTTCGTCTACGGCCCCACGTGCGGCTTTGCTGCCCAGGGCCACCGCCGTCGGCTCGGGAACCCGGACGCCCGACCCAGGCGGCTAGTACCGCATCGACGACCTCGGGATCCACCAGCCCCAGCACCCGCGCAAGGTGTCCGCGCCGGAACGTCCGCCGACCATGCCGCGACCTGGGCAAATGTCCTCGCACCGGCGATCCTCGCGGCCAGGGCCAGTGTCAGAATCGTCGCCAACGGGTAGCGGATCCCGCGCAGAGCGCGCGGGCCGGGGATCGGGCAGGCCACCTCCCGTGGGCGCCACCAGATCTGAGGAAGACACCGTCATCTGGTGGTCGCAGGAGGCAGACATCCGGGCGATGAGAGACGATACGGGTGCGGGCACGGCACGCCTCCAACGGTTCGTGGTTTGGATTCGACACCCCCCACGATCCGCTCGGCGGCCGTGCCCGCCCAGCAGACGGGTGTTGCGGTTGGTCCAGTAGACCTCGCGGCGCCGCCAGAACATCCCGAACGCGTTGATCAGCCCCATCTGAGCTGACTCCTCGGCGATCTCGTCCACGGCCGACGGCGGGCCTGCCGGGACATTGGCCGTGTCGCCAATGAAGGAGGCTGGGCGATACCCCGCCAGGGCGTAGTGACCTCGCTGAGGCCGGACCACCTGGTCCTGCAACTGGGTGGACAGCACGGAAGCAACAGTCGCGGCCGGGGTCGTCCCGACGGCGGTGCTAACCCCGGTCGATGATCTCCTGCGCGATGTCCGAGTAGTGGACCGCCTCGGCCTCGCCCTCCAGTACCCGTTTGCCGCTGGGGGCTCGGCTGCCTACGGCCGCGTGTAGTAGCGCCTGCCGGAACAGTGGGGAAAGCCGTACGGAGCGGCTCCGTGACCGTTGGCTCCGGCATGGTCGTCTGGGGCGGTGGCGATGCCGGTGATTCAGTGGTCGGGAGGGGTCGTTCGTCGTCTCGAGCGCGGAGTGCCGCGGTCCAGACCATCGCGACGAGTGTCGCAGGGGCGTTGGCGTCCTCAAGGCCCTGGAGGGTCCTCCAGTGCTTCCAAGATCGCCCGGAGCTGGTCGGTGTAGTCCGGGAGATCGACCAACGCCGTGTTCAGGATGATGTCGAGATCGATGGACCAGTAGCCGTGCACGATCCGATTCCGAAGCTGAGCCGGTCGCGCCCAGTTGACGTCCGCGTGAGCGTTCCTGAATTCGGTCGTGAGCCGCCCGGCGGCTTCGCCGATGACCGTGAAGTTCCACAGAAGCGCGTCACGTCGTTGTCGGTCGCCGGTCAGTGCGGCCACATCGCATCCCGTGACCAGCCGTTGTGCCTCCTCGGCCGCATCAATCATTTCAGCGAGGATGAGGATCTCACGCTGCGTCATAGAGGAGCTCTGCCTCGGCGAGGACGTGCTGCCGGAGTCGAGGATGGATGGCTCGGCGGGAGACCAGATCCACGGGTCGACCCAGGATGTCGCCGAGTTCTGAGGCCAGGTCTTCGATCTCCCAGCCAAGGCGGTGATCTGGCATCAGCGTGTAGAGGATGTCGATGTCGCTGTGCTGGTCGGCGTCCCCGCGGGCGACAGATCCGAACACGTCCAAGCGAGCGACGCCGTACCGGGTGCACACCTCACGCAACCGCTGAGCATCGACGCCGGTCAGGACCATGTGCTCAAGTCTAGCTTCGGGCGGCCTCGGAGCATCGGCCCGGCGCATGGACGGAAAGACACCGGGATCTCGGCCGCCGAGCGTGGTGACCCAGGCGTCGCAGTGGCCTCGGTGGACGGTGATCCCGCCCGACAGTGCGCGGCGTGCGCGGGGTCGGGACGGACAGATGGATGGTCGGTGAGGGTGGGGGCCACAGGGCGTGGAGGGCGGCGGCGGTGTGATGGCTGATGTATGAACCGTGGGGTGCCCGTGAGATCGCGTCCTGGGCGCGCTGGTAGCGGTCGTTCAGGTAGTCCTGGGTGACGTAGAGATCGTCCTTCGGCGTGGAGCGCATGCGACCAGGCTGGGCGAAGCGGTCCCGGAGGGCGATGTGCTTCCGGGAGCCTGTGGAGGACGCGAATGTGCCGGTGGGCTGTGGATACCGGTCGTGCCTCGGGTCGCCTTTCGTGCCGTGGCGCGAGGTGCGTACGTCCCTTGCCGTTCGTGCGGAGCGCCACGGCACGGAGGAGGCTTTGATCGGATGCGGGCCGGTCGAGGGCTCGCGCCAGGGCACGGAGGCTTTGATCGGGTGCGCACCCGGCCTCGACGGAGCGCTGAACGTCTTCGGCCTGGCGATCCACAGGGCCGACCGCGAAGCGTCACGCGTGACAGGCGCGTGCGGTCCAGTGGGCAAGGCGGCCAGGAAGGGAACGAGGTGAGCAAGCCCGTACGGGGTCCGTTGGGGCTGCCTACCCGGTGGACGCTTCCCGGGACCCTGCGCTTATCGGGACCCCCTCAGCGCACGCTGCCACGTCAGCGTTCGTGACGTGTCTGGGTCAGGCGGCGAGGGGAGGTGGCTTCTGTGGCCGCAACCTCGCAGCTCGCGGCGGCGGGGAGGTCGAGGAGGCCGCTGCGGTCGATGCTTCGTCGCAGTGAAGGTGACGCCTTGTGCTCGCGGAGCCAGCCACGTACGCGCTCCCCCTGCTCGTCACGTGGCGCGTCTAGAAGGTTCAGATCGCGGAGCAGAATCGAGACGGTCTGCGGGGCTGGTCGCCGTACGCGCAGGTCCAGGTCTTCGTAGAACCGCTCGTCGATCATGTCCACACCTCCACCTCGACTATCGGCTGTCGATGCTCGTTGCGCACTTCCAAGATCGACATTCTGACACCCGGTCCGAGAAGACACTCCTCCTGTCGGCGCATCTCCTGGGCCTCTTCGCCCAGCAGGGGAAGCCACAGACCCGGGACCTCGCCTCGGATCGTGATGTGCAGGAGGGCAGCCCCTCCTGGACCTTGGGGAACCACGAACTGTTCCTCCGCGATAAGCCGGTCTAGAG
>JBDIAS010000056.1:0-17820 GCA_039812465.1 Austwickia sp. | reverse complement strand
GTAGGCGAGGACCTTACCCTCGTGGGCCAGCCGCGTCAGCGTGTCCGCGACAAGGTCGCGGCCGGGCTCCAGCTCGTCGAGCAGCTCGCGGCGCATCACGAAGTACCCGCCGTTCTCCCGCAACTTCAACGTGGCCACGGAGTGGATGTCGCTCACCCGGCCGTCGTCCTCGCACTCCACGACGTGGAACGCCGACTGCGGGGGCACCGCGAGCAGGGAAGCCAGCGCGTCCGAGCGCGCGAACCGCTCCACCACCTGGTCCAGCGGGGCGTCCGTCAGCACGTCCGCGTAGTTGGCCAGGAAGAACTCGTCGTCGCCGAGGTGATCGCGCACGCGGCGCAGCCGCTCCCCGATCGGGGTGTCGATGCCGGTATGCAGGAACGTGATCCGCCAGTCGGCGATGTCGGTCGCCAGGGGCGTGACGCGGCCGGCGTCGATCACGAAGTCGTTGGAATGGGTTTCCTCGTAGTCAATAAAATACCGCGAGATGTGATGGGCCCCGTATCCCATCGCCAGAATGAACTCGTGGTGGCCGAAATGGGCGTAATAGCGCATCACGTGCCAGATCAAGGGGCGGTCGCCCACCATCACCATGGGTTTGGGGACGTCGTCGACGCCGTCGCGCATCCGCATCCCGTAGCCCCCGCAAAACAGCACAACCTTCACGACGCCCCCATTCACCCCGAACCCACGACGGACTGCCCACCCACTGTGTGACGAACGTCCGAGAACGTCACGGGGCGATGATATCCAGTTCCGGCACTGCGTAGACCAACTGACCGCCCCACTGTGAGACATAGGAGAGCTGGGCGGAGATTTCGGTCCGGAGATTCCACGGAAGGACCAGGATGTAATCCGGCTGCGCCGCGTCAATGGCCTCCGGGGCGAGCACCGGGATCCGGCTGCCGGGCAAGAACTTGCCGTGTTTGTGCGGGTTGCGGTCCACGGTGAACTCCACGAGGTCGCCTCGGATGCCGCAGTGGTTGAGCAGCGTGTTGCCCTTCCCGGGCGCCCCGTAGCCGACCACCTTCTTTCCCTCCTCCTGGGCCTGCAGCAGGAACCGCAGGAGGTCCCGCTTCACGCCGGCGACGGCGGCGTCAAAACCCTCGTGGCCCGCCAGGGTGTGCAGGCCCGCGGTCTCCTCGCGCCCCAACAGATCGGCGACCGCCGCCGACGACGCGGGGGCCCCGTCGCGGTGCTGGCAGTAGATCCGCAGCGATCCCCCGTGCGTGCTCAGCTCCTCGACGTCGACGACGACCAGGTCCCCGAGGGCGACCGCGCGCTGGGCGGTGAGCAGCGTGTAGTACTGGAAGTGTTCGTGGTAGATCGTGTCGTACTGGCGCTGATCGATCAGCCGCATCAGGTGCGGGAACTCCATCGTGAGGGTCCCGCCCGGCGCGAGCAGCGCGGCCAGGCCGAGTGTGAAGTCGCGCAGGTCGGGGACGTGCGCGTACACGTTGTTCGCCGCGACCAGGTCCGCCCGTCCGTGCCGCGCGGCGAGCTCCGCCCCGGTCCGCTCCCCCAGGAAGCACACCTCGGTCGGGATGCCGGCCTCGACCGCGGCCGCCGCCGTGTTCGCGGTCGGCTCGACCCCGAGACACGGGATCCCCGCGTCGCGGAAGTGCTGCAGCAGGTACCCGTCGTTGCTCGCCACCTCGATGACCCGCGAGGTCCCTCCGAGTCCGTACCGTTCGATCATCGCGACCGCGTAGCGTCGCGCGTGCTCCACCCAGGAGGTGGAATACGACGAAAAGTACGCGTAGTCCGCGGTGAAGATCTCGTCCGCAGGGATCACCTCCGGCAGCTGGACCAGCAGGCACTCCTCGCAGATGCGCACGTGCAGGGGGTAGGCCGCCTCCCCTCGCTCGGCGTCCTGCGCCGACAGGATGGCCTCGCACGGCGGGGAGGCCCCCAGGTCGACGAACGTGCGGTGCAAGGGGGCGCCGCAGACGCGGCACGACAGGTCGCTCATGCGGGCATCATCTCCCAGCCGTCGCGGGCTCTCGGTCCGCTCGCCGGACCCAACCACGCGTGGTGGATGTGAGTTACCTCTACCCGGGCGGTCGCATCGAGCAGCTGCCCCCGGGGGACTGGTTAGGATGGCCGCCACCGGCTGGGTTCCCCCGAATGCAGCGGGAACCCGCACGGCAGCAGGGGCCAGATCAGGTGGGTTCCTCGCCTCAGGGGCGCACGGCACCGAGCCTGCATCACGAAGGGCGGTCCGGTGAAGCGATGCGAGGGGGCGCGATGACGAGCAGCGGCTCACGGGGTGGCGGGGGACACGCGTCCCGGGTGGGCGTCGTCATGCCGACCTATCTCCGGCCGGATCTCCTGCGCAGAGCCCTGGCCTCCGTTCAGGCGCAAACGTACGAATCCTTCACCGTGTTCGTCTGCGACAACGGGAACGACCCGGCGACCCGACGAATTGTCGAGCAGCTGGCCGATCCACGATTCCGGTATATCGCTCGCCCGCAGAACCTCGGCATGCTCGGCAACGTCGTGCGCGGGTTCCAAGAAGCCGACACCGAGCTGATCATCGAGCTCGACGACGACGACCAACTCCTGCCCGACGCGTTGGCGCACCTGGTTGCGCCGTTCGACGAGTTCGAGGACCTCGTGCTGTCGTTCGGCGACCTGCGCATCGTGGACGAGACGGGTGCGGTCGTGCCGCCGGAGGTCGCCGCGGAGACCGTCTCGGTGGACCGGCGTCTCACGCCAGGGCTGCAACCGAAGTTCCGGGAGATCGCGGCGCGCGGCTTCATCGAGACGCCGGCCGCGCTGGTACGGCGCGACCTCCTCGCGACGATGCCCTTCCCGCCGGAGGTCGGGAGCGCCTACGACCTGCACCTGGGCATCCAGGCCGCACGGTCCGGCGGCGCCGCCCACTACGTGGGACGGCCGGTGGTGCGCTACTGCGTCCACGGGGGCGCGGATAGCGAGCGCAACTACCCGGATCAGCTCGCCGCCGCAGAGTTCGTCCTCACCGCCGCACACGTCGACGCGGTGGGCGAGGAGGCCGGGATCCTCGCCGAGGAACTGGCCAACATCCGCGTGGAGCAGATCCGTACCGCTCTTCGGCGGCGGAGATGGCGGGTCGCCGCCCGTCACACCCGCCAAGTGCTCGGCGGTTCCCCCGGCGTGGCCGTCACCCTCTCCTGGCACATGCGGGTTCGCCTCAAGCCGCGCCTGCGTCGGTCCTGGCAACGCCGCCCGCGATCTCTGGGGGAACGCGCGCTGGCGCCCTCGCCCCGTCCTGGAGGCAGGGCACCGGGCTCTCTCGACATCTCGACCTAAGAACGACATCTCGACCTAAGAAAACCGGCGGTGCATCGGCGGGTGCACGAGTCCGCGGCTGCCACACTCGGCGGCCGAGGATCACAGGCTGCGCTCCGCGCCGTCGAGGCGTCGGCGCCAGAGCCGGGCCGCCGGCGGGCAGGCGGTCATGGTGGCGTACCGGGTCCGCAGCTTCCAGTCCCGCGGAACCATCGACGAGGCTTGTCCGAAGAGGCGTCGGGCCTGCCCGTACTCGCCCCGAAGGAGGGCCTGCTCGGCCTGGCGCTGGAGCACTCGCGGGGACCCGCTGCGCATCCGGCGCGTCAGGAACTCGCGGCAGCGCTCGTCCATCCCCGGTCCGTACTCCTCCTGCGCGCGCTGCAGCAGGCGGTCCTCCGCCTGCGCCATGGCGTCGGCGTGGGCGGAAAGGCTGCCCGGCCGCCAGCGGTAGAGGGCCTGCGGCTTGGGCTGGAACAGCGCCTCCACGTCGGCGTAGATGGCCCGTAACCACAGGTCCCAATCCTCCGCGCACCGCAGCGTCTCGTCGCAGCCGCCGAGCTCCAGGTAGACGTCGGTGGGGAACATCATGAAGGCGGAGAGGAAGTTTCCCTGCAGGATCGCGAGCCGCTGGTCCTTCTGCGGCGGAAAGTGCGAGGCCGCCATCGTACGAAAGGCGCTGATGCCCTCCGAGCGAAGGAAGTAGGCGTTGCTGGCCGCGGCGCGCCGGCCGCCGCCCGCCCGCTGCCACAGCGTCACGAGCCGTTCCAGGTACTGCGGAAGCAGCATGTCGTCGGCGTCCACGAAGGCGACGAGGTCGCCGGTGGCGAGCCGCGCCCCGGCGTTACGGGTGGCGGACAGGCCGGCGTTCTCCTGCCGGGTGTGCCGCAGCCTCGCCCCGTAGGCGGCCAGCAGAGCGGGCGTCTCGTCGGTCGACCCGTCGTCGACCACGATCAGCTCCACGCGTGGGTAGGTCTGGGTGAGAACGCTGGTCAGCGTCCCGCCGAGGGTGTCGCACGAGTTATAGGCCGGGACGACCACGCTGACGAGAGGCTCGGAGGGCGTCACGGGCATCTCTTTCCTGCATCTCTTTCCTGGTGGGACAAGCGAACTGGACGCCCTCACTCTAGGGGCGCTCAGGACCGGGAGCGGGCGGGCCCCGGGGGTCGAACCTCCCCGGCGAGCGACCCCGCCTGCGGCGACCCTGCCTGCGGCGGCTCGGCCTCCGGGGGCGGGACTAGCCAGAACCTCTCGCGCTCCGGCAGCGTCTGCGCGACGTCGAGCCGGCCGTGCGGGGCGGGCAAGGCGCGCAGCTGGCTCCGGTACGCGCGGATGGCCGAGGCCTTGCGTTCGCGGTCCACGGGCAGGGACTGCTCGCGCGGCGAGAAGCCGTACGCGGAGGCGGCGGCGGCGACCGCGTGGTCGGCGGGCTGTCCCCAGACGTAGGGGAGTTCCTCGTACAGGGCGATCGACACGTCGGGGAGCGTCGAGCGGAGCGCGAGCACACGGTCCCGGACGTACAGGTGGTCCTCGTGGGTCACCGAGATCGCCCGCCGGCTCGCGCGGCGTGCGCGGGCGCGCAGGATGCCGCGACCCATCGGGCCCGCGGCGCGGACGAGCGCGCGCCTCCGTCGTCGCGCCGGGGTGGGCGGTGCGGGTGGCTCCGCCCGGCGCCCGGCCCCCGCCGGGATGGCGACGAGCGCGGGTCCCGGGGCCAGGCCCACCCAGTCCCGCACGTAGGCCTCGAGGGCCGAGGCGTCGTCCCGCCGGGGGGCACCGAGGTAGGAGGAGTCCAGGAGGCCCAGATAGTCGCGACGGACGGGAAGCCCGGCGAACGCGGCCTCGTCCTCGCGGTGCCGCCGCGTCATCGCCGTGGTCGAGTCGCGGAAGCCGCAGAGGGCGTCCCACTCGGTCGAGACAGGCTCCGCGGGATGCCCATCGAACACCGTGACGACGGTGGACGTGGGGCGGGTCGTGAAGAGGGAATAGGCGGACAGGATGGCGTCGTCCATGTGGGGAGACACGACGAGAAGCCGGTGTTCGCGGTCAAGGAGGGCATTCAAGGGTCTGCAACTCCCTGGTACTCGGGTGGCGGCCGATGCTAACACCCAGGCCTGAGGACCGTTCACGACGAATCTTCGCCCGTAGTCGACGGATTGGCGATCCGGCGCGGCCGCTGGGGTCAGTGCGCCACCGGTCGTGAGGCGGGCAGCCCGAGCGATCGACGGCCGACTCGCCTCGGTAGATTCGCCGGTGGCGCACGATCACCCGGGGCGCGCGACGTGCAAGGGGAGGGCGAATGCGGGTCCTGCTGGTCAGCAAGTTCGTGCACCACGTCGGCGGGGTCGAGACCTACCTGCGATGGCAGGCGAACGCGTTGGCCGCCGCGGGCCACGAGGTGGGCGTCGTGGGGATGACGCCGCCGGCCGGCGAGATCCCGATGGAGATGCCGGGCCGGATCTGGCTCACCCCGGAACGCTCGTACGCCTCGGGGGCCGCGGGTCGGCTGCGCAGCGCCGCGGCCTCCGTCTGGTCGCCGCGCGTGGGCAGGGTCGTACGGGAGGCGAGCGCCGCGTTCCGGCCGGACGTGGTCCATTTCCATGGGACCTGCTATCAGCTCACTCCGGCGGCCGTGGACGCGGCGCGGAGCGCGGGGGTGTCGGCGGTGGTGACGGCCCACGAGTACAAGCTGGCGTGCGCCAACCAGCGGCTCTACGACCACCGGACCTCTGCCGTGTGCACCGACTGCGTCGGGGTCTCCCCGTGGCGCAAGACGACGGCGCCGCTGCGGCGCCGGTGCGTCAAGGGTAGCCTCGCCGCGTCGCTGATCGGCGCGGTGGAGGGGCGCGTCGCGGACCGCGTCTGGGATCTCACGGCCCCGCTCGTCCTGACGCCGTCGCAGTTCATGCGCGACCTGTTGCTCGCGGACGGCTGGGAGAGCGCGGCGGTCCACTACCTCGACTTGTCGTGGCGCGCAGACGGCGAGGAGCCCGCGCGGCTCACCACGGGGAGCAACCTCGTCTTCCTCGGTCGACTCGCCCCCGAAAAGGGCGTGGACCTCCTGCTCCGCGTCTGGGCGCGGCTGGCGGACAGACACCCCCAGACGCGATTGCGTGTCATCGGGGACGGGGATCAGGAGCAGGAGCTGCGCTCGCTGGCCGACGCCCTGCGCCTGCCGAGGGTGGACTTCCTCGGCCGTCTCGACGCCGCCCAGATCCAGCGCGAGCTGGCCGGCGCGGCGGTCACCGCGCACACGGCGCAGTGGTTCGAGAACTCGCCGTTCGCGGTGCGGGAGAGCCTGATGGCCGGTGTGCCCGCCGTCGTCGCCGACCTCGGGGGGATGCCGGAGATGGTGTCCCCGGCCACCGGGCGCAGCGTCGCGCACGACGACCTCGACGGGTGGGAACGTACCCTCGGCGAGATGCTCGGGCGGCCGCTCGACGGGCTGGCCTTCCAGAGGGCGGTTCTTCAGCGCGCGATGACCGACTCCGAGCACCTGGACCGGTTGCTCTCCTATTACGCGTCGCTGCCGCCAGCGACGTACGCCTCGATGCCTCCCACGACGACGTGACGTCCCGGAGACCGTCGGGTCGTCCGGGACGTCACGTGGTGCGCGGGTTACCGCTGGTTGGCGTTGATCAGCGCAGCGGCGGCGCCAGCGGCTGGCGCGGCGTGCCGCCACCGCCGATGCTGCTCGGGCCGTTGTTGCTGACGACGGCCAACCGGGTGAACACCTTGTTCATGTCGCGGCCGAACGGGCTGTTCGTCCCCGGGTAGGTGTCGATGGCCGGGAACTCCTTGAGGACCCCGATCTCGACGTTGAGGCGGTGCGTGTCCCACGAGCCGGGGTCGAACGAGTCGTCGACCACGTACGCGCCGTAGTTCTGGTAGGTCCAGGCCAGCTTCTTGCCCTGGGGAGTCTCCAGCCCGAGGCTGTCGATGTTGACCGAGGCCGGGAGCGCGATGAGGCTGCCCATGCCCAGGCCCGCCTGGGAGGGACCGAGCGAGCCGTAGCCGCCGGAACCCGCGTAGTAGGAGTCCGCGGCGATGGCCGGCCACCGGTAGCCGTTGGTGAGGCCGTTGCCGGACTTGGCGCCGTACTTCTTCATGTTCATCGTGACCGCGAGGGCGTGCCGGATCGGCTCCGGGCCCGAGAGCTCGCCGGCGCGGAGCGTACCGCCGATGGCGGTCATGCCCGACCCCCCGTGGGCGCCGAAGCCGTTGCTGCCGGTGAGGCCGTTGCCGGCCAGGTCGTACGAGGCGCGCACGCCCTCGAAGATGCTGATGGCGGACCCGGAGGTGGGGCGCACCGTGTACTGGAACTCCCGGGCCAGGCCGTCGGCCTGCAGGGCCGCGGAGCCGTTGTTGGGCTGCGAGCTACGCGACGGCGGGGCGACGATCCAGTTGTTCGGGACCCGGACGGAGTGGCCGGTGTTCTTGCCGGTGACCGACGTGCCGGAGGTCCACGGCCACCAGTACCCGCGGTCGACGAGGGGCTGCAGCGGCGCGCTCGGGTCGAACGTGAGGTAGACCTCGTCCGTGCTGTAGCCCTGCGCCGGCGGGGTCAGCTTCATCGGCAGGTACTGCGCGCCGGAGCCGACCGGCATGTTCCAGATGCTGTTCGAGGCGAACGGCCACTGGTAGCGGTCGCGGGTGCCCGAACTGCTCGGCGGCGTGGTCGGCGTCGGCGACGTCGTGGGGGGCGGCGTCGTCGGCGACGGCGATGTGGGGGGCAGGGAGGGCTTGGGCACCGGGGTCACGGTCTGCGTCGGCGTGCTCGTGGGGGTCTGTGTCGGGGTGGGCGAGGGTGCGGTGGTCGGCGTCGTCGGGGTAGGAGTCGGCGCCGGGGTCGTGGTGGCCCGGAAGCGGACGTCGACCCAGTAATTCTCGCCGCGATCGGCGGTCTTGTAGGTCTTGTCCCAGCTGTACTTGTGGAAGGCCGCGTTCGCCGGGGCCCTCAGCGGTCCGCTGGTACGGGCGCGCGCGTAGTAGCTCTCGGTGAGGGCGTACCGGCCTCGCGGCGAGGTGTAGGAGACGCGGTAGGTCTTGCCTGCGGCGATCGCGACGGGCTTGGCGAAGGCGGCGTACTGCCATCCGTGTGAGGTCTCGTTTCGGAACGTCACGGTGGCCAGGGTCTTGCCGGCGTCGTCGGCGAGGATGCCGACGTGGGTGCCGGTGTTGCGGGACCCCTTGTAGAACTCGACGCCGGTCACCACGCCGGCCACGGACGAGGAGAAGCGCAGGCCCAGCTCGATGGGGCTGGTGCGGAAGGACGGGTAGTTGTCGTCCCGCGGACGCGCCCCGTCGCTCAGGAAGCCGACCTCGCTCGGCGTGGCGGCGCTGGCCGCGGCCGTGGCGGGCGTACCGGTGGCGTTCGCGACGGTCGGGACGACGGTCGCGAGCAGGGGGACGGTGAGGGCGGTCGCCAGAGCGGTGGTGAGCAGGGTCCGACCGGTCCGGCGGCGTGCCGGGGCATGGGTGTGGGCAGGGTGCATGAAGCGGACTCCCCAGGGGGTAGGAGCGCGGTGGCGCAGGGGTCGCCGGCCCGGTCGGCGGCGGAGGCGTAGGGGGCCTGGCCGATCGGGGAGATGGCGTGGGACGCCTCACCCATCGGCGCGGGGTTCATGGGGTTGAGGCGAGGGTCGAAGGAGTCCGTTATCGGCCGTTAAGCCCATTCACAGGTTCGTCGCCACAATGTCTGGCCTTTCGTGAAAACTGTTGCTGTGGCAAAGAATTCACGTACGAATCCCTGCTCGTACGGGATGCCGCCCCCCAGCACGCTTCTTGCGCGGCGATACCCGTGGATCTCGCGCGGTGAGACGCGTGAGGGTCAGGAACGCCCGACCCGGCGGGTCTCGGCAGGCCGATCGCGCAGATCTGCGCTCTGGCTCGGGAAGCTGTGCGGCACAACCCATCCGGCCGCGAGCAGTACGGCGGCGTACCAGATCGTGGTCGTCTCACTCAGCACGTTCTCGGTGAACGTGGTCGCCAGCACCGTCAGGCCGACGGCGGCCGCCACGTAGTGCCGCGTCGCCGGCACGCGCACGCGACCCCGGAACAGCGAGTAACCGATCGCCCCGACCGCGAGGCACAGGGCGCACAGGCCCACCACGCCCATCTCCACGTACGACTGCACCCAGACGTTGTGAGCGTTCAGCCCGCTGTAGCTCCCCAGCACGGGGATGGTGTCGAGACCGATCCCGTTGATCGGGCTGACGCGGTTCATGCCCAGCAGCTCCTGCCAGAACTGGAGGCGCCACACCAGAGAGTTCTCGGGGGCGCCCACGGACGGGGCCGGCGCCCAGAGATCGGCGATCCGGGCTCGCAGGGCGGGCACGAGGAGCGTCGCGGCGACGAGGGCCCCGACCAGCGGCGGGATGAACTTCCAGCTCCTCCTGGACAGAAGGAAGACCAGGCCGAGCGCGGCGGCGACCCACGCGACCCGGGCGTACGTCAGGCCGAGCGCGAGGAGGACGGGTCCGAGGAGCACAAGGCCGACCGCGCGGTGGCTCCCCCTCCCCCACAGGGCGTACGCGACGAGGGGCATCATCATGATCGCCAGGAACTTCGCGAGCACGTTGGGGTGGACGAAGGGTCCGTCCGCGCGCAGGAGGCCGGTGAAGGGGTCGACGAAGGCGCTCCCGGTGGCCACGCCGACCAGCGCCCACGCGGTGACGAGGGCTGTGACCAGCAGGAGCACCACCAGCAGTCGGCGATGGAACCCCTCGTCGTCGGCGAGCAGCTGCTCGATCACCGCGAACATGAGCCATGCGGCCAGCAGGCGGAATGTCCCGCTCAGCGACTCCGCGGGGATCCTCGACACGAGGGTGCTCAACCCGGCGGCCACGACGAGGGCGCCGACGCCCAGGGTCGCGGCGGAGGGGGGGCGTAGGCGCCCGCTGGTCCAGCGCGACGTGAGCCACACGAGGCTCGTCACCACGAACAGCAGGCCCACGGCGATCGAGGGGCTGAGTCCCGCGGGCTGCGAGCCGAGCTGCAGCCCGTCCACTGCAGGACGCACAGCAAGCAACGCCAGAATGAAGGCCTCGAACCGCCATCGGGCGAGCAGGAGGCCCGCGGTGACGAGGGCGAGGCCGGCCACGACGGCCAGGGTGAAGGAATCGACGTGCCAGCCCAGCAGGGGGGCGGCCAGGAGGGCGGACCCGGTGAGAGCGACCACGGCGAGCGGCAGCAGCCAACCTGTCGAAACGCTATGTGAATCGTATGAAGGCTGTTGTCTTGCAGGGGCATTCGTCGTAGTAGCCGACGCTCGTGGGTCAGACTGAGCCATGCTTCGCCTCCGGCGGTGGATAGCCGCGGTCGTCCTGGCTGGGCTGGTCGTGCTGGTCGTGGTGCAACTCCAGCGGGGCGGGGGTCCGCCGCCGGACGCTCGGCCGGGCCACGTGGAATCGGGCTCGGCGCAGAGCGCTCCGGCGTCGGGACCTCGGGACAAGTATCGCTGGCCGTTCTCCCCCACCAGCTTCTGGAATACGCCGATCGGCAGCGCGGCCGCCTATCGCCCGCTTCAGCTGACCGCGCCGTCCCTCGGATACGGCGTGGACGTCGTGTATCTGGAGTTCGCCCCCGATGCGCCGTTGCGGCAGCTGCGGGAGCGGGACTACTGGTGGCCCTGGGAGGACGGGGACCGTGCGGCCGGGGAGAGCACGGGCGTCGCCGTACGGGTGGACGACGACTGGGTCGTCCCACCGCCGCGGCGCACCGAACTGCCGAACCGGGCCTCCGCCGCCTTGGAGCCCAGCGGGTTGGTCCGCGAGTTCCAGTACACGGTCAGGCCCGTCGCCGGGTCGGACATCAGCATGTACGAGCGCCCGCGCGGGCGCATCGACCTGGCCGGCGACGGCCACATGATCGGCGGGGCGATGGGGGGGCACGGCGGCTCGGGCATGACCGGCGTGGGCGGCACGCTCCGGGCCGGCGAACTGACCGGGTCCGAACCGATCCGCCACGCGCTGGCGGTCACCATGAACATGCGCAAGTGGGGGGTGCCCCAGGGCGGGGGAATCCGGGACGGGCATCGCTGGCCCGCCACGACCGCGGACGGGCACTTCGCGCAGCGCAGCTTCGCGAGCGGCTACGGGACCATCCGCCTCGACGGTGCCGCGGGGCGGCCCGGCGTGGGCATGGGCGCGTTGCTCGCGATCCCCGCGGACGTCGACCTCGACGCGCTCGGCTTCGAGACGCCGGAGGGCGCCAAGCTGGCCTGGACGCACAAGAACTACGGGGCGTACGTGGTCGACAGCTCGGAGGACGACGGTCGGCACGACATCCACCTGCTCAACGTGGAGGCGCGGGCGCTGGAGGAGTTCCCGGGGTTCGAGACGGCCGGTGACACGGCGTTCGGGCGGGATCTGACCCGGATCTTCACCCACTTGGCGCTCGTGGAGAACAACGGGCCGACGTCGGTCGGCGGCGGCGGCACGCCGCGTCAGCCCCCGGCCGGGCCGATCGCTCGCTGAGGGCCGAATCCGCGGGACCGAGGGCGCCTCCGGCGGGATCGAGGGCGTGGCCGGCGGGATCGAGGGCGTGGCCGGCGGGATCGAGGGCGCGGCCGGCGGCGGGACCGGCGGTGCGAGCGGCGCCGACCGCAGAGGGGTGTGCTCAGGCGCCACTGCCGCGCCCCGCCCCTGTCTTCTCGGCGATCTGGCGCACCATGGCCCGCGTGTCGCGGGCCATGAGCCGTGGGTGGAGGGCCGCCCGCAGCGATACGGTGCGGGTGCGCCGCAGCAGGTGCGTGGAGAGGAAGAACGTCGTGGCGTACGCGAGGGACGACGTGATCGCGGCCCCGACGATGCCCCACACCGGCAGCGTGACGAGCAGTCCGACCACGGTCACCACGATGCCGGCGACCTGGGCCAGGCTCGCGCGCCCCGGCATGTCCAACGCCTCCAGGCCCGCGGACACGATGTTGTTCGCGCACCACAGCAACACGCCCGGCAGCAGCAGCCACAACGGAAGGACGGCACCGTCGAAGGCGGAGCCGTACACGAACGGTACGAGCCACGGCGCGGTCACGGCGATCGCGAGGACCATGGCGAACCCGCCCACCAGCGCCATGCGCAGGCCGCTCTCCACGACCGGGCCCATGGTGTGGCGCTCCGCCCGGCTGGCCACGGGGAAGACGATCAGGCTCAGGCCCCCGAAGACGCTCATGACGATCGAGGTGACGTTGACGGCGATCGAGTAGTAGCCGATCGCGGCGGCGCTCACGAACGCCGGCAGGAGCATGAGGTCCAGCCGGGCGGTGACCAGGTGTCCGAGGGCGACGCCTTGCAGGCGAAGCCCGTACCGCATGCTCTGTCGGGAGATGTCCCAGCGCGGCCGGGACAGCCCCACGTCGTGGATCAGGATCGCCGCCGTCGCCAGGAAGACGACGGCGAAGCTGGCCACCTGCCACGTCAGGACCGCGGTGACGGTGAAGCGGTCAGTGATCGCGAGGACGGTCAGCGCGAGGGCGTACACCGCCGGTTGGGCGAGGCGCGTGGCGTTGAGGAACCGAAACCGGTGGTAGGTCATGAGCAGGTCCCAGCACGTCTCCAGGCCGAGGACCAGCGGGATGCCGCACAGGAAGAGCCGCGCCAGGGCCTGGGTCTCCTCGGTCTGGGCGGAGAAGCCGTACGGCACGAGCACCTGGGCGGCGAGCACGCCGATCAAGCCCAGGATCGGGATGCTGACCAAGGCGGTGGTCAGCGTCGCGCCGTCGGTGAGGCGCCGCTTGGAGTGGTGGAACGCCAACCCGTGCGAGAAGCTCAGCGACGACATCCAGGTCAGGGTCAGCAGCCACGTGGAGATGGCGGCCACCTCGCCGCGGCCGTCCGTGCCCAGCAAGCGGGCCGTCAGGATCCCGGTGATGAGTGAGAGGGCGGCGATGCCGCCGCTCGTCGCGACGGACGCGAGAAACGTCCAGCCGAGCGCGCGCCGCGGCGGCGGCTCGGGCGTCTCGTGCGGCGTCATCGTCCGCTCGGTGCGGCGGGGGTTTCGTCCGAGGTTTGGGCGGGACGTTCGACCGGGGTCTCGGAGGGTGGGCGGGCCGTCGGCGCGGGCGATCGGCGCATCGTCAGCCATTTCACGAGCGCCGCGACGCCGATGGTGAACAGCAACGCCGACAGACCGGCGGCGACGATCATACGGAGCTGATCCGACCGGGTCGACAGCTGGGCGCTCGAGACGCCCAGGCCTTCGACCACCGGTCCGACGGAGCGCTCTGACACTTGCGCGTCGGCCAGAGCGGCCTGGGCCTGGGCGGCTCGCTCGTTGGCTTTGGTGCGGTCCACGTCGCGCGATGCCTGCCAGAGGCCGGTGTCGGTGCCGTCGGGCGGCAGACCGTTCGCGCTCTGATCTCGCAGGAGCTGTGCGCGCGCCGCCGTGGCGGCGGTGAGTTCCATCTCGGCGCGCTCCCGGGCGCGGGTTGTCATCTCCTGCAGCGCCGCGCTCACCCCGGCGCGTAGCCCTGCGGTGGCCGCGGCCTCTGACGAGGCGGTGAAGGTGGCCGTCGAGTACGTCGTGTCCCCGGCGTGTTCGGCAGTCAGGAACCGGGAGACATCCGTACCGTCTTGGCCGGAGGCGCTCGCGGCGGACGCGGACGCGCCCGGGAGGGCCAAGGCGGTCGCGAAGTCTGCGGCGTAGGTCGAGGCCTCGTACGAGGCGTGCGAACCGGACAGCAGCGACAACGGGATCTGAGTGGTCGCCTGATAGTTAGGCGCCACGATCCGTGGCGCGAGGGTGGCCGTGAGCGCGGTGACCGACAGGGGGACGAGCAGGACGAACGCGACGATCAGAGCGCCGATCGAGCGTAGGTAGCCCACCAGGGTCTTCATGCTCCGCCTTCTCTACGGGGTTCATCGAGTACGTGTTCTCGACGCGGTTCATCGAGTACGGATCCCCTGCAGCCTTCCTCGCGTACGGCTCGGTGTGCCGCATTCCCACCACCGGATCACGGTGATGCCGTCCCGCCACGGGCACCGGGAGCTGCGCGAGGCGGCCCGTCTCCGAACCCGGCACGCGCATCACCGCGCGGGACTGCGTGGTCACCGCCGTGGGGGTAGCGGTGTGCAGCGGCATCTCCGATCCAGGGGCCACGCGTCGGCGACGCCCGGTGAAGAGGGTCCGCTGGCTCTCGCCCGCCGCCAACGAATAACACAACTGCTCGTACGCGGTGGTCACGGCGTCCCAGGTATAGCGCGCCCGCGCTCGCTCCGCGAGCCCGGCCCCCCGGCACCGCGTCGCGACGGGGAACTCCTCGGCGTCGGTGAGCGCGATCGCCACTTCGTCCGGAGTCGCGGCGTAGATGCCGTGCTCGCCCGCGACCTCGCGGTTGAAGGTGCAGCCGTAGGCGATGGTCGCCGTGGCGGCCCCCATCGCGCGCAGCAGGGACGGGTTCGTCCCGCCGACCGAGTGACCGTGCAGATAGGTGAGGGCGCCCTTGTAGAGCTGGTCGAGCAGCCCCTGGTCCCAGACCCCGCCGAGCAGTCGGACCCGGTCGCTGCGGGCGGCCAGGCGCTCGACGGTGCGGGTGTAGTCGGTGGCGTAGGGGTTGCTCCCCACCACCACGAGCGGCCGGCGAGCCCCGCTGCGCAGGTAGCCCTCGATCATGAACGTGACGTTGTTTTCGGGTTCGAACCGCGCGACCACGAGGTGGTAGCCGTCGGGCTGGAGGCCCAGCTCGCCCAGCCGGTCGGTGCCGGTGCCGCTCAGATCTGGGGCGCCGTACGGGATCTCCTGCGTCCCGGCTCCGAACTCCCACCAGTAGTAGTCCGCGATGCCGCGCGCGTCCGCGACCAGCGCGTCGGCCCAGCGGACCGACAGCCCCTCGGCGGCCCGGTAGTAGCGGCGGGCGGTGCGGCCCCACTTGGAGCGTCGCCACTCCAGCCCGTCCACGTTGACCGCCACGGGCGTGCCTGCGGCGTGGAACAGCGGGAGGGCGACGGAGTTGGCGCCGTTGCACATGATGGCCGCGTCGAATCTCCGTGGCGAGAACGCGAGGTGCGCGGCGGACAGGAACGTGTGGCTGAGGGTCTCCAGGGACCGGCGGCGCATCGCCGGAAGGTGGACCAGGCGCATGCCGAGGTGCTGGTCGGGGTCGGTGGCTTCGCCCGAGTTCCCGTTGCGGCAGTAGACGGTGACGTGGTGGCCGCGCTCGACGAGCCGGCGTCCGACCTCCTCCATGGCGGTCTCGAAGCCCCCGTACCGCGCCGGCACGCCGCGCGTACCGACCAGCGCGATCCGCAACGCTCCCTCCGGTCGTTCCCCGTTGGACTCTTGGCTATCTTGGCTGGACTCTTGACGTGCTTGACGCATGATGACTGGCCCCCTCCGACGGAACTCCCCGATGGACGCGCTCGAACCGTCCCCCGACCTCCCCCGAGGCCCACCGCGACGCATGTCCGGGACAACTGTACATCCGCGCCCCACAACGGTTCTCGAGCGGATCGTCTGTTCATATTCGTGATCGGGGGTCTCGCTCTCGCTCCGAGATTCCTGTCGGAATCCTGTGTGACGCGGGTGGGTGGTGGGAACGAGTGACGGCGCTTCGCCCATCTGCAGTAGGACGGCGGCAAGACAGCGCATCCTGTCGGCGGCCACGGTCCACGAGCAAGATCTGTGTTGACGTGGCCCCACGAAGCTCGTGACTTTGGGCTACGGCGGGCCCGGAGCGGACGACTGGACGTGCTCGCGAAGTTGAAGGCGTCCTACCGCGCGGAGGTGTGCGGGTGTCCGTCGTCTGCCTGCCCTGGTCACGGTTCCGAGTCGTGATCGCGTTGCGGGACAAGACGATGTCCCCAAGGGAGCAGGCCCTGCTGGTGCCGCCCAACCGGCCCGACCAACCTGCCGTTGAAGGGCTACGCCGCGAACCGGATCTGGATCGCGATCGTGCAACTAGCCGCCGACCTGCAAGCTTGGCACGCCCTGCTCGCCCTACCCGGCCACGAGGCCGCCTGCTGGGAACCCAAACGCCTCGGACTACGGCTGTTCACCATCCCCGCGACAATGGCCCGTACCGGCCGGCGGGACGTAGCGGACCACCGTCCCGTCGACGTTCTTACGCTGCGTGGTCCGCACGTACATGCCCCAACTCCACCAGCCCTGCCTGGTCAGCGCCACCGCGACACGGCAAGTCGTGTGCCCACACATTTCAGCCCCACCACGACCACCCCGACCCGCTGACCAGCAACCTCTCCTCCCCGGACCCGCCCGTGTGCCCCACAACTGCGGAACTCGGGAACGACGTCCAGCGTGATGCGCGAAGGCGAGAGGCGGGCAGCCCAGGGTTACCGGAACAGTGCAGCCACTCCCTCGGGGGAGGTGATCATCCCGCGCGCTGTGTGTCCCACGCCGGCAACCTCGACCACCCTCGTCGGCACACCCGAGGCAGTCAGATGGCGCGCGTAGGTGTGGGCCCGGTCCAACCGATGGGTGCCCTGCCAGGTGGCCGCACAGCCTGTGTCGAGGGAGGAGTGAGCCGGGTCGTGGTCCTCGGATCCGACGAGATAGCGCACTCGCGCGGCTCGGACTCGCTGGAGCACCTGTGCGTTGGTCAGGAACGCCGCGCGACCGCTCCTGCGATCGAGGCCGTACTTGTATCTGTTCACCGACGAGCAGGAGCGCAACTCGCCGCTCGTGAGCGCCCTGAACTGATGCGTGGACCGGTCCGCACGCTCTGGACCCAGGTAGAGATACGTCGACGGGCTCGCGACGACCGTGACCTGCCGCGATCCCACACCCGACCGCGCCGGACTCAGTGCTGAATAGCGATTCACGAACTGACCGCCGGCGCTGTGCCCGGCCAGGATGATGCGCTCGACCATGGGGTACGACCGGCGGTCGGCGACCCGGTCGAGGATCTCGTCCACGACCTCGAACGAACTGATCGACCAAGGCCGCGCAGAAGGCGTCCTCAACGAATCGTCACCTTGCTTCCAGCCCCCAGAGCTCCAGTAGAGGACTCCGGGGAGCCCGGCCTCCGGATCCTCGGCGGCGGCGAAGAGCGGCGCGATGACGAGGGTGCTATGGTCGCGACCCGCCAGCCGGGCGGCTTCCGTTGCGGAGCGGGCGTACGAACACGCGTTGCGACCGTCCCCATGGATGATGACCAAGGCGTCCGAGAGGTCTGCGTTCTTGCGCCCGATGTCGTCGGTGCCGCAGTACCGCAACGTCAGTGCTTCTCCCTCCCGTACCAGCTGGAGAGAGCGTACGGCGACCGACTGGTCAAGACTCGTTGAAAATGCGGCTCTTCCGTCGGTGCTACTCCAGACCAGCGGCGGCACCAGTAGTCCGGCGATCGTGAGTCCGATGATGAGCCTCAAGCCGCGCATCCGCACCAAATCTCTCCTGATGAGTGGGGCGCTGGGACGCGCCAGGGCGTCCGTCCGTGAACGTCCCGATTTCCTTGTCGGCCCCGACAGGCCAGGGCTACCGCATTGTTGATCGGGTCGTGATGTTCGGTATGGGTTTGTTGTCGAGCAGGGCGATGACGCGTTCGACGCGGCGGGCCATGGCGGCAAGGGTGGGCGTGATGGTGGTGATACCGGCAGC
>JBDIAS010000055.1:0-18072 GCA_039812465.1 Austwickia sp. | reverse complement strand
CGCCGCTCACTGCGCGTCCCCGAACCACCCCGTCGCCTCCAGGCGCGCGGCGACGATCTGGCCGATCGCGTCGGCGGAGAGGGCGCCGTTGACGACCACGTATCGCTCCGGCGCCGCCCGCGCCAGGTCCAGGAACCCCGCGCGCACCCGGTCGTGGAAGTCGGCGTCCTCCGCCTCCATCCGGTCGGAGCGTCCGCGGACGCCGCGCCGGGCCGCACCCACCTCGACCGGCACGTCGAGCAGGATGGTCAGATCCGGCACGAGGCCGCCGGTCGCCCAGAGCGACACCTCGCGGACCTCGGCCGCGCTCAGGTCACGCCCGGCGCCCTGGTAGGCGATCGAGGAGTCCATGAACCGGTCGGTGATCACGTCCTGGCCGGCGTCGAGAGCGGGCCGGATTACCGTCTCCACGTGGTGGGCGCGGTCGGCCGCGAAGAGCAGCGTCTCCGCCCGGGCGCTGACCGCGCCCCCGTGTAGGAGGAGGTCGCGCACCGCCCGGCCGAGCGGTGTGCCGCCGGGCTCGCGGGTGACCACGTAGGAACGGCCCCGCGCGTCGAGCCAGCGGGTCAGCCGCGCGATCTGGGTCGACTTGCCGGCCCCGTCGCCGCCCTCGACGGCGATCAGCAGTCCTCGATGGCCGCTGGGCGAGGAGGCCGAGGCCTCACCCGCGGCGTGGGGCCAACCGTCCGGGTTCACGGCTGAAGCCTAGGCCAGGGGACCGACAGCCGCCCTGAGGGGCGGTGGGGAGCCGCGTCAGGCGTACGTGTTCACGTTCCGCCCGAGGCTTCCCTCGGTCGCGAGCGGCAGGGCCAAGGAGTCCAGCAGCTTGGTCGCCGCCGCCTCCTGGGTGTTCATCGCCTTCTTGAGCAGGGAGATCTGGGCGTCGCCGACGGCCTGCTCGGTGCGCGTGTTGAGCAGCGTCTGGGCGATCAGGGCGACATCCATGTCGGGGATCTCTCCTTCGTGGGGGAGGCGGGCGTGGTCCGTCGTCCCCATCGACCCGCCAGCCCCGCTCCTGAGTCGTCCGTCGCCCTGGATCCCGGCATCCTTGCAGGTCAAGCGTTCCCGTCGACCTCAGCGGGCTCCTCGCTCGGCGCGGTCTTGCGAGGTGCCACCTTGCGCGCCGTCGTCTTCGTTGCGGCCGTCTTGGTGGCAGCTGTCTTCGTCGCGGCCGTCTTGGCCGCGGTCGTCTTCTTGGCCGCCGTCTTCGTCGCCGTGGTCTTCTTCGCGGCGGCCTTCTTCGCCGTCGACTTCGTGGCGGTCGTCTTCTTCGCGACGCGCTTGCGGGTCGTCGGGCCCTTCGCCCGCTTCTCGGCCAGCAGCTCGTACGCCCGCTCGGCCGTGATCGTCTCGACCTCATCGTCGCGGCGCAGCGTCGCGTTGGTGGTCCCGTCGGTCACGTACGGGCCGAACCGACCGTCCTTGACCACCACCGGCTTGCCCGACTCCGGGTCGGGCCCGAACTCCGCGAGCGGGGGCTTGGCCGCCGCCCTCCCCCGGGTCTTCGGCTGCGCGTAGATCTCCAGCGCCTGGTCCAGCGTGATGTCGAAGAGCTGCTCCTCGCTGGCCAGGGAGCGCGAGTCGGTCCCCTTCTTTAGGTACGGTCCGTAGCGCCCGTTCTGCGCCGTGATCTCCGTTCCCTCCGCGTCCACCCCGACGACGCGGGGCAGGCTGAGCAGCCGCAACGCGGTGGGCAGGTCCACAGTGGCCAGCGACATCGACTGGAAGAGTGACGCCGTCTGCGGCTTGATCTTGGCCCGGCCGGTCCTGGCCGCCTCCTCGGTCGACAACACCTCGGTCACGTACGGCCCGTACCGGCCCGCCTTCGCCACGATCTCGCGGCCCGTCTCCGGGTGGACGCCGAGCACCCGCCCGTCGTCGGACGCGGTCTCCAGCAGCTCCCGCGCCTTCGCCGGGGTCATCTCGTCGGGCGCGATGTCGTCCGGCACGCTCGCGCGCCGCGGCTTGGTCGCGGACGCGGCCTGCGCGACAGCGCCGTTCGTCCCCGCGGCAGAATCGCCGGCGAGTACCGCGGCGCCAGCGCCGGGATCCGCGGACGATGGGTCAGCAGGCTCGGCCGGCACCTCCTCCACGTACGGTCCGTACCGCCCCACCCGCACGACCATCCCCTCGCCGAGGGGGATCGTCGAGATCTCGCGGGCGTCGATCTCGCCCAGGTCGTCGACCAGTTCGCGCAGCCCCTGGGCGCTGGACGCCTCGTCACCGAAGTAGAACCGGGTCAGCCACTCCACCCGGCCGCGGTCGCCGCTGGCGATCTCGTCCAGGTCCTCCTCGAGACGGGCCGTGAACTGGTAGTCGACCAGCCGCGGGAAGTGCTCCTCCAGCAGCCGGGTCACCGCGAACGCCAGCCAGGTCGGCACGAGCGCGGTGCCGCGCCGGTGCACGTAGCCGCGGTCGGTGATCGTCCGCAGGGTCGGCGCGTACGTCGACGGGCGTCCGATCCCCATCTCCTCCATCGCCTTGACCAGCGACGCCTCGGTGTACCGGGCGGGCGGGTTGGTCTCGTGGCCGGCCGCTTGCGCGGAGTCGACGTCCAGGGCGGTCCCGACCGCCAGCGTCGGCAGCCGGCGCTCCTCCTCGCGGCCCGCGACGGCGGCCCGGGCGGCGGCGCGCGCGTCGGGGTCGTCGTCGCGGCCCTCCTCGTACGCGGCCAGGAACCCGCGGAACGTGATCACGGTGCCCGACGCCGTCAGCTCGGCGGTCTCGAAGCCGCCCGCCCCCGCCAGCGGCGCGGTGACCTTGACGGTGGCGGTCGAGCCGCGGGCGTCGGCCATCTGGGAGGCGACGGTGCGCTTCCAGATCAGCTCGTAGAGCGCGAAGTCCTCACCGCGAAGCTCCCCCGCCACCTGGGCCGGGGTGCGGAAGCGGTCCCCCGCCGGGCGGATCGCCTCGTGCGCTTCCTGGGCGTTCTTCACCTTCTTGACGTAGCGGCGCGGCTGTTCGGGGACGTACTCCGCCCCGTACATGTCCCGCGCCTGCGTGCGCGCCGCGGTCAGCGCCGACTCGGACAAGGTGGTGGAGTCGGTCCGCATGTACGTGATGTAGCCGCCCTCGTAAAGCCGCTGGGCGACCCGCATCGCCGAGGACGCGTTGAGGCGCAGCTTGCGGGCCGCCTCCTGCTGCAGGGTCGAGGTCGTGAAGGGCGCCGAGGGGCGACGGGTGTACGGTTTGTCGGCGACGTCGCTGACGACGACCTCGCGCCCGGATCCGCCCGCCGCCGAAAGGGATTCCGCGACGGCCCGCGCTCCCGTCTCGTCCAGGCGCACCGCGCGACCCGACAGGGCGCCGTCCGCGCCGAAGTCCCGCCCGGTGGCGACCTTGGTCCCGTCCAGGGCGCTCAGGCGGGCCGAGAACGCCTGCGCCGGCGTCCCGACCGGGGCCAGGACGGCGCTGACGTCCCAATAGGAGGCGCGGACGAACGCCATGCGCTCGCGCTCGCGTTCGACGACCAACCGGGTGACGACCGACTGCACGCGGCCGGCGGACAGGCCCTGACGAACCTTGCGCCAGAGGACGGGGCTCACCTCATAGCCGTACAGCCGGTCCAGGATGCGCCGCGTCTCCTGGGCGTCCACCAGGTCGGTGTCGAGCTCCCGCGTCTGCTGGACCGCGCGCTGGATGGCCTCCTTGGTGATCTCGTGGAACACCATCCGCTTGACCGGGACCTTCGGCTTGAGCACCTGCAGCAGGTGCCAGGCGATCGCCTCGCCCTCGCGGTCCTCATCCGTGGCGAGGTAGAGTTCGTCGGCTTCCTTGAGGGCCCGCTTCAGCTCGGTGACCTTGCGCTTCTTGTCCGCGTCCACCACGTAGTAGGGCTCGAACGCGGAGTCCACGTTGACCGCGAACCGCCCGAACGGCCCCTTCTTCATGTCGACGGGCAGTTCGGAGGGGTTGGGCAGATCCCGGATGTGGCCCGAGCTGGCCTCCACCTCGTACCCGCTGCCGAGGTACCCGGCGATCGTGTTCGCCTTGCTGGGCGACTCGACGATGACGAGCTTGCGTCCTGCACTAGCTGCCACTGCGATTCCTACTCCTTGGCCACGTACAGCGGATTCGTCGCTGCATCGACGTGGTTCGCTTCGTCCTGGTGGGCCGGCGTCACGGCGAAGGGCCCGGCGACAACGAGCCGCCTCGGACGCGCCCGCAGGACACCTTACGCATCGGTTCCGGCACACCGTAGCGTGCGGTGGCCGGCTCCGGCGCCCGATCCACGGGGGCTGCTGACGGACACCCGCGTCCCGCCCGCAACACCGCGCGGACCAGCTGAGGCCATCCTCAACCGGTGGCCCCCGCCTGCCACGGACGCAGGAAACCGTCCGCGATCAACACCTCGATGCCGGGCAACGCCTCGTCGATGACCTCCCCGGCGTCCCGGCCCAGCACTGCGGCGATGGCGTGCAGCGCGGCCCGGCCCGTCAGCTCCCCGTCACACACCGAGGCGAACGCTGCGAGCACCTGATCGAGGCGCCGGTTCGCGCGCAGGCCGCCCCCCTGGGTCAGCTGGATGACCGACGGATCGCCCTGCCCCGGACGACCGTACGTGTGGAGGCTCACATCGTCCGCGACCACCCACCGGGTCGTAAGGATCCCCGCGGGACCCGACGCCGCCAGCTCCCGACGGGCCTGCAGCGCCGCGTCGATCCAGGGTCCCATCGGGGTCGCGACGGGGCCGGGGTGGTCGACGAGTTCCACGCGCGGCGCGCGCTCCCGGCAGCCGATGCTCCTGGAAGCGTCGGGGCTCCTGGAATCGCCGGAGCCGCCGGACCCCGTGGAACCGCCAAGGTCCCCCGAGCCGTCAGGTCGGGACAGGGTGAGGACGCCGAAGCCGACCGCCTCCACGCCGCGTGCCTCGAAGTCGTCGAGCCATGCGGCGTAGAGCTGCTCGTAGGCGAGCGTTCCCGGTCGGTGCCCACCGTCGCGGGCCCACATCTCGGCGTACTGGCACGGGTCGCTCACCTCGCGCTGCACCACGAGGGCGTCCAGCCCGGTCCCGTCAAGCCACCGGTCCAGGACCTCGCGCCAGTCCCCGCCGGCCGGCACCTCCCAGTTGCCGAGGAACTGGGCGACGCCGCCGGGCGCCAGGTGGTCCGCCGCGCCGCGCACCAGGGCGCGCACCAGGTCGTCGCCGTGGGCGCCGCCGTCGCGGTAGGTGTACCGGGGTACGTCGTCGCGCCGCGGCGTGATCACGAACGGCGGGTTGCTCACGATCAGGTCAAACCGCTCCCCCGCGACCGGATCCCACAGGTCGCCCGCCCGCGGCTCCCAGTCCGCCTGCGCGAGCTGGGCGTTGAACGCGGCGAACGCGAGGGCGCGCGCAGAGGTGTCGGTGGCGACCACGTGACCGCAGTGCCCGCTCAAGTGCAGGGACTGCACGCCGCAGCCCGTCCCGAGGTCCAGCGCCCGGGCGACCCTGCGCCGCGGCGTCCAGGACGCCAGCGTGGCCGACGCGCCGCCGACCCCGAGGACGTGATCCGGGTGCAGCGGGCCGGGCCTGGCCAGCTCGCCGAAGTCCGACGCCACCCACCAGGAGTGCCCCTCATCCCCGTACGGGCGCAGGTCACAGGTCGCGGCGACCCGCGACGACCCGCCCGACCAGGGCGCGCGGAGCAGCCCCAGCCGGCCCAGGCCGGCCACCCCGGTGCGCGGGAACGCGGCCTCGACCGCGCTCGCCTCCACCGGGTCCCCGAGGGTGAACAGGGCGACGACCGTCGCGACCGGGCCGGGCTCGCGCGCGATCCGACGCCGCGCGGGCAACGTCTCCTCCCGGTGTAGTGCCGCGGCGGCCTGCTCGCCGAGGAAGTCCGTGACCCCGTCGACGGTGTAACCCGTCGCGGCCAGATCCTCGCGCAGCGCCTCCACCTCGCCCGCCGCGGCGGTCGGCGGCGGGGGGAGCGGCGGCAGCGGCGGCAGCTCGGCCCTCACGGCAGCTGGCGGGACTCCACCACGTGCGCGGCCACAGCGCGCAGCTTCATGTTGCGGTCCTGGGAGTACCGACGCAGCACGGCGAACGCCTGCTCGGTCGTGAGGTCGAAGCGTTCCATCAGGATGCCCTGGGCCAGCCCGATGAGGTGGCGCCCGTCCATGGCGGCCCGCAGTCCGCTCTCGGTCTGCGCCGACGCGAGCGCGACCGACGCGTGCCCGGCGAAGATCGAGGCCACCGCCGCGTCGTCGGCGTCGAACTGGTGCGGCTCGGCGCCGTAGATGTTGAGCGAGCCGATCGTGCCCGCCTGGGTGAAGAGCCGTACCGACAGCACGCTGCGCACCCCGAGCGGCACCACGGCGCGGCACCATTTGGGCCACCGGGATTCGGTCGTCGTGTCCGCGATGATGAACGAGGTGCAGTCCTCCATCGCTTCGAGGCAGGGCCCCTCGCCGCAGGTGATCTGGAGGTTGTCCACCTCCCGCACCCGCTCGTCGGTCACGGCGGCCGTCTCCACACGGTGGTGCTTGTGGACAAGCATGACGCCGCACATGTCCGAGCCGACCGTGGCGCACGCGAGCTCGGCGATGCCCTGGAGGGTCTGCTCCACATCCTCCTGGGCGTGCAGGGCCCTCGCGATATCCGCGAAGTCAGACGCACTCCTTGACACTGCTCCTCGATTCTCGGCGCTCCGGGCGATCCCGGACCACCCTAGACGCGCTGGGGGACAAAGCGGGCAGACCCCGTCGCGCGCGGACCGCCGTCGATCATCTCGCCGGGAGCGGCTCCACCTGCATCATCATTCGCAGCTCATCCAGGATGCGCGCGAGGAGCCGGGACACCTGCATCTGGCTCACTCCGATCTCCTGGCCGATCCGCTCCTGGGTCCATCCTCGGACGAAGCGCAACAGCAGGATCCTGCGGTCGCGATCGCTGAGCCGCAGCAGGGCCGGCCGGAGCGCTTCGATGTTTTCGACGTGCTCATAACGGTCGGTCTCGTCGACGAGGATGTCCGCCAGCACCGTCGCGCCCGGGCGACTCGGGGAGTCCAGCGAGAGGACCGTATAGCAGCCGTCGGTCATCTCGGCCTCCGCCAGCTCCCGGGGCGCGACCCCCAGATGCTCCGCGACCTCGTCCGAGGTCGCGGGCCGGCCGTGCGCCTGCTGGAGCTCCGAGCGCGTGGCCGTCACCTGGCTGCGCAGCTCCTGCAGCCGTCGCGGCGGGCGGACCACCCACCCGAAGTCGCGGAAGTGGCGCTTGATCTCCCCAGAGATCGTGGGGACCGCGTACGCGAGGAAGCCCGCGCCCACGCCCGGCTTGTACCCCTGCGTCGCCTTGACGAGGCCGAGGTAGGCCACCTGGACGAGATCGTCCGATTCGATTCCCCGGGCCCGGTACCGCCCGGCGATCGATTCGGCCACCGGGCCGTTGAGCAGGACCACCTGGTCGAAGTACTTCTGCCGCCAGGAGGCGTCCTCGCACGCGGCGGCCAGCGCGAGCAGCTCATGGCTGCACTCGTCGCGGGTCGCGGCGTCAATTTCTCCGATATGTCGACCGTGAAGGCGCGCAGGCAAGTCCTGCGCCGCGCTGAACAGGTTTCGGGGCACTCGACACTCCCATGACCATGCCGTGAAGCAAGTAATCAGGTGGCGCGTGTCTCGACCACACCACGACGCTAGGCGCAACTCGCGACATATCGCAATAATCCTTAAGGGTGCCTGCATTCACACCGGTGGGCGGCGGTGACCCGGAACTGAACGCCCGTCCAGCCGGGTCGCCACCCGGGCCACGTCTCGCCCGGAAGAACCCGATCCCCGTGCGACGCAATCACATTGCGCTACTCTGCGGCGCGCCCCTCGCGTGCAGACTCGGCGGGAAACGACGCGAGCGCCTCCGCGACCGACGCGTGCAGTGGAAACACCGTGTCGAGGCCGGTGATCGCGAGGACTCTCAACATGCGAGACGATGTGGCGACGATCCGCATGGAGCCGCGCCGGGCTCGCACCACCTTCAGCCGGCCCACCAACACTCCGAGCCCCGTCGAGTCCATGAACGGGACGGCCCGCAGATCCACCACGAGCCACGACTGTCCGGCGGTGAGCACCCGGTCGAGCGCGTCCCGCAGGCGGGGGGCGGTGGTGACGTCGACGTCACCGGCCGCACTGATCACGGCGATGCCGCCCTCGTCGTGCGTCGTCACCTCGAGATCCGGCACGCGCCCTCCTCCACCTCGTCGGTCACCCTAGCCGTGGGGCCAGGTCACCCGCGACCCCTTGCGTGACCTCCGGCGACGACTCCCGGTGGCCGCGCCCGGAACCGGGGGGTGTCGGTCCCGAATCATACGGTGTCCTCGATGACCACCCCGAGCCCTGCGGAGGTGCTGGCGGCGTGGGCGAACGGGCCGCGCCGCCAGGCGCTGCTGCACGTGCACTCCGAGCCGGCCCGCCCAGCGCAGACCGGGCCGCTGCCGGACTGGCTGTCGCCGCCCGTGCTGGCCGCCTGGGCGGGGGCGGGCCTCGACCTCCCGTGGGCTCACCAGGTGGCCGCCGCTGAGGCCCTGGCGGCGGGACGAAGCGTGGCGCTCGCCACCGGCACCGCCTCCGGCAAGTCGTGGGCCTACCTGCTGCCCGTGCTCTCGGCGCTCGCGGACGGGCACCGGACCCTCGCGGGCCGCGGCGCCGGGGCGCTCTACCTCGCGCCCACGAAGGCGCTGGCCGCCGATCAGCTGGCCCACCTGGAGGCGCTCGCCGTCCCCGGGGTGCGGGCGGCGGCCTACGACGGTGACACCCCGGCGCAGGAGCGCGCCTGGGTCCGGGCGCACGCCAACTACGTGCTGACCAACCCGGACATGCTGCACCACGCGATCCTTCCGGGGCACGAGGCCTGGGCGGGGTTCTGGCGGTCCCTGCGCTACGTCGTGATCGACGAGTGCCACGTCTACCGCGGCGTTTTCGGGGCGCACGTCGCCGCCGTGCTGCGCAGGTTGCGACGGATCTGCCGGCGGTACGGCGCGTCCCCCGCGTTCGTGTTCGCCTCGGCGACGCAGCCCGACCCGAGGCGGCACGCGCGCGACCTGGCGGGCCTGGACGTGCTGGCGGTGACCGAGGACGGTTCGCCGCGGCCGGCCCGGCATGTGGCGTTCTGGCAGCCCCCGCTGCGCGCCGGCCCCGACGGAGGCGAGGTGCGCCGCAGCGCGACCGCCGAGGCCGCCGATCTCCTGGCCGACCTGGTGTCCCGCGGCGTGCAGACCGTGGTCTTCGCGCGCTCCCGCGCCGGGGCCGAGTCCGTCGCGGCGGGCGCGCGGCGCGCCCTGACGGAGGCGCACCCGCAGCTGGTGGAGCGCGTGGCCTCCTACCGCGGCGGCTACCTGCCGGAGGAGCGCCGCCTGTTGGAGCGGGCGCTCCGGGACCGCCGCATCGTGGGGCTCGCCACCACCAACGCCCTCGAGCTCGGCATCGACCTGGGCGGGCTGGACGCGGTGATCACGGCCGGCTGGCCGGGCAGCCGCGCCTCGCTGCGGCAGCAGATCGGCAGGGCCGGACGCGCGGGCCGCGAGGCGCTGGGCGTGTTCGTGGCGTCCGACGACCCCCTGGACTCCTACCTGGTCGCCCACCCCGAGGCCGTCGTGGGCGCGCCCGTGGAGGCGTCGGTCCTGGACCCGTACAACCCGTACGTCCTCGCGCCCCACCTGACCGCCGCGGCCGCCGAGCTGCCCCTGCGCAGCGAGGACGAGGAGCTGTTCGGCCCGCAGATGCGCGGACTCCTCGACTCCCTGGTCGCGGCCGGGTCGCTGCGGGCGCGCCCGTCGGGGTGGTACTGGACCCGCCCGGAGCACCCCGCCCGGCACTTCACCCTGCGCGGGGCGGCCGAGCCGGTGGCGGTGGTCGAAGCGGGCACGGGCCGCGTCATCGGCACCGTGGACGGCGCGCGGGCGGACGCGACCGTGCACGCCGGGGCGGTGTACGTGCACCAAGGACGCACGTACGTCATCACGGAGCTCGAACTGACCTCCGCCACCGCCCTCGCCGTGGCGGGCGACCCGGGCTGGAGCACCCAGGCGCGCGCGACGAGCGCCTTCGAGATCCGGGAGACGCTCGCCGAGCGCGCGGGGCGGCGGGTCGTCGCCTCGTACGGACGGGTGATCGTGCGACGCCAGGTGACCTCGTTCCTGCGGCGGCTCCCGGGCGGTGAGGTGCTCGGCGAACACCCCCTGGATCTCCCCGAACGGCGGCTGGAGACGACCGCGACCTGGTGGACGATCTGCCCCGAGACGCTGCAGGACGCCGGGATCGAGCCGGCGGACGTGCCCGGCGCGCTGCACGCCGCCGAGCACGCCGCGATCGGACTGCTGCCCCTCATCGCCACGGCCGACCGCTGGGACATCGGCGGGGTCTCCACGGCCCTGCACCCGGACACCGGGCTGCCGACGATCATGGTCTACGACGGCTACCCCGGCGGCGCGGGCTTCGCCGAGCGGGGCTTCGAGTGCGCCCGCGCCTGGTGGGAGGCGACGCTCGAGGCGATCCGCGGGTGCGGCTGCGCCCACGGGTGCCCCGCGTGCGTCCAATCCCCGAAGTGCGGCAACGGCAACCAGCCCCTGGACAAGGACGGAGCCGTACGGGTGCTCGCGGTGCTTCGCGGCGCTCACGGCATCGCCTCCCCGGGTCCGACGGGAGACGGCCCCGCCCGGGCGGCCCCCCGCGCGAACGTCGGAAGACCCGGCGGGCCGTAGCCCAGCGGCACCTGCACGCGGATCCGCACCTCCGCCCCGCGCGGCGAGCACTCCACGAGGACTGCCTCGTGGGCACGCGCGATGACATCGGCCCGATGGCAGGCGGCCGCCGCCTGACCTCCGGCCAGCGTCTGCTCCCCGGTAAGCGCCGGCTCCCCGGTCAACGCCTGCGCCCCCGCAATCGTCTGCGCCTCGGCCAACGCCTGCGCCCCGGCCAACGCGGCGAGGTCGGCCGCCGCGGCGGCGCGATGCGTGGCGGCGACGACCCCGAGCAGCGTCACGGCCGCGACCAGCAGCGTGAACAGCACCCCGGCGAGACCGACCGCCAGCACCGTGCCGGAGCCCCGCTCGCGGCCGTGGGAACCCACTGACGCACCCGACGCGGCGCCGCCCTCGCCCGCGCCGCCCTCGCCCGCGGTGCTGGTTCCCCACCGGTCCGCGGCCCGAGATGAGACCCGCCGTTCACCCGCCGGCACGGGGAGCCCCGTCGGACGGCGAGGTCGACGCAGGAACGAACTCGCGGTCGGCCACGGCGCGCGCAGACGGCGGGGCCAGACCGGGGAGCCAGGCGGCGCGACCGGGCGCCGTCACCTCCACGACCAGTGTGCTCCCCGTCGAGGTCACGGACACGACCGATCCGGCGGGCGCCCCGGAGCGGGCCGTGGAGAGCACCGCCTGCGGGCTGTCTCCTCGGGCCGCCGCGCGCGCCGCCGCCCGGGCGGCGTCGATGCACCGCACCTGGTCCACCCCGTGGGCGAGGACGGCCATCGCCAAAGCGGCTACCACCACCAGCACCGGTAGCACCATCGCCGTCTCGGCCGTGACCATCCCGCGCTCGCGGCCGATCGTGGGGCGGATAGCGGGGCCGGATGGCATGGCGTCACCGGCCGAGGTCGAGCGCGCTGGTGATGATCGACAGGAGCGCGGCCCGGATCTCCGGCGATCGGACGATCGCGATCAGCAGGGCGGCGAACGTGCAGGCCGCGATGGTGCCGATCGCGTACTCCGCCGTGGTCATGCCGGCCTCGCCCCCGGCACGTCGCGGGACGACACGCCTCATCAACGGGCGCAGACCTTCGAGCCAGGCGGTGAGGATCGACCAGGCAAACAACGTGAAACGCATGAGAACTCCCGGTGGCTGAGCGGGACCCCCGCGTGGGGTCCCCGTGATGGGATCAGCCTCGATCACCCACGAGAAGCGCGGCAGGCTCGCGCGCTCGGGTGTGGATGAGGGCGAACCACCGGGGGGCTGTGGACGGCTGCTGCCGGCTGGTCCACGCAAGGCGGTGGCCGACCGGGTGCGCGGGGTTCTCGCGGCAGTTACTGGGCGGTCACTCGGCGGTCAGGGCGCGAGCGCGCGCTGCGCCAACGTGAGCACGACCGGCACGATGGTCGTCAGCACGAAGGCCGGCAGGAAACACACGCCCAGCGGCAGGACGACGCTCACGCGCAGCCGGGCGATCGCGAGCGCGACGCGGTGGCTCTCCGCCGCGCGGATCTCCCGGGCCGCGCCGCCGAGGAGCCTGCCCGGTGGGATGCCGGCCAGGTCGGCGAGGTACAGCGCCCGCGCGACGGGCGCCCACGCGTCATCCACGAGCGACCAGGCCGACGCGTCCGACAGGCCCCACCGGCGGCCGGCGGCCACGCTGGACAGGTGGGCCGCGACCGACCCCTCGCTGCGGACGGCCACGGCTTCCAGGGATTCGGTCACGCCGGCCCCGGCTTCCAGCGCGAGGGCCAGCAGGTCGGCGGCCGCGGCGACGTCCAGCACCGTGGCCGCCCGCCGTTCGGGCGGCGGCGACTCGTCCGCGCCTGAGTCATCGTCCGCGCCTGAGTCACCCGAGACGACCGACGAGCCCCCGACGATCGACGCATCGAGGACTACCGCATCCGAGACCACCGACGCACCAGGGACGACCGACGCATCCGGGACCACCGAGGCGTCCGAGGTCTCGGTGGTGCGCGAGGCGCGGTCCCGACCGCGGCGCCGCCCCTCGCGCGGCGGCCAGACGAGCACGGCCGCCGCGACGAGAAGGGCCACCATCGCGGCAGTCGGCCACCACGTCGCCAGGCTCACCGCAACCTCGCCGATTCGCCCACCCGCAGCACCAGGCGGCCCATCCACCACCGGCCGACGAGCAGCAACGCGAGGCCTGCGAGACCGCACGCGACGGCAGCCGGGGAGCCGTACAACTCCGTTGGCCCCACCCCGATCCCGGCCGCCAGCCCGGGACCCAGCAACGGGAGCGCCACGAGCACGCGTACGGTCGCGCGTGCCTCGGCCAGAGCCGCCTCGACCTCCCGGGCCCGCGCCCGCTCCGCGCGGATCAGGGAGGCGACCGTGCGCGTGGCTTCGGACAGGGGCGCCCCCAGGTCGTGGCACAGCCGCCAGGCACGGCCCAACAGCTCGGCCCCGTCGCCGCGCGCCACCTCGCGACCTCCCGGCTCCGCGAGGCCGGACAGGAACTGGCGCACGTGCGGATCCCGTACCTGCGAGACCGCCACGTCCACCGCCAGCGGCACCGGAAGCCCCGCCTCGAGCGCGGGCGCCAGCGCGTCCACCGCGGCCAGCAGCTCCTCGTCGTCGCTCCGCCGTCGTCGCCGGGACCAGCGCCCCCGGCCGCGTCCTGACGGCTGCGGCGCCCCCGCGTCCGACATCGCCGACGTCTCCGACGGGGCCGGCATCTTGGATGTCTCCGACGCGACCCGTCTCTCCCACACCCCGGAACTCTCCGACGCCGACGCCGACGGCTCCACGACACCGGGGAGGCCCGTCGACGGGCGTCCCGATCGCCTCCTCGCGCCGCCGAGGAGGTGCGCGGCGGCCCCCGGCGCCCAGGACCAGACCGCCGCGACGACGAGGGCGACCGCCAGCAGGGTCATCGCGGCCCTCGCAGGCCCAAGTCCCGGTCGGCACCCGTACCCGGCGCGCCACCGACGCAGGACCCGTCCGACCCGCCCGACCCGTCGAAGGAGTCGGCACCGGCCGCCGCGCGGGTCACCTGCGCCCACGAAACCCCCAGCCGCCGCGACAGACGCGGCCATCCGGGGGCGGTCCCGTCCCGGTGTCCCGCGCCGAGGGCGGGGACCGCCCGCAGCCCCTCGGGGGAGCGCTCCAGCACGGCCACCTCCTCCACCCGGCGTCCGGCGGGCGTGCGACGCAGGTGGATCACGACCTCCACCGCGCTCGCCAGCTGCGCGCGGGTCGCCTCCGGGGAGAGGCCGGCCAGGGCGCCGAGGGCCTCGAAGCGGGCGACGACGTCCGCCACCGCGTTGGCGTGCAGCGTGCCGGCGCCCCCCTCGTGGCCCGTGTTGAGGGCCGTCAGCAGCTCCCGGACCTCGCCGCCGCGAACCTCCCCGACCACGAGCCGGTCCGGTCGCATGCGCAGGGACTGGCGCACCAGTGAGACGAGGTCCACCCCGCCGCGTCCCTCCACGTTGGGTGCCCGGGTCTCAAGGCGGACGACGTGGGGGTGCGCGAGGGCCAGCTCCCGGACGTCCTCCACGATGACCATCCGCTCCTCGGGCCCCACCTCGGCGAGAAGCGCGGCCAGCACCGTGGTTTTCCCAGACCCCGTGCCCCCCGTGACCACGAAGGAGCAGCGGGTCCGCACGATCGCCCGCAGGACAGCCGCCCAGCGCGGCGACACAGCGCCCCCGGCGGACAGCGCGTCGAGCCGCGGCGCGGTGCGATGGGGGACGCGCAGGCTCAGGTGGGCGCCGCGCTCGACCAGCGGGGGCAACACGGCGTGCAGGCGGATGCCCCCCGGCAGGGAACCGTCCACGTACGGGGACGCGTCGTCCAACCGTCGCCCGGCCAAGCCCGCCAGCCGCACCGCGAGGCGGCGCACCTCCTGGGCGTCGCCCACGCGGACGTCCACGGCCCGTAGTCCGTCCCCGTCGTCCACCCAGACTCCGTCCGGGCCGTTCACCAGCACGTCCGTCACTCCGGGCGCCGCGAGGAGCGGCTCCAGGGGGCCGGCGCCGAGAACCCGGGCCGAGAGCTGCGCCCACGCCGCCTGCGTGCCCTCCTCCCCTAGCACCACGGACCGTGGCTCCACGAGGTCGGCCACGCGGGGGCTCGTGGGCGCGTACCCCGCGCTCGCCCACGCGCGCACGCCCTGGTCGTAGACGCCCCACCCGGCGTCCCTGCCACTCATGACCTCTCCTCGCCGCTCATGACCTCTCCTCGCCGCTCATGTCCCCGGCTCCCGTCCCCTCCCGGGGCGCGTCGAGGCGCCGCAGCACGGTGGCGGCCGCCGCGGCCAGCGGGCCCTTGCCGCTGCCCGGGGGGCACCCGCGGGCGAGCCGCTCGTCGAGCGCGGGTTCGTCGGCCACATGCGTGATCAGGGGCAAGCCCGTCGCATCCGCGACGAGATCCGCGACGTCCCGACGGGAGCGGGGGCCTCGCTGCGCGAGCCAGGACCGGCAGGTCGGTGGGGCCAGGGCCCGTACGAGCTGCGCGGCCGGTTCGGCGCAGGCGAGCGCGCTGACGCTGGAGCCGACCACGAGCACGAGATCCGTGCACAGGGCGGCCATCTCCGCCAGCGCCGGGGCGGCGCGATGCAGGTCCAGGACGACGACGTCCGGTCCGACCCCGGGCGCGACGAGGGCGGCCAGCACGTGCGTCATGGTCGCCCCGCTCGGCACCGAAGGCTCGCCGGCCGCGGGAGCACGCCCGCCGCCGGCGAGGATGCGCACTCCGTCCGCGGACTGGGGCAGGAGGTCCAACAGAGCCCGACCCTCCAGCCTCCCCCGCGCGCCGGCCAGGTCGGCCCAGCGCACGCCGACCACGCCGTCCCGGTCGAACAGGGCGTCGATCCGTCCAAACACCGGATCGCTGTCCGCAACCAGCGTCTCCTCCCCCCGCGCGGCCGCCCCGGTGGCGACCGCCGCCGCCAGGCACGAGGCACCCACGCCGCCCGATCCGCCGAGCACCCCGAGCACGACAGGGCGCGGCGAGGTGACGGGCCCGAGGGATGGGGCCCGCGCGGTCGGTGCGGTCCTCGCCGCGCGTGCGATGAGGGAGGGAGGGACGCCCGTGGCGGGGACTCCCGCGACGGTGCGCTCTGCGGCAATGCGGGATGCGTTCATGTCGCGACTCTGGAGGCCTCGGGCAGCGCAGGCAGCTGTCGCCGAGCGCCCTGTGGACGGGCGGTCTCCGACGGGCACCTGTGGGCGACGGCCGACCGGGCGACGACACTGAGGGCGGGAGAGACGACCCCCTCGCGCCTGCGGCCGCGATCGGTCCCGTCGAGCGGCCCAGAAAGCGTGAGCCCGTCGTGAGCTTTCGGTGAGGTGCTAGCGAGGTGGGGTGCTACTGAGGGCCCCGTCGGGCGGCGCACGCCCCGCGCGACACCGTCGTTCCGCCCTCCGTACACGCCGCGCTCCCGGCACCCGCAGCCGGGAATCGGCCCTCGCGCGTGCGTCGGACCACGCCGGGGAATAGGGGCGGCCCCCGTTGGGGGGACAACGGGGGCCGCCTACGCGCCGAACTCCGGGGGGGAGGAGTTGGTGCGCCGCGCTCAACCCGTAGGGAGCGCTGCACCTAAGTATTCCTCTAGGACGGTTGTTAAGCAAACCCCGACGCGCCCGCTTGGGGGGTCGGAACCGGTCGCGCTCAACCTCTCCCGCCCCGTCTACCCGAAAACGCAAACCCTATGCCGCGCTGCCCGGTTCCTTTCCGGGAAGCGCGTCCTGGAAGACCCGAGCGCCCCGAGGGATCGCGCCGGACGTCGAGCGCGCCTCACCGCGTCCCGCCAGCGGCCACCGACTCGCAGGCACGCCCCCAGAGAAAACGACGGTGGCACCTCCTCGCGAGGAGGTGCCACCGTAGGGCGCGAGGCCCACGAGGTACCAAGCGTGCACGTGTCTCTCCGTTCCGGGGATGTGCCCCGGGGAGTCGTCCACCAGTGGACTGCCCGCGTGTGGGTTCTCGGTGGGTCTCACGCCCGACGACGGCGAAACCGTCGTGATTCAGGTGTACTCCTTCGGTCCCGCGTTGGGAAGACCCCCGGGTGTCTGGGCCGTCACACCCGGCGTCGACGCTCACCGCTGCGGGTCGAAACGTCCCGTACGGACGGCGTCGGCGATACGCCCGCCCAACGCGGCCGCCTCACACCAGGCCTGGCCGCAGTGCCCCAGCCACAGCTCGAGACCGGCGCGGCTCCCGGTCCCGTAGCCGACGAGCGACCCCAGGTACGCGGTCGCGCCCACCTCCAGGTGCCCCGCCTCCGGCACCGCCACCCCCGTCGGCTCCAGGCCGCTCTCCACCAGGTAGGCGCGTTCGAGGGCCCGGGCCACCAGCCCGTTGCCCCGCACGAACGGGCGGACGTGCACGATCTCGGCGTGCACGAGGGCCGCGGTCACGAACGCCGGCGCCGAGGCGTTGGCCAAGAGGTCGTACACCCCGCTCAGCCGCGCGGTCACCTCCGCCGGGTCCTCCGGGGGTGCGCCGAGATCCGCGAACTCCCCGCAGCTCTCGCCGGGCCGGCGGGGGCGGCCCACCGCGTCGTCGTCGACCAGCTGGGCGCCCGCCGCCACGTGCAGCCGCGCCAACGCCTGGGCGGGCGCGCGGCGCAACAGGGGCCGTACGTACTCCGACTCGGCGGTGACCCGGGCCGCCGCGCGGACGGTGGCCTCGACTGGGTCGATCCGACCCCCGACGCGGGAGCCCCCAGCCGTACCGGCGTCAGAACCATCTGCGGAGCCCGCGTCCGCGCCCGAACCCCCGGCCTCCGCGCCTGAGGGAGCGCCGGCGGGAGCGGGGAGTGCGCCGCAGAGCAGGTCCCGCACGTGGGCGACGTCGGAACGGGCCCCGTCCAGCTCGGCGCTGGCCGCGGCGCCCCAGACGCGGGACTCGGCGGCCGCCTCCGGGATGCGCCGCCGCAACGCGCCGTGCCAGCGCAGCGCCGTCCCGGCCTCCCGCACGCGCTCCACCCAGGACGCGACCTCCGGCCAGGCCTCGATCGCGCCCAGCAGGTCCCCCGTCGTGTCGCCGCCGCGGGCGCGCTGCTCATCCACGCCTTCACCTTAGAGTTCGGTCGTGCCCGCCTTGACGTTGCCGACCCAGTCGTGGTCCGACCAGCTGAGCGAGCTGCCCGGCTGGGGCGTGGCGGCGTTCCTCGCGGTCGTGGCGGCGCTCATCGCGGCCGTCATCACGCTGGGCATCCATTGGCGGGGCCGGTTCAGCTCCCCGGAGAGCGTCGCGACCTATCGCGCCCTGCACGCCGTGTCGGGCGCCGCGCGCCACCTGCGGGACGGGCTCACCCCGAAGACGGCCTCCCGGGCGGCCAAGGATCTGCGCCCGCTGCTGCAGGTGGCGGCGGTGTCCCTGTGCGACACGCGCCAGGTCCTGGCGTGGGAGGGCGCCGGGGAGCACCACAAGGAGAACGTGCTC
>JBDIAS010000054.1:0-18257 GCA_039812465.1 Austwickia sp. | reverse complement strand
GTACAGATGCCGCCCACGGGCGGGAAACATACGCCGGGACCTGGGGTTTCGCGTACAGATGCCGCCCACGGGCGGGAAACGTACGCCGGGACCTGGGGTTTCGCGTACAGATGCCGCCCACGGGCGGGAGGGTCGACGACCCCGTTCCCGGCCGGCCGGGTAAACACTCGTCGGGGCAGGTGAACTCTCGCTTCCGGGCCTGGACTCCAGGACACCGCACTCCCCTCGGACGGGGAGGACTCCTCCGGCCCCGGGTGAACCCTCGCCACAACGGGAGTTCACCCGCCCTGATGAGAGTTCAGCCACGGTGCGGGGAGCCCAGCCGGTGCAGGCTCAACTCGTCAGGCCCACGAATGCACGCCTATGGTGCCAAGGCGATTCCTTCAGCGCGGGAGGTTTCATCGACCATCACAAGGAGAGGGAGCCGAGAAGTGATTCTCGGCTCCCTCTCACTCTTTACGTGCGCACGTTTGCCTGCGCCCGTGTCATCTCATCATGCGGCGGGCGCGGTTCCTTCGGCATTCGATACCACCGCGTCGATCTGAATAGCAGCGCCGTCGGGCAGAGCCGCAACACCCACCGTCCGCCGCGCGGGAACACCGCCGGGGAAGAATGTCGCATACACCTCGTCGACCGCTTCAATGTCCGCGAGATCCGTCAGGAAGAGGTTCACCTTGACCACATCGTCCAGCGCGTGGTCGATGCTCTCCAGAATGGCCTTCAGGCTCGTTAGGCACTGCCGGGCCTGCTCCGCGACGCCGCCCGCGACCAACTGACCGGACGTCGGGTCAACGGGCAGCTGAGCGGAAATGTTGTTGTAGTGGGAGAAGGCGACGGTCTGCGTCGACAGAGGGTTCCGCGGCGCAGCGTCCGTGTTGTTCGCCTTGATCACGATCCCGTGCCGGTCCTCCACCTCCTGCGGGGGCGTCCCGTCACCGTGCGACACGACCGCTTCGATCTGCACCAGGGCGCCCAGCGGCAACCCCGACGCCGCGACGACCGTCCGCGCCGGGAGGTAGCCGACCGCCCGGGCGATGGCCGAGTCGGGGAAGTAGGTCGTGTAGACCTCGTTGACCGCGTCGAGATCCGACAGGTCCTTCAGGAAGATCGTGATCTTGACGATGTCGTCGAACGGGACGTCGATGCTCTCCAGGATCGCCTTGATGTTCGCGAGGCACTGATCGGTCTGTTCCGCGACGCCACCTGCTACCAAATGGCCCGATGCGGGGTCGATGGGCAGCTGGGCGGAGAGGTTGTTGTAGTGCGAGAAGGCGACGGTCTGCGTCGACAGAGGGCTCCTCGGGGCGTTGTCCGTGTCGTGCTCCACCTTGACGAGGTCGCCCGCCTGCGGGGCGTTCGGAATGGTGCCCACGCCGTTAGAGATCAGGGCCTCCATCTGCACGGCGGCGCCCAGCGGCAGGGCCGCCACCCCGACCACCGTACGCGTCGGCACGTACCCCGTGAAGAACGCCTTGTAGGCCTCGTTGACCGCGTCCAGATCCGCGATGTCCGTCAGGAAGATGGTGACCCGCACGATGTCGTCCACGCCGTGGTCGATGCTTTCCACCACGGCCTTGAGGTTCTCAAGGCACTGCGCGGCCTGCTCCTTCGCGCCCCCGGAAACGAGTGCGCCGGAGGCCGGATCGAGGGGAAGCTGAGCCGAAAGGTGGTTGTAGTGGGAGAAGGCCACGGTATCCGAATACGGACCGAGCGCCTTCGGCGCCTTATCCGCATTCCTCGCCAACACCGCATTCAGGTCACTCATGACAGTACTCCTCTTCAGTCGAATCAAAATCCCGGGAATGCCGTCCTGCTCTGCAACCGCCAATACTTTCGTTCAGAGGTGATGACCCCGTCTCGCACCTCGGCGTCCTCGTCACGTACCACGGACGGCGCGCACTGACGGGGAAAGCGATGGGAGCCTAGCACGATCGGCGAACAGTGGGGGTGAGATTGGGAAAATCGGCGAAGATCGTCAACCAGACGGTCAGTAATGTAGTGCCGCCCGAATTCGAAAGCTATAGACGGCATTTCTCCATGCCGACGATATTCATCGTGGAATGCGGTGACTGGTTGCTTGCCTTCTACCCGGAATGATGTTGGGCATCCGGGCGGTGCCATCGCGCCAGGCGGCCCCACCGGTCCACGTCGCGCAGCCGCCGCTCCACCCTGGGGACGAGATCCGGGGGCGTCGTCAGCACGAGGTCGTCGCCGGCGCGCAGGACCGTCCACCGGCCGGGCACCACCACTTGACCTTCCCGGATCACCATCGGCATCGCGACCGGGTGCGGCAGCCGAAGCTCCGAGATGGCCACGCCGTGCAACCGCGAGCCGCGCGGGATCGAGAGCTGCACCACGGTCATGTCCACCTTCTCCAAAGGGGCCGACTCGAAGGTGACCTGGGTGAGGGGCGTGCGTTCTCGCACCCCGGTGGCGCGCGCGACCAGAGGCAACGTCGGCCCCTGGATCAGCGTGAAGATGATGACCAGCAGGAACACCACGTCGAAGATGTGGGTCGCGCCCGGGACCCCGGCCGACATCGTGAGCGAGGCGAGCACGATGGGCACGGCGCCGCGCAGTCCGCCCCACGCGATGAACACCTGCTCGCGCAGCGACACCCGGAACGGGACGAGGCACACCGCGACCGACATCGGCCTCGCTACGAACGTGAGCGCCGCCCCCACGATCACCGCGGTGAGCACGGCCTCGGGCAGCCGCGACGGGCTGGCCAGCAGGCCCAGCATCGTGAACAGGCCGATCTGCGCCAGCCAGGCGAGGGACTCGCAAAAGCCCTGGGTGGTCCGCGCGTGCGGCAGCTTCGCGTTGCCGACGACGACCCCGGCGACGTAGGCGGCCAGCAGGCCCGACGCCGACAGCTGCCCCGCGCCCGCGAAGGCGATCATGCCGATCGCCACGGTCCCGAGGGGGTAGAGGCCGCTCGCGGGCAGAGCGGACACGCCCAGCAGCCGTACTCCGAGCCAGGCGATTGCGATCCCGGCCAGCGCCCCCACCACCAGCTGGTAGGCCGCCATCCCCAGCATCGCCAGCGGCGACGTCTGCCCCCACGCGTCCGAGACGATCACCGACACCAGGACGATGACGGGCGGGTCGTTCATGCCCGACTCGGCTTCGAGCGTGGTGCGGATGCGCCGCAGGATGGGCAGGTTGCGCAGGACCACGAACGTGGCGGCGGCGTCCGTGGAGGAGGCGACGGCGCCGAGGATGAGCGCGGTCCGCACGTCGACGTCGAGCACCACCCACACCAACAGCGACGTCACGGCGACGGAGACGAGGACGCCCACCGTGGCCAGCACCGCCGCGGGGGCGGCCACCGGACGGATCTCCGACAGGCTGGTCGTGAAGCCGCCGTCCCAGAGGATGACGGCGAGGAAGAGCGTGCCCGCCTGCGCCGTCAGCTGCGCGTCGTCGAACGCAACCCCCAGACCGCCCTCGCCGATGAGCACCCCGAGGCCGACGAAGAGAAGCAGTACGGGTGTGCCGAGCCGGTGCGAGGTCTTGATGGCCGCCAGCCCCGCCAGGAGCAGCGCGCCCACGCCGAAAACGACGAGCTCGAGGTCGAGCTGTCCGACGTCCATGGTTCGTTCCGCACTCCGCGCATCGCCCAGTCCAGGTCACGAGCCTATCGACCGCCGACGGTTTTCCCCACCACCTCGACGGTCACCGCACGTGGACGAGCCCGGACGCGCCCGCCGCCGGACCGGGGCGCGGACAATGGCGTCATGCCCATCCTGAACAAGGACATGACGCTGTGCATCTCCCTCGCGGGCCGGCCCTCCAACCTCGGCACGCGGTTCCACAACTACCTGTACGACGAACTCGGCCTGAACTTCATCTACAAGGCGTTCACCACCGACGACATCGAGGGGGCGATGCGCGGCGTGCGGGCGCTCGGGATCCGCGGCTGCTCGGTGTCCATGCCGTTCAAGGAGGCCGTCATCCCCCTGGTCGACGAGATGGAGCCCTCGGCCGCCGCGATCGGCTCGGTCAACACGATCGTGAACGACTCCGGCGCGCTGGCGGCGTCCAACACCGACTACGAGGCGGTCGCGGCGCTGCTCGCCCGCCACCAGGTGGATCCGTCCCTGCCGGTGCTGGTCCGCGGGTCCGGGGGGATGGCCAAGGCGGTCGTGGCCGCGTTCCGCGGCGCAGGCTTCGCGGACGTGACGGTGCTGGCGCGCAACGGTGACGCCGGGCGCGCGCTCGCGGAAGCGTACGGCTACCGCTGGGCCGACACCGACCCCGCGCCGCGCGAGGCGGTGCTCGTCAACGCCACTCCCCTGGGGATGTCGGGTCCGGACGAGGCGGCCATGTCGTTCGATGGCGCGCAGGTCGCGGCAGCGCAGACCGTGTTCGACGTCGTGGCGTTCCCGGACCGCACCCCGCTGATCCGGGCCGCTCAGGAGGCCGGCCGCCCGGTCATCACCGGCGCGGAGGTCATCGCGCTGCAGGCGGCCCGGCAGTTCGAGCGGTACACCGGGGTAGCCCTCACCGCCGACCTCGTCGCGCGCGCCTCGGAGTTCTCCCGCAGGGAGTAAGCCCCCGTGCCGAGCTCCCGTTCCGACCTCCCGTGCGGAGCTCCGTGCCTAGCTTCCACCCAGCGCTCGTGCGACACGAGCACGCTTGGAGGGCAACGGGATTCGGTGTCGATAGCCGGAATGGGAGACCATCGGGGGGTGAGCGACTCGTCCCCACCAAGCGCGCCCCGCGGCGACGATCCCGAGCTCGCTTCGTGGATCGCGGCCGAGGAGAAGGCCGCCCGCGCCAACCCGCGCCGCGTCCTGCAGATCCGGCGGGCCGCGGGGGTAGGTGGCGCGATGCTCGTGCTGGTCGGCGCGGCCGTCTGGGCCGGCTGGCTCTGGAACCTGCCGGCGCTCACCCAGCTCCTGACCCAGACCGGGTCGATGAAGCGCTGGACCGCCCTCACGATCGCGCTGGTCGGGATCGGCATCGCCCTGCCCACGCTCGCCGACCGGCCCGCGGTCCGCTTCCTCGGCGGCGCGCTCGGCTGGCTCACCGCGGCGATCGGCGTCTCGTTCCTGATCGGCTACGCCACCGGCATCGAGCTGCCGCACGACAACTGGTTCGGCTACGCACCGACCCCCGGGTGGACCCATCCCGGCCGACCGGCGATCCTGAGCGCCGCAGGGATGGTGCCGCTCGGGCTGGGCCTGGCGCTGCACAAGCTCGGCCGGATCAGGCTGGCGCAGGCCCTCTCGCTGGTCCCCTTGACGATGGGGTTCCTGGTGGTGGTCGCGTACATGTTCGACCTCAGCACCCCGTACGGCGGCTTCAGCCTCACTGACATGCCGCTCCCGACGGCCCTGGCGATGTTCGTCGGGTCCCTGGCCATTCTCGGCCTGCGGGCCGACGCCGGCTACATGGCGATCGTCTCCAGCAACACCGCCGGTGGGCGTCTGTCGCGCCGCCTCCTGCCCTTCGCCGTCGCCCTGCCGCTGCTGGTCGGGGGCCTCGTCCTCTCGCCGCTGCAGTCGGGCCGGATCCCGGCGGTGTTCGCCCTCGCCATCGTGGTCACGGCCGTGGCCCTGCTCGGGTCGGTCTCGATCTGGGTGGAGGCGAGCAACCTGCGCTCCGTGGACCTCGAGCGCGCCGGGACCGCGGCGGCGCTGCGCCGGGTCACGCAGGCCGAGGCCGCCCAGTCGGCCCTGGCGGCCGAGCTCGCGAAGAGCAGCCGCCGCCTCCAGGGGATCCTCGACTCGGCGCTCGACGGCTTCATCGGCCTCGACCCCGCCGGGGTCATCACGAGCTGGAACCCCGCCGTGGAGCGGCTCTACGGCTGGACCGCGCAGGAGGCCATCGGCAAGCGCTTCGACGAGCTCGTCCCCGTCTTCCACGGGGACGGGCAGCCGCTCTACCGGCCCGTCGACCGGGTTTCCCTCGACGACGCGGTCGCCCGCGGGCCGTCCGAGTTCGTGGTGGTGCGCAAGGACGGCTCCCCCGCGGAGGTGGAAGCCCGGATGTGGGTCCAGGAGGACGCCGGGGGACGCAGCTACACGGTGCTCGTGCGCGACGTCGCCGACCGGCGCCGCGCCGCCCGGGCGCTGCTCGACCTGAACGAGCGGCTGGACGAGTTCGCCACGGTGGCGGCGCACGACCTGCGCGGCCCGCTCGCCTCGATCCGCGGGTACCTGGAGATCCTGCAGGACAACGCCGCTGATCGCGGCGACTCCCAGGACCTTCAGATCCTGCAGCGGATGGAGAAGGCCTCGGCCCGCGGGGTCCGTCTGATCGACGACCTGCTGGCCTACTCCCGCGCCGCGCGGCCCACGCTCGCCCCGGCACCCGTGGACCTCGACGCGGTCGCCCGGTCCGCCGCCGACGACGTCACCGCCCGCGCCGAGCGGCCGTGCGAGATCGAGCTTGCCGAGCTGCCGGACGTGGTCGGCGAGGAGAGCGCGCTCGGGCAGGTCTTCGCCAACCTCCTCTACAACGCCGTGCACTACTGCCCGCCGGACCGTCTGGCGCAGGTTCAGGTGACCGCCGAGGCGTTCGACGAGGCGACGATGGTCCGGATCGTGGTGGCGGACAATGGGGCCGGCGTGCCCGCCGAGGAGCGCGACAAGATCTTCGAGATGTTCCAGCGCGGCTCCACCGGGTTCGGTCAGTCCGGTACGGGTGTCGGGCTGGCGTTTTGCCGCCGGGTGGTCGAAGGGCACGGCGGCCACATCTGGGTCGAGGACGGGCCTCAGGGCGGTAGCCGGTTCTGCCTCACCCTGCCTCGGCACTTCGACGCCGCCCAGGCGGCCGCCGATCAGGCCGACGCGGTGCACGCGAGCCTGGAGCAGCTGGGCGCCGACGAGCAGCGCTCGGATACCCCGGTGTGAGGATGGGGGGCATGCCAGCGTCGCCCTCCCCCGACACGAAACCCGCCCTGCGACCGTCGGAGCCGCTACGCCCGTCAGCGCCCCAGTACGCCGCGCACGGGCGGGTCCGGATCGCGTACGAGACCTTCGGGGAGACCGCCGAGTCCACCGGGCGCGATCCCTTGCTGCTCATGATGGGCCTCAGCTTCCAGATGCTCTGGTGGCCCGACGGGTTCTGCGAGGCGCTGGCGCGGCGCGGCTTCGCCGTGGCCCGGTTCGACAACCGGGACGCGGGGCTGTCCACGCACTTCGACTCGCCGCTGCCCGACCGCCGCCTGGAGGCCTTCCGGCGCCGGCCGCCGGTCTACCGGGCGCGAGACATGGTCGCCGACGCGCTCACCGTCATGAACGCCCTGGGCTGGGCCAGCGCTCACGTGGTGGGGGCCTCGCTCGGCGGGGCGATGGCCCAGCGGCTCGCGGCCGCTCACCCGGAGCGGGTCCGCTCGCTGACCTCGATGCTGAGCCTGCCGGCGGACGCGAGCCCGGCGAACGGGGCGCGCTACCTGCGCCCGATGATGCTGGCGGCGAGCGGTCGCCAACCGGAGCCGCGCCCCGACGAGGCGGAGATCCGGCGGATGGTGAAGGTGGCGCGGGCGATCTCCTCCCCGGGGTACCCGTTCGACGTGCTCTGGGCTCGCGACGTCGCCGAGCGCTGCCACGCCCGCTCCCCCCGCGACCCCAGCTCGACGATGCGCCAGGTGCGGGCCACCCAGACCGATCCCGCCGACCTGGCCGCCATCAGGGCGCCCACCCTGGTCATGAACGGCCTGGACGACCCGATGGTCCGGCCCCGCGGCGGCCTGGACACGGCGCGACGGATCGAGGGGGCGTGGTTCGTGGGGTACCCAGGCATGGGCCACGACTTCCCACAGGCGTTGTGGGACCCGATGGCCACGCAGATCCGCCTCAACGCCGAGCGCGCAGGCTCAGCCCAGGGGCTCTGAAGCGGCGCCCCTTTCCATCCGTCGGCTCAGTCCACCCGGATGTCCGGCATGGACAGCACGCCGCGACCCTCGCTCGCCAGGGCCCGCAGGGCCGCGCCGAGCGGGGAGGAGTCTGCCAACCCCAACGCGCCGCCGAGCTGCGCGATCAGACCCTCGTGTCCGGCCGCCAGGCTCGCGGACGTCGCCTCCGAGCTCTCGGCCGGCATCAGCATGTCCAGCGGACCCACCTTCGGCAGGATGCGGACATCCACCCGGGCCCGCTCCAGCTCGGCGGCCGCGCAGGCCCGGACGATCGCCTCCTCCATGCCCCCGATCTCGTCGACCAGGCCGCGCTCGGCCGCGTCGGCGCCAGTCCACACCCGGCCGCGGGCGAGGGGCTCCAGGTCGTCCCATAACATCAAACGGTCCCGAGCCGCTTTGCGCGTGAAGTCCTCGTAGACCTGGTCCAGCCACGCGTTCAGCCGATCCCACTCCTCCTGCGTGAAGGGCCTGCGCGAAGAGAACATCTCGTCGTGCTCCCCCTGCGCGACGCTCTCCATGCGGATCCCGATCCGCCCCAGCCCCTCGGCCACCACCTGCTTGCCGGCCAGCACGCCGATCGAGCCGGTGAGGGTCTGGGCGTTCGCCACGATCGCCTGGCACGGCATCGCGATGAAGTACCCGCCGGAGGCGGCGACGACCCCCATCGACGCCACGACCGGGGTCCCCTGCTCGCGCAGCGCCAGCACCTCCCGACGGATCGCGTCCGAGGCGACGTACGAGCCCCCGGGGCTGTCCACGCGCAGGACCACCGCCTTGACGTGCTTGTCCCGTCCCGCCTGCCGCAACGCGGCCCCGATCGTGTCCGAGCCCACCGAGCGCCCGCCGAACGGCTGGGAACCGCTGCGGCCCAGATGGATCGGCCCGAGCGCCTGGACCACCGCGACGACGGGCTTGCCCCGGTTGGCCACCGCCTCCCGGCCGGGCAGGGAGGACCGGTAGCGCTCCACGTAGCGCAGCTCGGCGGTCTTCTTGCCGTCGCCCACGCGGCGGCGCATCGCCGCCAACGCCTCGTCCCGATAGCCGAGGTGGTCGACCAGGCCCGCCTCCAGCGCGCGCTGCGCAGGCAGCAGCCCCTCGTCGAGGCAGGCCCGCACCTGCTCGGGATCTAGGTCACGGGCCGTCGCGATGTCCCGCACGGCCGCGGCGTTCAGGGAGGCCACCAGCGCGGTCAGCATCTCCCGCTCGGCCTCGGACATGTCTTCACGGGTGAAGAGGTCGAGACCCGACTTGTACTCCTTGCGTGCGGACGCCTGCGGCAGGATGCCGAGCTTGTCCAGCGCCCCGCGCGCGTAGACCCCCTGGGCGACCGCGCCGCGCAGCACGATCTCGCCGCTGGGCTGCAGCCAGATCTCGTCGCAGGCCGTCGCGAGCAGGTACCCGGCCGAGCCGCCCGAGAGCTCCCCGAAGGACTCCGCCCAGGCGAGCGTCGGCTTCCCGGCGGCCGAGAACGCCCGCACCGACCGCCGCAGTTCAGCGACCTGAGCGACGGGGGACCCGCCCGCGCAGTGCACGACGAGGCCGAGGACCCGCGAATCGCTAGCCCCGCGCCGCAGTCCATCCACCAGCGCCGCCAGCATGGGCTTGTGCCGAGCCCGGTACGCCTCCACCGGCGAGGCCGGGGCGCCCTCCGCGAGTCCGCGGGCCAGGTCGATCTCCAGCAGGCAGGGCCCTTGCACGCCCGGGATCGGCACCTTGCGCAGGAATGAGTCGTCAAAGGGCAGGGCGTCGAGCAGGTCGCGCAGGTTGGCCATACCTCCAACGTAACGGGTGCGCCCCCGGGTCCGCGTCAGGGGAAAAATCGGTTGCCGCTCCGCACCGCGAGGGGCCACCCTTCAGGGGTCACGCCGCGGAGCAGCGAGCAGGGGTCGCCACAGCTCGTCCTGCGATCGTCCGCGGCGTGTCGGGTGATCCCCATGGGCGTACCAGGTTCGAATCCTGAACGGTGGGCGCCGCCCGGAGACCCGCCCCGCGTGGGCCCTGCGGAGGCCGCCCGGCGCCTGACCAGGCGTCGCGACGGGCCTCCCCGCCCCGCGGGACGCCGGCCGGCGCCCGCCACCGACCCGCCCAGCCGACCTGCCCGGCACGAGGACCAGCACGAGGAAAGGAGGCCGTCATGGCCAGCGCCAGGCTGTTTGCGAGACGTTCGAGGCACCGGGGATTCGGGTGGTACGCGGAGTCCCCCGGCGCGATGCTCCAGACGCCGCCCGTGGCCGGGCGAGCCCCGGTCCTCCCGCGGCGCATCCATGTGGCTCCGGGCGAGTGCGTGCTGGCGTACCGACGTGGGGAGCGCGTCGCGACGCTCGGGCCGGGGGCGTACTGGACCCGGGGTGGCACGTCGTCGGTACGCATCGACCTGCGGGAGCGGCTGACGACCCTCGCCCCGCAGGAGATCCCGCTCGCCGACGGCGTCCAGGTGCGCCTCACCGCCGCGCTGACGTGGCGGGTGGTCGACGCGGCCGCGTTCCACGAGCAGGCGGGCGACCCGGAGGCCGCGCTGTACCTGGCGGTCCAGGTCGCCCTGCGCGACGCGCTGGCCCCCGCGACCAGCGACACCGTGCTCGCGGGCGCGCGGGACACCGCGGCGCTGTCGGAGCGGACGCGTGCGACGGTCGCGAGCACGGCCGCGCGCTGGGGCGTCGCGGTGCAGGAGGTCGTGGTCCGCGACCTGCTCGCGCCGCCCGAGCTGCGCCGCGCGGCCGCCGACGTGGTGGCCGCCCGGCAGCGGGGCCTGGCCTCGCTCGAGGCCGCCCGCGCCGAGACCGCGGCGCTGCGGGCGTTGGCGAACGCGGCGAAGCTGCTGGACGCGCACCCCGCGCTCGCGCGGCTGCGCACGGTCCAAGCCGCCCCCGACGCCGCCACCGTGGTCCTGCACCTCGGCGAGCGGGGCTGAGGCGCGGCGCCGCATGACGCGGAACACACCCCGAGGGCGTGGCCGCCCCCCGCGATCGGGCCATCCGCCCTGGCAGGATGGGCGGGGGCCCCGGCGCGTCCGGCCACGCCCCTCGTCCGGGTAACGCCCGGCCGAAGCATTGGTCAGTCAGGTCAGGAGAGAGCGCAGTGAGCGAGATCGCGACGTTGGGCGTGCTGGGTGGCGGGCTCATGGGTTCCGGGATCGCCGAGGTCGCGGCCCGCGCCGGAGTGCCGACGGTGGTCAGCGAGGTCAGCCAGGAGGCCGCGGACGCGGCGCAGGAGCGGGTCCGCTCCTCCCTGGCCCGTTCGGTGGCCAAGGGCAAGGCGACCCAGGAGGACATGGACGCCGCCCTGGCGCAACTGACGTTCGCGACCGACCTATCCGCCCTCGCGGACAGCGACATCGTGATCGAGGCCGCCACCGAGCGCGAGGACATCAAGCTCGACCTGTTCCGTCGGCTCGGTGAGACGCTGACCCAGCCGGACGCCGTGCTCGCGTCCAACACGTCGTCCCTGCAGATCGTGCGGCTCGCCAAGGCGGCCGGCCGCCCGGAACACACAGTGGGGCTGCACTTCTTCAGCCCGGTGCCGGTCATGAAGCTGGTCGAGGTCATCCCCGCGCTGACGACCAGCGACGAGTCGCTGGAACGCGCCCGCACGTTCGTCACCGAGAAGCTCGGCAAGACGGCGATCGTCGCCCCGGATCGCCCGGGCTTCGTGGTGAACGTCCTGCTGGTGCCGTACATGTTCGCCGCGATCCGGCTCCTGGAAGGCGGGCACGCGAGCCCGGAGGACATCGACACCGGGATGCGGCTCGGCTGCGGGCACCCGATCGGGCCGTTGGCGCTGCTCGACGCGATCGGGCTGGACACGGTGCGGTCCGCGGGCCTCGGGATGTACGAGGAGTTCAAGGACCCGACGTACGCCCCGCCGCCCCTGCTGAACCGCTTGGTCGACGCCGGTTTCCTCGGCAAGAAGTCGGGGCGCGGGTTCTACGACTACTCCTGAGCCGACTACTCCTGAGCCGGCGCCGCGGGACGCTTTCCGGACGCTCGTCCGACTCGCCGGGCGCGTGCGCCGACGAGCAGCCCACGCGCGCCTACGATGAGGTGATCAGTCTCATCGCGGGGGCGCTGTCTCGGGGCCCTGCCTCCCGCGGATTCTCGCGCCATGGCGCGGCCAGGAGGCGGCATGGTGTACCGGAGCCCCGACCCCGATCCGGTGATTCCCGGCGTCCGGCTCGACGAGCTGCTGCTGTCGGCCGCTTCGCGCCACGACCCGGCGTCGGTGGCGATCCATGACATCCCCACGGGCGCGGAGCTGACGTACGGCGACCTGCTCGCCCAGGTCGCCGCCCTGTCCGCCGCGTTGGCGCAGCGCGGGATCGGCCCGGGCACCGTGGTGGGGCTGCACCTGCCGAACAGCCCCGAGTGCGTCGTGTCGCTGCTCGCGGCGCTCGCCACGGCGGCGGCGGTCAGCCCGATGCCGCCCGGCCACCGAGCGGGCGAGATCGAGGAGCAGGCGCGGATGGTCCACGCGTCGGCGCTGATCACGCACCGGGACCTGTGGAGCGAGTCCGGGCGGGCCGCCTGCGCCCTCGGGCTGCCACCCTCGTCGGTGGTCGTCGTCCCGTCCCCGCCGGGACACGCGCAGCCCGACGAGACGGGCGCCGGGCCCACCTCGTACGAGGAGCTCCTGCGCCACCCGACAACGGGCCCCGCGCACCCGGAGCACCCGGTGGCGGAGGACCTCTCGACCACCCCGGCCCTCCTACCCTTGTCCTCGGGCACGACCGGGCTGGCCAAGCCCGTCCTCCTCCCCCACCGCGCCGTGGTCGCCAACGTCCTGCAACTCGAGGCGGCCGGGGGGCTCGTGAGCGGCGACCGGGTGTTGGCGTTCCTGCCGTTCACCCACATGTACGGCCTCACCGCCGCGCTCGCCTCAGGGCTGCTCTCGGGGGCGACGCAGTTGACGACGCCGCACGTCGACGAGTCCGCGACGCTGGAGCTGATCGCGCGGCACCGCGTCACGGTGGTGTTCCTGGTCCCGCCCGTCGCGAGCTACCTCGCCACGGCCCCGGCTGCCGAGGGCATCGACCTGTCCTGTCTGCGGGCCGTCGTGAGCGGAGGCGCCGCGCTGGATCCGAGCATCGCGCGCAACCTGGCCGAACGCCTGGACACGCTCGTGCTGCAGGGGTACGGACTCACCGAGGCCTCACCGGTGTGTGTGGCGATGCGCGAAGGGGCGGGGCACAGCGTGGAGGGCGTCGGCGTCCCGCTGCCCGGCGTCCGCTGCCGCGTGGTCGACCCGACGACCGGCCGGGATGTCCCTCCGCCGCGGGAAGGTGCCACCAGCGCCCTCGGCGAACTCTGGGTGAGCGGGCCCAACGTCATGGCCGGTTACCTGGACCGGCCGGTGGAAACCGCGCTGGTCCTGGACTCGGAGGGCTGGCTGCACACCGGCGACATCGCGTCGATCGACGGCACGGGCCAGGTGCGGGTCGTCGACCGGTTGAAGGAGCTGATCACGACCCGGGGGTTCCACGTGGCACCGGCGGAGCTGGAGGCGGTCCTCCAGCGCTACCCGGGCGTGGCCGACGCCGCCGTCACGGCCGTCGAGGGCGGCTATCCGGACGACGCGCGGCCCTGGGCCCTCGTCGAGCGCGCGGGCGGACCTGGCGTCGGGCCGACCGAGGAGGGGCTCATGCGGTACGTGGCAGACCACACCGCCGACTACAAGCACCTGGCGGGGGTGTCGTTCGTGCAGCGGGTGCCCCGCTCGGCCACCGGAACGATCCTGCGCCGGGACCTGGTCGACCTCCTCCCGCCGCACATCAGCCCGCGCTGATTCGCCGCAGGAGCGGGGTCAGTCGGTCCCGGCGGCGCCGACCATGGCCAGCGCCGGGTGGTCGGGCTGCGCCGTACGGAAGTGCCGGGCGAAGTCCTCCCGATGAGCGCCGACGATCCCGTCGTACCGTCCCGGGTCGCAGGTCAGCAGGATCACCTGGACCGACTCGCCCAGCAGGGCGAAGGCCGCGGACATGCGGTCGAGGCGCTGCGGGTCCGTGAACGCCAGGGCGTCGTCGATGACGAGCGGCACGCCGTCCGCCGGATCCACCAGGCAGGCGACCGCCAGCCGCGTCAGCAGCGCCAGCTGCTCCCGCGCACCCGTGGAGAGCGCGTCATAGTCCACCCGCCTGCCCGCCGCGACGCGGGCGAGGACCCGAAGGTCGTCGCCCACCTCGACGGCGAAGTCGGGCCCGTACACCACCGCCCCCAGCCGCTCAATCGCTTCGACGAACGGTGCGGCGTAAGCGCGGGTCGCCTCGACCCGGTGGGCCTGCAGCGTCTCGTGGAGGAGGCGGGCCGCCTCGGCGCGCCGCGACACGGCGGCGAGGCGTCGTTCGGCGTGTTCCAGGTGGCCGCGCGCCGCTTCCAGCGCGTCGTAACGACCCTGCCGGCCGCTGAACTCCAGACGCGCCTCGATCGTCAGGCGCTCGTCGCGCAGCTGCGCCAGCCGCTCCTGCGCGGTCTCCACCCGGGCGCCCGCCGAGGCGAGCTGCAGGTCCAGGGCGGCGGGGTCGTGCGCCGCGAGCTGCGCGGTCAGCTCGTCGAGCGCGCCGGCCGCGCGATCGCGCGCGTCCTGCGCCTCGCTCGCCGCCCGGGCCAGCGCGTCGTCGCCCTCCAGCGCGCGCAACCGCTCGAGGCGCTCGGTCGCCGCGGACAGTTCCCGTTCGACCGCCCCCCGGACGCTGTCCGCCCGGGCGTGCTCCATCCGGGCCGCCTCCACGCCGGAGCGGAACGCCTCGACCCGCGCGCTCAACGATTGCTCCTCTTCGGCGGCCCGCGCGAGGCGCTCGCGGGCTCCTTCCTCGCCGGTCGCCTCGTCCGAGGCGTCCGGCTCGCCCGCGGCCGACGCCTCGCCGGTCTCGTCCCGGGCCCCGGCCGTCTCGGCGCCCTCGTCGCGCGTCGTGTCGTCCTGCGTCTCGTCGACCTGCGTCTCGTCGACCTGCGTCTCGTCGTGGGCGCGGAGGCGCGCCAGCTCGTCCTCGAGGTCGGCGAGCAGCGCGCCGGCCAGCACGTCGGCGAGCCGGTCGTCGGCTCGCGCGAGGCGGTCCGCGACCCGGCGCCGCTCGTCGGCGGCCCGCCGGGCGGAGTCCACGTCCGGCACGCCCGCCGCGGCCAGCGCGTCCGCGAGCTCCCGGCGGGCGTCCTCCACCGCCGCCGCCCGCTCGCCCGCGCCAGACTCGGGTCGGACGCGGACGGCGATCCGGCCGGGCACCACGACCTCGAACGGTTCGGAGACGCTGCGTTCGCACTCCTCGCCCTCGCCGAGGGCCAGCGCGTCACCGTCCACGAGGACCGTGCCTGGTTCGGCCAACCCGACCAGGACCACCCGCGCGCTCTCCGCCTCCTGGCGGGAGATCGCCAGGTCGCAGGCGGTGGAGAGCGCCTCCAGGCGGCGCACGACCGCCTCGTCCACCTCCCGGCGGGCGAGCTCCGAACGAGCGTCGCGGCGATCCCGATCCGCCTCCCGGGCGCGCGCGACGCGGTCCGCGAGAAGGGTGGACTGAGCCAGGCGCCGGGCGCGCGCCGCGGACCGGTCGGCGCGCTCCACGGCCGCGGTCGCCGCTCGGGTCTCCTCGGCCGCGGCCCGCAGCTGCGCCTGCAGCTCGCGCAACCGCTCCTCCTGCGGGGCGAGCTCGGCCATGGCCCGCCGGGCGTCGTCGCGCTGGGTCGCGACCAGCTCCACGCGGAGGTCGAGCTCGGCGACCAGCGTCGCGCGCTCCGCGCGTCGCTGCTCGGCCCGCTCCGCCTCGCGGGTGGCGGCGGCGAACTCCCGCTCGGCGACCTGATGCCGCTCGACCAGCCCCGACACCGCGCTCCAGCGGTCCTGCAGCGCGGCGTGCCGGCTCCGAGCCTCGCGCACCTGCTCGTCCGTGGCTCGGCTCGCCTCGCACACCGCGTCGTGGCGGTCCACGTCCGCGGTGACCTCAGCCACGGCGGCGGCCGCCTGGCGCTCGGCGTCCCGCGCGGCGTCGACGGCGTCGATGGCCTCTCGGTATTCGCCCGTGGGCTGGCCCTTGCCCGCGGTGAAGTACCGGGCGTTCTCCGCCTGGGCGGCAGCCACCAGCGAGTCGCCGTCGGCGCCCGGGTCGACCGCGGCCCCCGCGGCGGCGTCGAGGGCCGCGGTCAACGCGCTGCTCCCGCCGAGGTCCGGGGGGACCAGCGGGGACGCCTGGAGGAGGCGCAGCGCCTTCCACAGCGCGAGGTCGGTGGTCGCCGCGAGGATCTCCTGCACGCGTTCGTGGGCCGGCACGCCGACCAGGTGCTGCACGCTCGGCGCGGCGATCGTCAGCTCGGTGGCGGGCTGACGGAACCACTGCTTGCGGTAGGTGAACCGGTACGGACCCGCGGTCAGCTCCGCCTCGACCCAGCTGGCCACGTCGCAGCCGATCGGCTGCATCGCCAGCACGTGCCGCTTGCGTGAGGAGTCCTTTTCTTCTAGGAGCAGGTCGAGGGCCGCCATGAGGGTGGTTTTGCCGGCCTCGTTCGGCCCCACCAGCACGCTCACCCCGCGGTCGGGAAAGGTGATCGTGCCGGATTCGATCCCCTTGACGTGGCCCACCGACAGGCGGTGCAGCCTCATCGGGTGCCCGTCCTCGCCAGGCGGAACAGGAGAGCCAGCGCGTCCCCGGCCGTGGCGTCGTCGCCGGCCTGCTCGCCCAGGCGTCGGACCGCGGCTCCCACGAAGCCGCTCACGCCGAGATCGCTCAGTTCCCCGCCGGCCACGTAGACGACCAGGTCCGTCTGCGCCGCCCACTCGAAGAGGGCCGCGAACCGGTCCGCGTGCCTGCCCAGCACTTCCTGGAGCGCCGCGTGGTCGCTCAGGCTCAGGGTCCCGGTCAGCGCGTGCCGCACGACCGTGCGGTCGGCGGCCGACAGTGACGAGAGCTCCTCGTCGAGGGTCGCCACGTCGTCGGCGGTGCATACGTCCCGCCCGACGTCCACGAACCGCCAGGCGCCGACGTGCACCGCCTCCACCCGCGCCGGACCCTGGGCCGGCAGGTCCACGACCAGCACGTCCCCGGGCCGCCGGTCGCGGAACGCGGTGACCTCAGGAGAGCCGCTGTAGTGCACCGCGCCACTGCGGCCGATGTCCAGCCGGGAGTGCCGGTCGCCGAGCGCCACGTAGTGCACCGCGCCGCTCTCCAGCGCCTCCTCCAGGCGCGCCAACCGGATCGCGGCCGGCCCCCCGCCGTCCGGGTCGAGCACGTCGACCTGGCCGTGGGCGACGAGGATGCGCCGGGTCCCGTCGGCCTCGACGGCGTCGAGCGCGGCGGCCGTGGGGTCGGTCAGCGGGGCGCGGGACGTCAAGGGGGCTGCGATCAGCTCCACGCCCGAGGCCACCGGCACGGGCCCCGTGCCGTCGAGCACCCGGACGCCCGGCGGGCACTCCGCGACGAACACCTCACTGCGGTAGATCGTGCTCGCGTCCAGCGCGTCGTGGTTGCCCGGCAGCAGGTAGACGGGCACGCCGAACGAGGACAGCGCGTCCAGCGCCCGCCGGACCGTCTGCGTCGACAGCAGGTTGGAGTCGAACACGTCCCCGGCCACCACCACGAAGTCGGCGCCCCGGTCGCGTACGAGGTCACCGATGGCACGGACCGCATCCAGGCGTGCTCCCGCATAACGCGCCTGCGCCTCCCCGGCCAGGAAGTGCCGGGTCATGCCCAGCTGCCAGTCGCTCGTGTGCACGAACCGCACGCCCCCACCCGTGGCCACGCCCCAGCCCTCCTCCCGGATCGTCGAGGTCGCCTCGCGCCGATCCCTCTGACGGGCAATCCTCACCTGCTCTGCAGGCTAACCGGCACCTCCGACAACCCTTGGGACCTGCGCGAACGGCGTCCGGTGGCCCAGGTCAGTGGGTCGCGGGCGCGTCGTGAGCGCCCGACGCAAGAACGCCGCCGTCCCCTCCGGGCGGCGGCGTTCGAGCGAAGCGGGAGGGTCAGCGCACGCGACCGTAGGCCACGTCGTTGCTCCAGATCTTGTGCAGGCCGGTGGTCTGTCCCGCCGTGGGGCTGTCGTACATCATCCCGTTGCCGGCGTAGATCCCCACGTGCCAGGTGCCGAAGAAGACCAGGTCGCCGGGCTGCGGGTTCCGGACCGGGATCGTCGCGGCGCGCTGGGCGCCCGCGGTCCGCGGCAGGCTCACGCCCGCCTGGCGGAAGACGTACTGCACGTAGCCCGAGCAGTCGAAACCGGCCGGGGTCGTGCCGCCCCAGCGGTACGGAATCCCCGAGAGGCTGGCTGCGAGGCCGAGGACGCCCGAGCGAGGCGCCGCGGCGGGCGCGAGCTTCGCCGGGGCCGCCGCAGCGCGGGGGGCCGTCGCCGCGGTGCGGGTCGCGGGGGTGCGCGCGGCGACGGTACGGGTCGCGGCGGTCACGGGGGCGGGGGGC
>JBDIAS010000053.1:0-18266 GCA_039812465.1 Austwickia sp. | reverse complement strand
CCCAGGCGCGACCCCACCCCCTCGAGCCGAGGACCGGCCGGGGAGCGGGGCGTCACCGCGCGGTACGGGCGGTACGCGGGCGGCCCCGACCCGCTGGCACCTCCCGTGGATCTCGCCGAGGCGCTGGCGGCGATCGGCGAGGACGTGATGGCAGGGGCGGCCCCGGACCGGGCGTTGCGGGAGTTCCTCCGGCGCGGGGCCGCGGGCCGACCCGGGCTCGACGACCTGGCGGGCCGGGCGGCGCGACGGCGCCGCGAGTTGAGCGCTCGGCACCGCCTCGACGGGACCCTGCAGGAGGTCAAGGAGCTGCTGGACCGCGCGGTCCTCGCCGAGCGCAAGCAGCTGGCCCGAGACCTGGACGACGACGCCCGGTTCGCGGAGATGCGCCTGGACAACCTGCCGCCGTCCACGGCGGGGGCGGTCCGCGAGCTCGCGGACTACCCGTGGCGGAGCAGCGAGGCGCGAGAGGCGTACGAGCAGATCCGGCAGGCGCTCGGCGCCGAGGTCCTGGAACAGCGGTTCGAGGGGATGAAGCAGGCGCTGCAGGGGGCCAGCGAGGAGGACCGGCAGCGGGTCACCGAGATGGTGAAGGACCTCGGGGACCTGCTGGACGCGCACGCCCGCGGCGAGGACGTGACCGAGCAGTTCGGTCAATTCATGGACAAGCACGGTGAGTTCTTCCCCGAGAACCCGCAGAACATCGACGAACTCGTCGACGCACTCGCGCGCCGGTCGGCCGCCGCGCAGCGGATGTGGAACTCGATGACCCCCGAGCAGCGCGCCGAACTCAGCGAGCTGACCCAGCAGGCCTTCGGATCGCCCGAGCTGGCCGAGGCGCTGTCGCGCCTGGACTCCTCCCTGCGGGCCCTGCGTCCCGGAGAGGACTGGGACTCCGCGCAACGCTTCGAGGGGCAGGAGGGTCTCGGGCTCGGCGAGGGCGTGGCGGTGCTCGCCGAGATGGGCGAGCTCGACGAGCTCAGCGAGCAGTTGTCCCAGTCGTACGCTGGCGCAGCGCTGGACGATATCGACCTCGAGCTGCTCGGCAAGCACCTCGGCGAGGACGCCGTGGTCAGCGCGCAGACGCTGGCGCAGCTGGAGCGGGAGCTGCGGGAGAGCGGGTACCTGCAACGCCGTACGGATGGCAGCTGGCGCCTGTCCCCCGCGGCGATGCGTCGCCTCGGCAAGGACCTGCTCAAGGACGCCGCGCAGCGGCTGTCCGACCGGTCCGGCCAGCGGGACGCGCGCCTTGCCGGCGCCGCGGGCGAGGCCACCGGCTCGAGCCGACCGTGGCAGTTCGGGGACAGCGAGCCCTGGGAGGTGACCCGGTCGGTCAGCAACGCCGTGGCGCGGTTGGCTGCCGCGGGGGACGACCCGCGCACAGGCGTGCGCCTGGCGATCGGCGACGTCGAGGTCGCCGAGACCGAGGCGCGCACGGAGGCGGCCGTCGCCCTGTTGGTCGACGTGTCCTTCTCGATGGCGATCGAGGGCCGCTGGGTGCCCATGAAGCGGACCGCGCTGACGCTGCACCACCTGGTCACCAGCCGGTTCCGGGGGGACCGGCTGCAGCTGATCACGTTCGGCCGCTACGCCCGCGCGACTGACGTGGACGAGCTGACCGGGCTGGAGGCGCACTACGACCAGGGCACGAACCTGCACCACGGGCTGCTGCTCGCCGCGCGCCACTTCCGGGAGCATCGCGGCATGCAGCCGGTTCTGCTGGTGGTGACGGACGGCGAACCCACCGCCCACCTGGACGTGGGCGGCGAATCGCTCTTCTACTACCCGCCCCGCCCGGAGACGCTGCAGCTCACCGTCGACGCCCTGGACGCGCTCGGGCGGCTGGGGGCGCAGGTGACCTTCTTCCGGCTCGGCGACCACCCGGGCCTGGAGCGGTTCGTGGCCGCGATGGCGCGCCGGGTCGACGGCAAGGTGGTCGCGCCGGACCTGGACGACCTGGGCGCGGCGGTCGTCGGGTCCTACTTGCGGGCGCACACCGGGCCGTCCGTACGGGACGCGTTTTGGTGACCCCGACCGCCTCTAGCGCCCCGACCCGATTCCCGACCCCGCTCCCGACCGGCCGGTCGAGAGCGGGGTCGGGCGGGACGTCACCAGGCGTTGCGGTAGGCCTGCACCGCCTCGGCCGCGGCGTCCGGCGCGATCTCGACGGTTTCTACGCCGATCCGGTCCGCCCTCGCCGACACGTCGAGCCAGGCACGGACGCTGCGGACCGTCCACGCGTCGGTGCCTGCCGTGATCGTCCAGCTCACCGCGAGGCGCTTTCCTTGGCGGGTAGCCCAATCGGACCAGTCCGACAGACCGCCGGAGCCATTGACCGCGTGCGGCCAGGAGCCGTCGGTGGGGATCGCTACGCCGACGAGGTCGACCCCGGCGGGGGGCGACGCCAGCAGAGCGGGGTCGGTCCCGAGCGGCGCGACCCACTCCACCAGGATCTTCGGGTCGGCTCCCTTGAGTGCGGACACCACCTGCTCGACGGCGGCGCGCGAGCGGTCCGCGTTCGCGTCGTTGGGGGGCGTGAGTCGTACGACCGTCGGTCGCGACCCCAGCTGCGACACGGTCTGCCCGAACGTCCGCCAGCGCGAGGCCTCCTCGCCTGCCGCGATGCGATCCAGCGAGGCGCCACCCGCGGTCAGCGGCGCCGAGACGACGACCTGGGCGGCGCCGGCCGGGATCGTCGACCAGAGGGGATCGTTGGCTCCCACCCGGCCCGGGTCCCGGGCGTCGAGGTCCACGGCCACCACGGAAGGAGCCCGCCCCTGCGTGGCGTTCGGCCCGGTCCAGCCGGCGGCCGAGGCAGCGCGTCCGCTGGCCCACCGCGGGGCGCCGAGCACGAGCGATTCGGCCGCGGGGCGCGGCGCGGCCTCCGCCGGGGCGCTGGGGGCGGGGCGCGACGCCACGGGGGCGGGCGCCGTCGCGCGACCGCCGCCATGCCCCCTGAGGGAGGCCGTCGTGGATCCGTTGGTCTCGGGGAGAGCGTCCCCTCGTCGTGTGGGCGACGCCGTCGGTGTGGGCCTCGTCGAACTGGAGGAGCTGTGTCCCGGGGACGTCGTGACCCCGGGACCACCCGTCGTGGGGCTGGCGTCCCGCGAGGGACCGGTCGTGGGGCTGGTGTCCCACGAGGGACCGGTCGTGGGGCTGGTGTCGCGTGAACCGCTCGCCGTGGGGGCGGTGGGAGCGGTGGACGGCGCCCGCGGGGTTGAGGGCGCCCGGTTGCTCGTCGTCGAGGAGGTCGCGGGGGAGGTGGCGCGCGGTTGCGTGCGCGCGGTGGGTGCCGGCGTGCCCGCGGCGTCGTCAGCGACCGTGACCGGCGGTCGAGAAGGGCTGCGCGTCGGCGTCGCTGCACGGCGCGTGGAGGTGCTCGGAGCGCCGCGCGTGGAGGGGCTGGTCGAGTCGCTGCCCGACGCGGTCGCGCTAGCGCTACGCGTCGCGGTGGCCGAGCGGGACGCGGCAGGGGTCGTCGGTGTCGTCCGGCCGGTGTGCGTGGAGGTGTGCGTCGGCGAGGACGACTCGGGAGCAGCACCGTCACCGTCGTCGTCCGGGGCTGTCCAGGTGGGGCCGTCGGCGCTGCGATCGTCGCGGGGCGCTGGCGCTGTACGCGTGCCGGGCGGAGGTGTCGTCGGGAGGTCGGTGCCCTGTGCCGTGGCCCGCGGGTCGGCGGTGGGCGCGTCGGACGCGGACGGTGCCGCGCTCGGGTCGGCGGCAGGGGTACGGGTGGGCCCTGGCTCCACGATCACCGTGACGGCGCCATCGACGTCCGGAGGGATCACGACGGTGATCGGGGCGGAGGGAGTCCTGGAGGACCGACCGGTGTCCTCGGGAGTCGTGGCGACGCCGCCTCCGGGGCTCCGGGTCGCCGTGGGAGGCGTCGTCGCCACGGGAGGCGTGGTAGATCCGGTCGATGCGGTCGATGCGGTCGATGCGGTCGATGCGGTCGATGCGGTCGATGCGGTCGATGCGGTCGACGTGGTCTGCGTGGTCGCCGCGGTCTGCGTGGTCGAGGTCCAGCCGGTCACGCTGTCGCTGGGGAACCGCGGCCATCCCGGCGGGACGCTGGCGTCGCCGTCCGTGGCGGCGGTGTCGGGCGTGGTCGTGGGCGACGCCGTGGGCAGTCGGGAACCAGGGGCGGTGTCACGATCGAGCGTCGCGCGGGAGGAGGGGTCGGCGTCCGGCCCGGTGGTCGGAGGCAGCGCGGTGCCGTTTGTGCGGGCTGTCGGTTCGCTCGGGGCTTCGGCCGGTTCGCTCGTCGGGTTCCCCGCGGTGCGGGCGTCCGGCGCCCCGGGCCTTTCGCTGGCGCCGGGTCGTTCGCTGGTCCCAGACCTGCCCGGCTCGGCGGGCGCACGCGTGCCCGTCGGTCCGACGACATCGCCGCCAGGACCCGGGTCGGTGTGCTGCGATGCAGTTGGTGATGGCGGACGGTCGGGCGGGAGCTCGCCATGAGGGTCCGGCGACGGATCTGACGTGGACGTGGTCCTGCCCTCGGCCGTGGTCCTGCCCTCGGTTGTGGTCGAGGGGGCGCCCCCGTGGGTGGCCGCGGGCTCGGCCCAGGAGTCGGCGCTCGACGCGCTCGGGACCGAGCCACCGCCCTGGGGTCCGGGTCGGGGCGGCGCGCCGGTCGTGTCCCGGGCGGTCGGCGGCACGGTCCGCTCCGCCTGACCGGTGATCGGTGGCATGGCCGGGGTCGACCTCGGAGAGGTGGGGCCCGGCGGCTCCGGAGCGGGCGGCGGGGGCGGCGGGGGATCCGTCGTGACGGCCACGTCGGGGGTCTGGGACCCGTCCTCGTCGGCAGATCCGGGTGCTGTGCCGGCGGTGTCTGCGGCAGTCCCCGACGGCGGCGGCCCGACGGGTCCGGGCACGCTCACCCTCGTACCCTCTCCCCGCTGCGGCGGCGTCACCGTCCCCGACGGCGCGGGCTCAGCACCACGAGTCACGTCGAGGTGCGCCTCGGAGGGGGCCGGCGAGCTGTAACCGTCCGTGGCGGTCGGCATCCGAAGGGACGTCCCCCCGCCAGGGGCCGACGGGGCCGTGAACGCGGACCCGACGCCGTCCGGAGCGGGGGCCGCCTGCGCGGGCAACCCGCCGGCGACCGCCACGGTGGCGGCGAGCGGTAGGGCGGTGGCGACGAGGAGGTGGCGTCGGGTGGAGGTCATGGCGTGGCACTTTCGCATGGACGGGACGAGGGCGACGGCAGCAGCGCGGGCGCGCGATCGGATGGGACGGGTCATGGCCGCTCCTTCGGGGGCAGCAGGTAGACGACCTCGTCCGAGCCGATGCGCGTCCGGACGAGTGCGCCTGCGTCGGTGAGGTCCTCGGGGAAGGACTCGCCCTGTTGGAGCGAGCCGAGCGGGATGGCCGGACCGGCGAGGACACGCTCACCGGCGAGATCACCGAGTGCGCGGTCGGCCGAGACCAGCTGGGTCGTCCACCGGCCGAGGTCGGTGGCGCGCCCCGCGTCGAGGTCCACGAGCGTGCGCCCGAGGATGCCCCAGTTGCGCGACGGGGACGGGTGCCAGGTGGCCGACGGCTCCTCGAAGATGCCGGGACCGATCCACGCGAACCGGACGTCGTTCTCGCGGTCCGAAAAGACGAGGATCTGCGGGGCCGAGTTCTCGCCGACGCGGAGCAGGGTGACGAGCGATCCACCCAGGTACGCGATGACGGCGGGCGCGCCGCTCCCGCCCGGGACCTCCCACGCGCGCGGCGCGGGCGGCGGTTGACCCGGCTTCAGGTGCCACCACCCGGCGGAGCCGGCGGCGGTGATCACGCCGTCCGCGCGCCCGGCTAACGCCGTGGATCGATCGGGCAGATCGCCGGTGAGCAAACGGCCCTCGCGGACCAGCGCGGCCGACGTGCCGTCGGCCGCGACGACGAGCGGCGCCGTCCCTCGAAGGACGACGGCCGAGCCGCCCGGCAGGTCCATCCCTCCAGGCGCACCCGTCGCCAGATCCCACCACGCGAGCCGCTCGCCGACCTGGGCCGCGATCGCCTCATGGTCATCAATCGTCGACACCGTGAGATCCGTACGAGGGTCCCCGGCCGGGTAGGGCGCGCTCCATCGGGTCTGACCCGACGCGGCGTCCACGAGCGCGACCCTTCGGTCGTTGGTGACGAAGGCGACCGCATCCCCCGTGACCAGCACGCGGCCGGCGTCCGCGAGCAACGCCGGGGTGCGCCACACGGAGTCCGCGGACCACTCCAGGGGTGCGGTTGCGGCCATCCGTTCCCCGCGCACGGTGGTTGGGCCGGTCGCGCCGGGAACTCGCAACAGCGTCCACGCTCCCAGGGCAAGGGCGAGGGCCACGCACGCGATCGTCAGGACGAGGAGCGGGCGCCCTAACGGACCAGACCCCGATCGCCCCAACGGTCCAGACCTCGATCGCCCGGTGATTCGTCCGCCTAGCAGGCGGACGCGTTGGCCGAGTCGACCGATCCGACCGGTCCGATCCATCCGACCGAGCCGTGCCGTCGGCCGGCTCCTGCGCGCCGTCGGCCGGCCGACGCGCCGGCCTCGCACGACGGCGGGGCGGCGCGACTGTGGTCCCCGGCCTCGCCCAGCGTGCGACGCATCGTCGGTTGTCCCGTCGTCCGTGGCGTCGCTGTCCGCATCGGTCATCCGCGTCACCGCGCCGTCCGTCGTGATGCGCCACCGTCCCTGCTCGGCGCCGCCACTGCGTACCGCCACGATCAGGACGCCGTGCGGTGAGGCGGCCGCTCGACGGGCGGCGGCCGACACCACCTGCCCGTGGATGTCGCGGACGTCCTTCCCCGAGTACCGCTCGCCGTCCAGCACGGCGACGACCCCGCCCTCCTCCTGGAGCCATTCCAGGGTGAGGGGCGACGGCTCGTCGCGTTCCGTCATGGCCGTGACCGCGGTCGCGTCGGCGCCCAGACGCATCGCCGGACACCGCACGCCGAAGCACGCGCGGCGAAGGGGGATGCGGGCATGTCGCCCAAGGTAAGGCGATCGAGTGGGCGAATGGTGGGGTGTGGATAACCTGGCGTCCACCAATTGCATCATGACCGTTTCGACTTTCGTCGACTGCTCGGATTCCGTCAGCCGGTGCCCCGCTCATGGTCCTGACCTGCGCATTTCTGGGTTCCTTACGGCGCCAACGTCTTCACCCGCCCCGACGGCACGGGGGTGATCCCTCCTGTGGATGACGTGGCGCGGAGTTCTGTCAGTGACCCCCTGCAGGGCGGCGGGCAGGGCGCGCGCCCGCCGCCGCGGTTCGTCTCGTATCGCGGATCGCGTTCCGTCCGGATACGGGACGGCCGTGACAGAACGGCAGTGACAGAACTCGAGGGTGACTCACGTCAGACTCGAGGGTGACTCACGTCAGCGGTGGGTGACTCACGTGTACGGGGTGGGTCAGCCCACCACGAGGCGAGTTACCCCGTGACTATGTCGGCGACCGGGCAGCTCAGCAAGGATCGCCGGGACGCTCCGCAGGGAACGCGGGGACGCTCAGCAAGGGGACGCCGGGTAGTCAGCCGGGGCTGGCGGGCCGAGAGCCCATCGTCAGGGGCAGGCGGGGGGCACCATGCTGAGCGCTACCTCGGAGGAGGCCAGCGAGGACCCCTGGACCGGCGCTTGGACGGGGCGACCGTCACGGTCCACGAAACGGACCGTGGAGATGCCCGGAAGGCTGGTCGCCGTGTGCACCAGCTGCGCCGTCCACCACTCGTCCCGGGATTGATTGCCGTTCTGGGCGGTGGCCGGGACGACGAGCTCGAGGGTGTTGTCCCCGACGGCGCGGACCGACACCTGGTGGGACGCTGCCACGCGGGTCGTCCACCCTTCCACGCGACGAGAATCGTCCGGACCTGCCGCGAGGGCGACCAGCAGGGCTTCCGCCCGGTCGGCGACGTCCGCGGACGCGAACTCCGGCGGCCTGCCCCGCGCGAGGCAGCCCATGGGGTCGACGAAGAAGGGGGCCGGCCCCGCGAGGGGCGGGGTCTGGACCGGCGTGGTGTCGGCACCGGACGTCGCGAGGGAACTCGACGCGGGGCTCTTCGGGGAGTGGGCGCTGCGAGGGACGGCCGTCGGGGGAGGCACATCCACAACGACGACGGCGCCGTCTCGGGGTAGCCCGCACGCCGCCAGCACGCCGATCGCCAGCACGCACACGGCGGTCGCGAGGGCGGGCGGGCGCGCGAGGAGCGCCGCGCGTCGGCCGCCTCCGGGGCTCGTGCCCGTCTGCGGTGGCCGCGCTCTCCGTCGGCGCGGGCTCGGCGCGATGGCCTCGCGACGGGAAGCGTTCGGGGTGAAGGCGCTCACGCGGCTGCCCCCGCGGGGTCCCCGCCGGCGTCCGGGTCCGCGTTCGTCTCCAGGTCCGTCCTGTCTGTCCTCGTGCCCGTCGTGTCTGACACCGGGTCAGGCCTCGTGCCCGTCGTGTCTGTCTCCCGGTACGGCCGCAGGCCCGACGTGTCTGTCTCCGGACCCGTCTCATCGTCATCGTCGCGCCGCGGCAGCGCGATCACGAACGACGCCCCGTGGGGGTCACGGTCCAGCACACCGACCCGGCCGCCGTGGGCGCGAGCGGTCTCGTCCACGATGCTCAGGCCGAGACCCGTCCCCGATCGGGAGCCGCGAGCCCCTCCCCGTACGAACCGGTCGAAGACGTGTTCCCTTTCCTCGGCGGCCACGCCGGGGCCGGCGTCGTCGACCGCGAGGAAGACGCGGTCGGGGCTCGACCACACCCGCACACCGACAGGGCCTCCGGCGTACTTGTCCGCGTTCTCGAGCAGGTTCAGCAGGGCGCGGGACAGCTTCCCCTTGTCGGCGCGGAGGGGGTGTTGCCCGGGCGCGACGTCCAGCAGGTCTGGGCTCCGCCCGGTGCGGGACAGCGTGTGGCGGGCCACCTCGGCGGCGTCGACCGCGTCGAGGTTCAGGGGCTGGGACCCGTCGAACGCCCCCAGCTCCATCAGGTCATCCAGGGTGCGCTCGAAGCGGCCCACCTCGACGGCGAGGAGCTCGACCACGGTCTGAGCCTGCGGGGGGAGCGTCTCCTTGCCCCGTTGCAGCCGGGCCACGCCGGCGACGAGCGTGGTCATCGGCGACCGCAGCTCGTGGCTGACGTCGGCAGCGAACCGGGCGTCCCGGTCGATCCGGCGCTCGATCGTGTCGGCCATGGCGTTGAACGAGCCGACGATCGTGGCCAGCTCGGGATCCCTCGTCGCCGGGAGCCGGGTCGCCAGGTCGCCGCTGCCGAGTCGGGCGCCCGCGACGGCCATCTCGCGCAGCGGCTCCAAGGCGCGCTTGGCGGTGTAGCGGCCCACGACGACGCCCAAGGCGGTGGTCAAAGGTGTGATCGAGGCGAGCACCCCGGCGATCGTCCCGAGCGTGCGGGAGAACTCCGGCACGGGGGTGACCTCGTAGTACGCGCCGGACACGGCCGCAACGGGCACGCCGACGGCGATGGCCAGATGCCCGCCCCGGTCGGTCCAGGCGAACGCGACCTGGCCCGATTCCACGGTCTCCTGCAGCGCGCTCGGCAGCGGACGCGTGTCGTCGGGCGACGGGCCGTGCCAGCGGCGCTGGACGCGGAGGAACTGCTCGCCCCCGGTCGTTCGAGAGATCGCTTCCAGCGCCTGGTTCAGGTCCGAGTTGGCGGCGGCGGCGTTGGATAGGAATGAGGCGGAGGCATGCGCGTGGCTGATGGCGATCTGTTCACGTTGGTTGATCAACAGGTGCCGGGTCGTGAGGTAGGCGCCGACGGCGAAGAGCAGGGACAACAGCAACGCGCCGATCCCGAAGAGCAGGGAGAGCCGTCCGCGCAGCCCGATCCGGGACCCGGTCGCAGGCGCGGGCCGGGAGGGCTGCTCAGCGTCGGCCATGGGGTTCGCCCGCGGGGAGGGGGGGAAGGTCGAGGCGGTAGCCCTGGCCGCGGATCGTCACGACGATCGAGGGTTCGGTGGGGTCGCGCTCGATCTTCGTACGGAGGCGACTCACGTGGACGTCCACGATCCGCTCGTCCCCGAAATAGTCCCGGCCCCACACTCGGTCGAGCAGCAAAGACCGGGAGAGGACGCGCCCGGCGGACCGGGCCATCTCGGTGAGGAGGCGGTACTCCGTCACCGTCAGCCGCACCTCCTCATCGCCGCGTCGGATGACCCCCGCCCGCTCGTCGAGTACGAGCGGTCCGTGCGTGTCCAGCACCGTGGGACCCGGGGCGCCGGGTGCGACAGCGTCCACCGCCCGGGCGGGGTCTCCCCCCTCGGTGCGGCGCAGCAGGGCGTGGATGCGTGCGATCAGTACCTGGTCGTCGAACGGTTTCGTGACGTAATCATCTGCCCCGATCTCCAGGGCGCGGACGATGTCGGCGGGGTCGCGACGGGCGCTCAACACGATGATGGGCGCGCGTGAGTGGCGGCGCACTTCCGTGATGAACGCGAACCCGTCCAGGCCGCCGAGCATCAGGTCGACCAGCAACAGGTCGGGGGAGCGGCGGCCGAACGAGACGAGCGCGGACTCGCCGCTGGCGCACGCGTCCACCTCGAACCCGGCATCCTCCAGGGACATCTCGGCGAGGGCACGGATGCCGTCGTCGTCCTCGACCAGCAGGATGCGCGTCCCCATGCGGTCATGCTGCCAGGGAGGATGCCCCGCGACCAGCAAGCGCCCTGCGGTCCGGGCGGGGATCGCCGAGCGGATCCCCCTGCGAGGGAGTCCGAGGGTGGCCCCCGGCGCCAGGCGTGTCTGCGTGCGACTCGACCCCCGGCGGTCGGCCGCCCGCCCCGCCCGAGCGCCGCTCCGTCGTCGTTCCGTTCGCCCTGGTGGTGCATCGCCAGGTGCCCGCCGACGGCCGCACTTCGCCCCCGGCCGATGCCTGCGAACCGGCATCGAACACCCCTGTCATGAGAATGCAACATGGGCTCTGGATCGCTGCAATATGTCGCGGGCACAATAGAGGCTCGGTCGTCGCAACGACGCGACGCCCGTGACCGGCGAAGGGACTGTGCGTGAGCGCGACGGACTCGGGCAAATCCTCCGTGGTAACGGCCTCCCGCGAGCGGGCCCACCCGCCGACGGACCGGTCGGTCCAGAGCCCGCCCGTGCGGTCACGGCGCCCGGCATCTGAGCCCGGCAACGGACCGGATCCCTGCACGCATTCGCCCTCCGCGCACGTCCTCGTCGGCGACGCGGCCCCCCTGCGTCGACTCCACGACGTCCAGGACGATCTGCCGCGGCTGATCGCCCCCCTCGTGGAGCTCCTGGAACTCGACCTGACCGGCCTTACCGACGTCGGCTCGAAGGAGGTCACCGTCCTGTTACACATCCAGCAGTACTGCCGCGACCGCGGCGTCACCGTCCGGCTCATCAGCCCCCACGCGCGCGTGATCCAGCGTCTGCAGCGCCTGGGAATCGTCGCCGTCATCCCCTCCGGAGCGCCGGTCGCGCGGTCGATGGGTAGGGCGATCTGACATGACAAACATGAACGTGATGAGCGCAGCGCCCCGGCGGGGAGTCGTCGTCGGCGTCTGCCTCCCCGACGACGCGACGCCGCGCCGGGGCTCCGCGCCCGTCAGCAGCTGCCAGTTGAACGGCCGAGCCACCACGGCCGCCGTGCTGGGGTCGAGGGCCGTGAGCTGGGCGGCGGAGCGCGCCGACCAGACGGACCGCGGCCTGTTCGTGATCGTCGTCGCCCCACCGCGTCCGGAAGGCGCGGCCCTCCTGCCGGTCGACACCGCGTGCGTGGGCGCAGAGCTCGCTGACGTCGTCGTCGCGCGGCGACCCGGCCTCAGCGTGACCGTCGAGATCGTGCACGGCGACCCGGTCGACTACCTCACCGGCGCGTCGGAGGACGCGGACCTCGTGGTGCTCGACGCCACGGGAGACGGGGTGTCCGACGCCGTGGTCGCCCGCGCGCGCTGCCCGGTCACCGTGGTGCCGTCGGCGACGCGAGCCGCGAGCGCCTCGCCGGCTCCGGACGCGCCCGTCGTCGTCGGCGTCAAGGACCTCGCGGGGTCGGCGCACCTGGTGCGCTTCGCCGCGTTGGAGGCGCTGCGGGCCCAGCGCCCGCTGCTGGTCCTCCACTCCTGGACCTACCCCGGCCCGCAGGTGCACGACGAGGCCATGACGGTCCTTGGCCAGGAGAAAACGCGTCTCCTTCGGCACCTGGTCGACCCGATCGCCGAGGCGATCCCCGAGGTGAGCGTCCGCGCGGAAGTCGTACAGGGCCGCGCGGAGGAGACTCTGATCACCGCGTCCCGCTCGGCCGCCTTGGTCGTCCTGGGGTCCCGCGAGGAACGCTGGCGCTCCCCGCGACTCCTGGGCCCGACTCGACGACGGATCCTCGACAGCGTGGCGTGCCCGGCCGCGACGGTGCCGGACGCTCCCGCGTCGGCGTTGGCCATCGCCTGAGCGGCCTCCCGGAGTCGATCCGCTGGAGTCGATCCGCTGGAGTCGATCCGCCGGAGTCGATCCGCCGGAGTCGATCCGCCGGAGTCGATCAGCCGGAGTCGATCAGCCGGCGCGTCGGTGCGCTGACTGCAGGCGGCCGAGACGCTGCTCGGCGAGTCGGCGCACCGTCGGGTCGCGGTCGTCGGCGAGGATCGCCAGCGCCTCCAACGTCGCCGCCGGGTGCTCGACGGCGCGGTGGCGCACCGCCACGTATGGGCTGAACACGAGATCCGCGAGCCGGAGCGATTCCGGGGCCACGGTGTCGGCCAGTTCCTCGGCCCCGGCCGCCGGATCCGGCGCCATCAGGCCGGCCGACGAGCGCGCGGCGTCGTGTGCGTGCGCAGCCTCGGATCGAAACATGTGCGACATGGTCCCCTCCCCCTCGCGCCCACCCCCCAGCGGGCGCGTTTGCCGGTGAACGTTCGTCGCCGCAGCGAGTGCACCCGCGGGGGTGCGCCCGAGTGTGTACGGCATTCCCATGCGGCTCTGTGGATCTCGGTGCCGCCCATTCTGGCCGACCATGAGTGCCGACCAACGACGGGGCCGTTCCTGCGAGCCACCCGAGGTCACCACGGGCGATATCGAACGATCGTCCAGAACTAAGGTAACCCTTTCCGGCTCCTCGCACCCACCCATCTGCCGCGTTCAACGTTCACTCAGGCGGGGTTGCCGTTCACAGCGCCCTGTTAATAAACCGGATTCCTCCGAGGATATGATGGCGCCCACAGTGGTTCGCACCTCTGACGGGCTCGCACCACGACGCAGCGCCCGTCCCGCAGCGCCCGTCTGAAGAGTGGACGACCCGTTGCGGAGCCCCGGGGATTCCGTACCTTTCGTCATGGCATCCATTAGCTCGTGCTATGGATGAGACCGAGATGAGGTGAGGGGCCCCGCTCCGGCGGACGCCGCCGCGACGCGGGACCGCCGACGCAGCCGTGCCGACGCAACCTGTGCCGACGCAACCTGTGCCGACGAGGAAGGCAGGATCGATCGATGAGCGAATGGGGTCCCGGTCGGATTACCCGGACCGTACGGGCCGGCTTGGAGAGCGATTCCACGTTCGGGGCGGTCGTCCCGCCGATCTACCTCTCGAGCAACTTCGCGTTCTCGGGGTTCGGCGAGCCGCGCGCGCACGACTACACGCGTAGCGGCAATCCCACCCGCGACGTGCTGACCACGGCGCTCGCCGAGCTGGAGGGGGGCGCAGGCGGGGTGGTCACGTCGACCGGCATGGGCGCCATCACCTGCCTCGTGTCCGCCCTGCTCAAGGTGGGCGACCGCATCTGCGTACCGCATGACTGTTACGGCGGGTCGTGGCGGCTCTTCGACTCTCTGGAGGGTCAGGGCCACTTCACGGTCACGTACGTCGACTTCACCTCCCCGGAGGCCGTCGCGCGCGCATTCGCGCAGGAGCCCGCCCCGACGGTGGTGTGGCTGGAGACGCCGAGCAACCCGCTGCTGCGGATCACCGACCTCGCTGAGGTGTCGGCGCAGGCCAAAGCCGTCGGCGCGACCGTCGTCGCGGACAACACGTTCTGCTCGCCGCTGCTGCAGCGGCCGCTGGAGCTGGGCGCGGACGTGGTGGTGCACTCGACGACCAAGTACCTCAACGGGCACAGCGACGTCGTCGGCGGCGCGCTCGTGGCCAAGGACGCGGAGGCGGCGGAAAGCTACGTCTGGTGGGCGAACGTCCTGGGCCTCACCGGCAGCCCGTTCGACGCCTACCTGACGACCCGCGGCCTGCGGACCCTGCACACCCGGATGGCGGCGCACGAGCAGAACGCCCGGGCGGTGGCCCAGGCGCTTCTGGGGCACCCCGCGGTGCGGACCGTCTACTACCCGGGCCTCCCTGACCACCCCGGGCATGACATCGCCGCGCGCCAGCAGGACGGGTTCGGCGCCATCGTGAGCTTCGAGTTGGCGGACGAGGCCGCGGTGCGCGCGTTCCTGGCCGGGCTGCGCTACTTCAGCCTCGCGGAGTCGCTCGGCGGGGTGGAGTCCCTGGTCGATCACCCGGTGTCCATGACCCACGCGTCGATGACGCCGGAGGCCCAGGAGCTCGCGGGGATCACCGACGGCCTCATTCGGCTTTCCGTCGGCATCGAGGACCCGCGAGATCTGGTGGAGGACTTGACCGCTGGCCTCGACCGGGCGATCTCGGCCGCCTCCGCCTGAGGGGCACCGCCCGTTCCGTACGTCGTGTGATGTCGTCGTTCGACCCCGGGCATGGGCCGCTCGGCCTGCCGGGGTCCGCTACCCTCCCCGCATCGGACGCGCCCGGCGTCCGGTGACGATGCGCAGGGGGAACGACCGTGAGCGACACGTTCTGGCAGGGCCTCGCGATGGCGGTCTACCTCATCGCCATGCTCGTCATCGGCTGGTATAGCTACCGCCGGACGCACAACCTGGGCGACTACATGCTGGGCGGCCGCGACCTGTCGCCGTCGGTGGCCGCGCTGTCGGCCGGGGCGGCCGACATGTCGGGGTGGCTGCTGATGGGCCTCCCCGGGGCGATCTACGCGACCGGGCTCATCGAGGCGTGGATCGCGGTCGGCCTGACCGTCGGTGCCTGGCTGAACTGGAAGTTCGTGGCGCCGCGACTACGGGCCTACACGCAGGTCGCGAACAACTCGATCACCGTGCCCAGCTTCTTCGACAACCGATTGCGCGACACCTCGCGGTCGCTGCGGATCGCGTCGGGGATCATCATCCTCGTCTTCTTCACGTTCTACGTGAGCTCCGGGATGGTTGCGGGCGGTGTGTTCTTCGAGGGTGCCTTCGGGTGGGACTACCGTTCCGGCATGCTGCTCGTGGCGGCGGTGGAGGTCACGTACACGCTGGTCGGCGGTTTCCTCGCGGTGAGCTACACGGACTTCGTGCAGGGCCTGATGATGATGACCGCGCTCATCCTCGTGCCGGTCTTCGGGATGGTCGCGGTGGGCGGCTTCGGCGGGTTCGCCGACGCGGTCAACGCCGCGGACGCGCAGGAGGGCCTTCAGCGCCTCGCGGTGCTGCCCCCGGAGCTGACGGGGGCCGCGGTGATCGGGCTGATCTCCGCCGTCGCCTGGGGGTTGGGGTACGTGGGGCAGCCGCACATCATCGTGCGCTTCATGGCGCTGCGGTCGGCCGCGGACGCTACGGCCGGTCGCCGCATCGGGATCGGCTGGATGATCCTGTCGATCTCCGGGGCGGTCATGACCGGCATCGTCGGCGTCGCGTACTTCCAGGAGCAGGGCTGGACCCACCTGCAGGGCCCCGAGTCCGAAACCATCTACCTCCGCCTCGGCCAGGTCTTCTTCCACCCGCTGGTCGCGGGCTTCATGCTGGCGGCGGTCCTGGCAGCGATCATGTCCACGGTGGCCAGCCAGCTGATCGTGACTTCCTCGGCGCTGGTCGAGGACGTCTACAAGGCGCTCGGTCGCGAGGAGAAGCCCGACCGGCACTACGTGTTCATGGGCCGGCTGGCGGTCCTCGGTGTCTCGCTGCTGGCGATCGCCCTGGCCTGGAACCAGAGCGACACGATCCTGGCGCTGGTGGCATTCGCCTGGGCCGGGTTCGGCGCCTCGTTCGGGCCGATCGTGGTGCTCTCCCTCTACTGGCGCAAGCTGACGGCCGCTGGTGCGCTCGCCGGCATGGTCACCGGCGCGGTGATCGTGGGCGTGTGGGGCAACCAGCTGTTCGGCGAGGAAGGCATCTTCGCCCTGTACGAGATCGTGCCCGGCTTCCTGGGCAACCTGATCGTGGCCGTGGTGGTGAGCCTGCTGACCTTCCGGCCGCGTCCGGAGATCGATGAGGAGTTCGACCGGACCCTGGCGATGGTCCGGGCCGGTCGGGACGGCGAGGCGGCCGCGGCCCGCGCCCCCGAGACGGCCTGACGCGGTCCCGGAAGGGCGTGACGCCCTACGGCGCCTCGACGCCACCGGGCCAGCCGTGACGGCGCCGGCCGGAGGCCCAGTTGCCGCCCGTGGGCGGGAGATGTACGGGGGGTGCTGGGGTTTTGCGTACGGTTGCCGCCCGTGGGCGGGAGGTGCCCGCGAATGTCCTGGTGGTGGCGCGCCGTTGCCGCCCGTGGGCGGGAAGTGTCCGCGAATGCTCTGGTGGTGGCGCGCGGATGCCGCCCGTGGGCGGGAAGTGTCGACGACCGAGCTCCCGGCCGGCCGGGTGAACACTCGTGGGTGCTGGTGAACTCTCGCCACAGCGGGAGTTCATCCAGCGTGAGGAGGGCAAGGCCCGTGGGCCCTGGTGACCCCTCCCCACCAGGGAGGCGTCCAGTGGGCCGCCGAGCGCGTCGTTGCGCTCGCCGTCCACCGTTTCCGACGCCCCCCTGGCGCAGAGGGGTGTTGCTTCGACGGCGCGCCGTCCCTGGCAGGTGCCGCCGACCCGGCTGGGTAGGCCGGGGTCCGTGGGCGGGCCTGATCGGCCCGTCGGGGCCTCAGGCCCGGGTGTCGCGCAGCCGGGTGACCGGCCTTGGCGTGTCGTCGTAGGCGTCGGCCACGCGAGCGCGCCAGGCGGCCGCGAGGGTGGCGCGGGCATCGACCCGCGCGAAGCGACGCTGGCGGGCGCGGTCGGGCTCGGAGTACGTCGCGATGTCCCGGGCCACGTAGAGCGACTGGGGGTGCGTCCCCAGCGGCGTGACGGCGTTGAGGTCCTCGCGGGTGGCCACGGAGCGATCGCCGGTACGGGTGGCCACGGCGCGATCGCCCGTACGGGTGGAGACGGCGCGGTCGGCCGTACGGGTGGCGTGGTCAGAGGCCGGCGCGACGGCGGACGCCTGCGCTGCGGCCTGCGCGGTGCGTTGCGCGGCGGGCAGCGCCGGCAGGTTGGTCACCACCGCAGCCGCCGACGGGCGAGGGAGCGCGCGGGGGGCGAGGAGAGCAGCGGAGCGGGACGGCGCGGAGGAGGACGGGGCGGCGGCGCCTGCCTCCGCGACCGGCGTGGCCTGCACGACCGTCAGGTGGGGCCGCCCGGGGCGGCTGCGCCCGAGGGCCGGTCGGGCCGGGCCGTCGGGGTCGGTCGGCGTGGGAAGGGCGTAGAGCCCGCCTCGCGAGGTGTCCTGCCGGGGCCGCTCACAGCGCGCGGGCCGCGCGCTCTCGCGGGGGCCGTCCGAGCCCCGCGCCGAGCCCTGCGCGGGCGGGCGCGCCGGGGCCGCCGACTGCCGGATCCGCTCAGCGGCGCGCTCCTGGCGGGCCTGGGCGGCAGCGTCCCGCTGGGCGCTGAGCGTCGCCGCGATCACCCAGAACAGGCCGACCGTCGTCAAAGTAATCAGGGTGGCGGAGTACCAGGTCGGGACGTCCGGCAGGAGGCAGGCGGCGTTGCCCACCATGAGAGCCCCGCTGATCAGGAGCGCCATGAGGCGCGTCTGGCGCAGCTGCGGCGTACGACTCGCGAGCGGCCCGCCGGCGACGGCGCTCAGCAGCGCGCACCCGGACACAGCCAACAGGACAGCGTGGATCGACATCGTCGAGAGTCCTTCCCCCACCGCAGGCATCCCCATGCCGCGGACAATCCCCCGTGACGCGCCACCGGTTTCCCCCTCCGGTGTGCGCGCGGACCCTGGTGACCGCGACTCCCCAGCCGCGGGTCCTCAGACGCCCTTGTGCGAGCGTACTGGACGGGCGTTCTACTGACCAGACGTCGTCGCGGTCCGTGGCCGCAGGTCAGGCCGTTGGCGCGCGGAGCCCCGCTCCGCAGGCGGGGATTGGCGCGCGGACCGGCTGTCCACGATGCGGACGTCCCGTCCGAGGAGCGGGCGGTGCCTGTACCGGAGGCGCGCGGCGGGTGCGGCGGGGTTAGGCGCGGCGCGGCGCGGTGCGGTGGCGCGCGGCGGGTGCGGCGGGGTTAGGCGCGG
>JBDIAS010000052.1:0-18823 GCA_039812465.1 Austwickia sp. | reverse complement strand
CCACCACCTGACCCAACGACCACAGGTGGGGCCAACATTCGTGACGACGGTGGGGCCAGATCACTTGACGACACGCAACCCCGCCACAACCGACGACCCGGGTCCACCATTCCCCGCGACACAACACACGAGCGACGCCCGGAGACCGTGAGGGCCCGGGCGTCGCTCCATCGAACCAGCGGGTGGTTAGCGGATCACGCCTGTTGCCACTTTGACCGTAGGTCGTCGCATTCGAGCGTGGCAAACACCAAATGGTCCCCGCCCGCCCACATGCACTCCGCGGTTACGGTGTTCTGGAATTTCCGGACGCCGTTCTTGAAGTATTTCGGTTCCCAATTCATGTAGTGCCCCCTGGACCCGCAGGGCGCCATATCGAGGATACTCAAGTGAGTCACTTTCGAGCGACCGATGCAGTGCAGGACCCCCCCGATCTTCTGGCTGAGCTGCACCCGCTTCTTGGTGCCGGTCACGCGCCACACCTGCCTGCTCGACGAGGAGCACCGGCGGTATCTGACGTCTATGTCCGCGCCGGAACCTTCCCACGTCAAGCAGTGCGTCGGCTGATAAAGCGACCGATACCGGCGAGATGACGGGGCAGCGGTGGACGCGCCGCCGGAGGCCGGGCGCACCACCTGCGTACTGTCCCCGGCCGCGCGCGCCGTCGTCGGGGTGCTCGCCGCCGCGGGTGACCAGACGAAGGCTGCAGCCATCAGACCAGCAGCAACGCTCGCTTCGAGAGACCGAACTCCACTACGGGCCAACCAGATTCTTTTCATGCGACTTAAGGTAGCGCCAGCCGCGCCGCCCACGAAAGAGCTTATCTCCTCAACGGATACCCCCCCACACGGTCGGTCATCGTTTCAGCCGCTCCCGACCAGTCAAGGGCGCTCTCGCGTCGCTGCGCGATGACCCCACAGGGTCACCCCTGACAACCCGGGACCGGCATGAAAAGGGCCGCGGGGTGTCGGGAGATGGGGGATAAAACGGTGGACCCGCATTCATCCATCGTAATTTCCGGCGCGTCGCAGGCATCGCAGGGGCATGGTAAGAACAGAAACCCACTTTTTTTAGATCGGTCTCTAGTAGCTATTGACAGCAAAATAGCTGATAACTAGAATCGAGCTATAGACACAGCAGCTCAGGATCAGGGACTTACCACCCCGCCGCAATCAAAGTGGAGGCTTCCGATGAGCATCGGAATCGCACCCGTAACCACCCTCCGTCGCGAGGCAATCGGGCGGGCCGCAATCGCCGCCGTCCGCCTCGCAGGCACGCCGATGAAATGGCAGGCCCGCCTGTTCAACGCCATCGTCCAGGACACGGCAGGGCGGCACACCGACGCGCAGGCGCAGACGGCCCTCGAAGCGCTCGAGCAGATGGTCGCCTCGTACCAGGAGCACCCGGAGGCCAGCGACCCCGGGCCGGTGCTCATCCTCCCGGACCGGAAGCGCCCCAACCACGCACTCGCGATCTGCGAAATCTGCGGATGGACCGGCGTCGCCAAGGACCTGAACAGCGCCGAGGACTACGTGCAGCTTTGGTTCGACCAGGGCGCGCACCACTGCCGCTAACCCCCCGAGAGGGTCGACCCCCCAAGCCCGCACCGGGGTTGAGGGGTCGACCCCCACACAGCAGCCCGGTTACCAGCCTGGCCGCGACACCCACAGTACGGAACCCAAGCAGACCAATCACATCGAAACGACGAGAAGGACGAGCCATGTCATACCTCAGCGAGACCGGCAACCTCACCGGAGTACCCGAGCTGCGCCGGAGCCCGAAGGGCACCCTGTGGTGCCGCGCCGTCGTGATCCACAACTACCGCGTGCAGGATTCCGAGGGGGAGTGGCACGACAGCGCGAAGATCGCCTATGACGTGATCGTCCGCGGCCGTGCGGCCCAGGAACTCGTGCATACGGCCAGGACGAGCGGCAACATCAAGATCCATTTCGAGGGCCGCTACCGGGTCAAGGGATTCACCCGCAATAACGGGACCACCGGCATCGCCTACGAGGTCGTCGCGGACGACTGGCACATCGCTCGCGGCCAGTACGTCGTCCTCGACCCGGCCTCGACCGACGATCTCGACACGCCCCAAGACGCCTGCCTCGACACGCCCCAAGACGCCGGCGCGGAATCGGTCGCCGGCGCCGCCTTGTGCCGCGAGGCCCTCGACCGCAGCGGGACCTGGAACGAAGCCGACACGAGGAAGTAGACCCGCACCCTTGCGGCGCACCCAAGGGGCCCCTGGGTGTTGCGGAGGGGGCCATCATCTACCTCGACGGCCCGACTGCGGGCCCGGACCTTTGGAGCACGACATGCGACCGAGCATTGTGGACGCTGCGGAACTGCCGCCCCAGTACCACTTCGGCATGAAATGCGATCCGCGATCGTGGGTTGCAGCTTCATCGCAAGACGACGAAGCACTGAAGGACCTCGACGGGGTCATGGGGGTGAAACCAACCAGCGCGTTGTGGACCGCGCCCGTTACTAGCAGCTCCAGGGAAGGCGTGCGAACGACCTGGTCAGAGTTTCACCATGGGTACGGCCGCGAGGCTGTCATCCGTAACCGAGAGTCCACGGCGGATCGGTGGCGGCGCAGGCTCTCCGGCGGCGAGAAGATGTGGCCCGTACAGGCCGACGGGGCCCGACTAGTGCGCCTGGACTCCGTGGAAGACCTGCAGGCCGCGGCGCAGAAGTGGCCAGGGCCCCACGGACGCATCTCTTTCGAAGCCATGCGTACCGCGGGAATCGACGGGGTTTGGGTGAAAGATGACGCGATCACGGAGTGGGCGCCGTGGACGCCCGAAGAGTTGGCGGACCCTGCCGTCCAGCTGCGGTTTCAGTTCTACGGGTGGGACGTCGAGTCGGTGGCGTGGCTACGCCCGGACAAGCTGGTTGTGGGCAGGCCCGCACGTGTCGACCGCGGATTCACGCCACGCGACGTCTCGCCTTGGCCACGATCGACTACGTCGGACGTCGAAAGACCAGGGGCCTCGGCATCCGGGTCGCAGGACGCCAGCCCGAACCGGATCACCGCAAGGGCGGATCCCGGTCCCGCTGCGGCGGTGTCCGCCAGCTTCCCCGCGCCGCCGGCCGGAACTAGGCCAGGACCCCAGCAGGAACCTCCACAATCGCGGCTCCAGGACCGGACTCTCGGCCGCGCCGCGAATCGGTTTTCTCCCCAGCTTGAATCGAACCGCTAGAAGGGGACCGGTTCTGCCCGGACTGCGGGCTGGAGACCTGCCCACGGACGAACGACCCGGACGCGGACGGGTGCAAGGGCAGCTACTACTAGCCGCTCCGTCCACGCCACGGGGCCGCTGGTGGACCTCCCGGGGATCCGCCGGCGGCCCCGGGCCTTTGTTCCTCCCGGTGCTGCACGTCCGCCGTACCACGGCTTGCGTCCTGGCCGCGGCGGGCACGGCCAGGTGCGGTGAGGCCACGCTGTTGGGGAGGGGAACACGGTGCTGGTGTCGTCTCCGCACAACCACCGATGCCGGTGGGTTGCTAGCCTCGCGCCATCGACCGACTCAGGGGGTCGCTGGTGGTCCGTCGCTCATCGCGTCGTAGGTCCGAAGGGCAGCTGGAGTTCGATCTGTTCGGCCTCACTGAACCGGCGGCGGACGGCCAGGTGGCGGCCGACCTGCGGGGACGGCCCCGCGACGACCCCGGGCCCGGTCGCCAGCTCAGCTTCGAGCTCGACGGTGGGGAGGACCAGGCCCGTGAACCGGTACGGCCTGCTGGCGCAGGAGACGTGGACGAGGCACGCACCCGCGAGGGTGGCGGCGATGACCGACCCGGAGGAGTTCTTCACGATGCTCGGCGAGGACGCGGCGGCGCAGATCGAGACCTTGACGCAGGCGATGGAGCGCGATCTCCGGGAGGGGATGCCCTACCTGGAACGGGTGGGCCAGCTCCGGACGATCCGCCGGCAGGCCGAGGAGACGGTCCTGCGCGATCTGGTCTTCGGCCCGATCGCGCAGGAGCAGGACCCGGAGCTGCTGGGCCGCGTGGAGGAGCTGCTCGGCCGGCTCCCGACCCGGGAGATGATCTCGGAGCGGATCGCCGAGATCCGCAGGCACGCGAGGGAGGCCGCGGACCTGGAGGGTCGGGCGCACCCGGTGTTCAGCGCGGAGGAGGAGCAGGAGCTGCACCGGCTCCAGGGGATGCTCCCGTGGGTCCAGTTGAACCCGGAAGACATGAGCCAGGAGCAGCTGCTGACGGCAGAGGAGCTGCTGAGCAGCCTCCTGCCGTAGCGTTCCGGCCGGGCTCGCAGGCCGACCTGGCGCCGTCAGGACCGCGGGCCCGGTTCGCCGCGAACGTCGCCGCGATGGCCACGAGCCGCGCGTTGGCCGAATCCGGCCGCCGTGCGGGCGCGGAGGAGCAGGCGGTGCTGGCCCGGTGGTCGTCGTGGGGCGCGATCCCCGCCGTGTTCGACCCGGCCCGGGAGGACTGGGCCGACCAGCGGGCGCAGCTGCGGGATCTGCTCGACGACACGGCGTGGGACGCCGCCCGGCGAACGACGATCAACGCCCACTTCACCGACGCGGGCATCGCCCGCGCGATGTGGGACGCCGTGAGCGACCTGGGCGTGACCGGGGGGCGGGTGTTGGAGCCCGGCTGCGGCGCCGGCGTGTTCATCGGTCTGGCGCCCGAGGGCACGCGGATGGTTGGGGTGGAGCTGGACCCGACCACCGCCGGGATCACCAGGCAGTTGTACCCGAACGCGAGCATTCGCACCGAGAGCTTCGCTGACACCCGCCTCCCCGAAGGCGGGTTCGACGCCGTGGTGGGGAACGTGCCGTTCTCCGACGTCACCTTGTACGACCCGGTGCACAACCGCGGTCGGCACTCCATGCACAACCATTTCATCATCAAGGCGTTGGCCCTGACCAGGCCCGGTGGCGTCGTGGCCGTCTTGTCGTCGGCGTTCACGATGGACGCGGCCGACCCGGCCGCCCGCCGGGAGATCAGCGCGGCCGCGGACCTCGTGGGCGCGGTCCGGCTCCCCACGGGTGCTCACCGTAGAGCGGCGGGCACGGAGGCCCTGACCGACGTCCTGATCCTCCGGAGGCGCGAACCCGGCGCACAGCCCCGGGACACGTCGTGGGAGTCCGTGGCCGAGGTCGTTGTGGACGGGCACCCCGTGCGGGTCAACTCGTACTTCGTGGACCGGCCCGAGCGCGTGCTTGGCGATCTGCACGTGGGTCAGGGCATGTACGGCGACGCGACGTTGAGTGTCCGCGCCGAGGACCTCGCGGCGGTCCCGAGGCGGCTGCGGGCGCAGCTGCATGACGTCGTACGCGAGGCCCGCAGTCTCCAGCTCACCGCCGCGACCGCAGTGGAGTCGGTGGTCGATCGGGCGGGCGCCTCGCTGGGCGACGACCTAGGTGCGGCGGTCAACGAGCCCGACGTCGACGTTGTAGCCGCGGACCTGTGGGACGGGACGATTGTCCCCGCACCTGGCGGCGGGTTCCAGGTGGCCTCTGGTGGGGGCTTGGAGGACCTGCGGGTGCCGCGCACCCAGCAGGCCGAGTTGCGGGCGATGGTGACGCTCCGGGACGGCGCGCGGGGCCTGCTCGAGGCAGAGGCCGCGGCCGCTGAGGACGGCCCGGAGCTGACCGCCCGGCGGGACCAGCTGCGCGGCAACTACGAGCGGTACGTCGCGCGGTACGGACCGCTCAACAGGTACTCGCTGCGGCGTACGGGCCGGTTCGCGCCGGTGCTGGACCCGGTGACCGGTACGCCGGAGATCGACCCCCGGACCGGGCGGCCGGTGCCCGGGGAGGAGCTGATGGCGCGGGTTACTCCACCCGCGATGGTGCTGTTCAAGCAGGACCCGCACAGCGCGCTCGTCCGGGCGCTGGAGACGTTCGACGAGGCCACCCAGGTCGGCGAACCTGCAGGGCTGCTCCGGCATCGCGTGATCGTCCCTCGAACGGTCACGACGACCGCGGAGACGGCCGCCGACGCGCTGGCCATCTGCCTGGATCAGATCGGCGGGGTCCAGCTGGACCGCATCGCGGCCTTGTTGGGCGTCGACGAGGCGACGGCTCGCGCCCAGCTCGGGGACCTGGTGTACGACGACCCCGCCGGCGCGGGGCTGATCCACGCCCCGGAGTACCTCTCGAGTGATGTGCGCGTGAAGCTCGCGGCCGCCGAGGCCGCCGCCGTCGACGACCCGCGGTTCGAGGGCAACGTCAACGCGCTCCGGGCGGTGCTGCCCGAGCCGATCGGCCCCGATGAGATCGAGGCTCGGTTGGGGTCGGTGTGGATCTCTGCCGAGGTCCACCGCGCGTTCCTCGCCGAGATCCTCGACGATCCGTCCGTCAAGGTCGAAAACCCTCTGCCCGGAACGTGGGAGGTCCGCGGCCGCCGGGACACGGTCCGTGCGATCAGTGAGTGGGGGACCGACCGGCGCCCCGCGACCGAGATCGCGGCCGCGCTGATGGAGCAGCGGGCGATCGAGGTCACCGACGAGATCGAGGACGCCGAGGGGAACAAGCGGCGCGTCCTCAACCCGGTGGCGACCACCGCCGCGCAGGAGAAGGCCGACGCCCTGCAGGAGCGGTTCTCGGACTGGGTGTGGGAGGACCCGCAGCGGGCCGCTGAGCTCGCGGACGTCTACAACGCGAAGTTCAACTCGTTGGTGCTGCGTGACTACACCGCGGCGGGGGAGCATCTGACCTTCCCGGGGCTGGCCGCGACCATCAGGCTGCGGCCGCACCAGCGGGCCGCTGTTGCCCGGATGGTCTCAGAGCCCGCCGCTGGGCTGTTTCACGAGGTCGGCGCGGGCAAGACGCTGGAGATGGTCGCCGGGTGCATGGAGCTGACCCGGATGGGGCTGGTGTCCAAGCCGTGCGTCGTGGTCCCCAACCACATGCTGGAGCAGTTCACGAGGGAGTGGTTGCAGGCGTACCCGCAAGCCCGGATCCTCGCGGCGTCGAGCGCGGATCTGACCAAAGACCGCCGCCGGCTGTTCGTGGCCCGGGCGGCCGCAAACGACTGGGACGCCGTGCTGCTGACGCAAGGGGCGTTCGCCAAGATCGGCGTCTCCCAGGAGTACCAATCCCAGTACATCGAGCGCGAGCTGGGGCAGCTGCGTGAGGCCCTCGATGCTGCCCGCGGCGCGGACTCGATCAGCGTCAAACGCATCGAGGGCCGGGTCCTTGCGACTGAGGAGCGGTACAAGCGGTCGCTGGACCTGCCTCGTGATCCCGGGATCACGTTCGAGGCCACCGGCATCGACTACCTCGTCGTCGACGAGGCCCACCTGTACAAGAACCTGGCGACGCCCAGCCATATCCGCGACGCCGCCATCGACGGCTCAAAGCGGTCCGCGGACCTGCACATGAAGCTGGAGTTCCTGCGGGAGAGGCACGGCGAGAGGGTCGGGTCCGGTGCGCGGGTCGCGACGATGGCCACGGCCACGCCGCTGGCGAATTCGATCACCGAGGCGTACGTCATGCAGCGGTACCTGCGGCCTGACCTGCTGGCCGCGGCGGGCGTGACGAGCTTCGACGGGTGGGCCGCGACGTTCGGCTCGGTCGTCACCGAGATGGAGATGGGTCCGGCGGGCGGTTTCCGCCTCAAGTCCCGGTTCGCGCGGTTCCAGAACGTGCCCGAGATGCTTCGAATGTGGCAGGTCTTCGCCGACGTCAAGACCGCCGAGGACCTGAACCTTCCGGTGCCCGCGATCGCGCCACGCCCAAGCGACGGCGTGCGCGATGTGGAGACGGTGGTGCTCCAGCCCACGCCGGAGCTGTCGGAGTACATCGCCGAGATCGCTAAGCGCGCTGACCGGGTCGCGAACCGGGAGGTTCACGCCAGCGACGACAACATGCTGCTCATCTCCACGGACGGCCGGAAGGCCGCCCTGGACTTGCGGCTGGTCGATGAGCGTGCCGTGCAGACCGGGCCCGTGAAGCTGGACGCTGTCGCCGACCGGATTCTCGCCGGGTGGCGCGCGACCCGTCACAACACCTACCTCGACCCGGAGACCGGCGAGGCGAGCCCGGTCCGGGGCGGCTCGCAGCTCGTGTTCTGCGACCTCGGCACTCCGAAAGTCGACCGCTGGGATGCCTACACCGAGATCCGGGGCCGACTCATCGAGGGCGGCATGCCGGCGAAGTCAGTCCGGTTCATCCACGAGGCGCGCAACGACGCGGAGAAGGCGCGCCTCTTCAGTGCGACCCGCGCGGGGCACGTCGCCGCGCTCATTGGCTCGACCGAGATGATGGGCGTGGGGACCAATGTGCAGACGCGAGTGACCGCGTTGCATCACATCGACTGTCCCTGGCGCCCAGCGGACATTCAACAACGCGACGGACGTGCCATCCGCCAAGGCAACCTCAACCCGGAAGTCGGGCTGTTCCGGTACGTCGTCGAACGCAGCTTCGACGGCTACTCGTGGCAGACGGTCGCGCGCAAGGCGAAGTTCATCGCTCAGGTGATGCGGGGGCGGCTGGACAGCCGGGAGATCGAGGACATCGGCGACGTCGCCCTGTCCGCGGCCGAGGCGAAGGCGCTGGCGTCGGGTAACCCGTTGGTCTTGGAGCGGGCGACCGCCGAGGCCGATTTTCAGAAGCTCCGACGCCAGCAGGTCGCCCACACCCGCGGCCAGTCGGACCTGCGCCGGCGGGTCGAGCACGCGGAGAAGGCGATCGTGTCACTGACCGCGATGCGTGCGAGTCTGGTGCAGGCTCAGGGGCGTACACAAGACGTGGCCGGGGACGCGTTCAGGATGACGGTCGACGCCGCGACCTACGACAACCGCGCCGATGCCGCCGCCGCCGTCGCATGGTGGGCGAACAGCCACCGCGCCCACCTGTCGAACGCGAAGCTCGGCCCGATCGTGCTCGGAGAGATCGCCGGACACGTCGTCCTCGCCACGCCAAAGCCCCCAAGCCTTATGGACCCGCACCGGCCGCTGGTGGAGCTGGAGCTCCAGGACGTTCCGCGCTCCGCGAGCACCGGCACGGCCGCGGACCTTCTCAACCCCGGGATCGGACTCATCCGCGCCATCGAGAACAAGACCACCGGCATCGCCCGGAGCATCAACCGCGTCGACGACGAGATCGCACAGGCCCGGCGGACCCGCGCCGACGCGCAACGCAACCTCAAATCGTTCCCGCGAGAGCGCGAGCTCGGCGAGGCACGCGACCGCCTCGCCGCCGTCGACGCCGCCATCAGCGAACAAGCGACATCGTCTGCCGACGACTCGAAGGACCGCCCCGAGCCGGCCATCGCCGCCGCGGTCGCTGCGAGCTTTCCGGCGACTCCGAACGCACAGGATCACCCGCGCGTGGCGGCTTCCGCGTCGCGGGCTTCGACGGAGCGGACTCGTCACCGAGAACAACCAGCCATCGAGCGATAAGCCGCGCGGAGCCGCCGCACCCGGCAGGGGACCTGCAAGAAGACTCAGTCTTCCCCCGTCCCCTCGCACAGGCCGCACAACACGGCTGGACACCGGGTCAACCCGAAGGGCACGGAGGAGTGAAGGATCGGCGCGAAATAAGCGCAGCGACGAAGGAGCGGAGCGCGTGCCGATCCTTCGCGGGGGAGTGGTCCGCGGAGCGGACTTGACGCGGTGTCCAGCCGTGTGACGATTGACGGCCGAGGGGACGTGCGATCAGGCCGGCGGTGTCGATACGGAAGCCGGTGGCGCCGTAGTAGCGGCGGTCGTCGCCGTCGTCGGGGACGCGTTGGATCGGCGCGTTCCTAGACGTCGTGCGCGGGCGCGTTTGTCAGACTCCGGCAGACCGACTGTGCGCAATTCCTCCGGTGACCAGCCATCTTTGAGGGCGCGTCCGTAGGCGGCGGCGTCGTCGTGCTCGGCCTGCGCCAGCTCGTTGCGGAGCGCCGCCACCTTCTGCCGCGCGGCGACGAGCTGACGTACGGACTCGATCCGGCTGTCGAGCAGCCTGCGGGCCTTTTCTTCGGTGCTTGCGAGGTCGGGGGTGGCGGGCATGGCGTCATCGTACCGGTGCGGGCTGAGGATAGGCACTCGGCGCACTCGCGCCGAGCCCCCGGCGTTGCCGGGCGCGACTGCCAGCGGTGCCCCAGGCGGAGCAAGCTAGAGAGTTAGCGGTGCTAACTCTCGATTTCCTCGACTGGCGTCGAGGGTTCGGGGCACACTGGTGGTGCCGGGCCCGCCCGTTCGGGCGGGGCGCTGCGCTGGGCAGATCGGGAGTGTGCGAGCAATGGGAGATTCGAGCCGACGACTGAGTCGCCGTCGACGGGCGAACGTCCCTGGCGGGCGTCATCACTCGCACGAGGTGAAGGTCACTCCCGAGGAAGAGGCGCGTCTACTTCAGCTTGCTGAGTCGCAGCGGGTCAGCGTCCCGCGCTTGCTCATTGAGTCCGCTCTCGCGGTTCCTGCGGGGGAGTGCCTTACGGAGCGCCGGGACGCACTGGTGATGTTGTTCGGGGTTCAGCGGCTACTGGCTGGGATCGCCAACAACGTGAATCAGATCGCGCGAGCTACGAACGCGACCGGGGAGTGGCAGGACGAGACTGCCGCCACCCTCGCTGCCGTGCGGAGGACCTCGGGCCGGATCGACGATGCGATTGACGGCCTGGGTCTGAAGTGATTCCGAACGTTGGCCGCGGGTCGAGGATGCGCGGGCTCCTGGTGTACCTCGCCGGACCCGGCAGAGCCAACGAGCACACAGATCCTCACCTGGTCGCCGGCGATCCGCATCTCATGGCCTGGCACGACGACAACACTCTGGACCGGGCCTCGGCCCTGTCGGTTGCTCGCCATCTTGATCGGCCAAGGGTGGCGTTCGGCGTGGAGGTTGCAGGAGGACACGTGTGGCACTGCTCGCTTTCGCTGCGTGCACACGAGGGCCAGTTGGCGGATGACGAGTGGCGTGGACTGTGTGAGGACTTCATTCGACAGATGGGCTTCGACGATCAGGAGGGAAGCAGGGCGCCCTGCCGCTGGGTCGCTGTTCGGCACGGGCTCAGCAAGAACGGCAACGACCACGTCCACTTGGTCGTGAACCTCGTCCGTGAGGACGGCACGAAGGCGTCGCACTATCGGGACTACGTGCGATCTCAACAGGCTGCGCGGGCGCTGGAGCGCGCTCACGGGTTGGAGACTTTGGAGTCCGCGGCCGCGGGCCGGGCGAGTAGGGGTTACGATCCCGCCGAGCGCGAAGCAGTTGCGCGTCGACGTGCCCGGGGGAGGTTCGAGCAAGCGCGTCGAGAGGGCTCAGAGAGCCGGACTTGGGGGGAGCTTGGGAAGGACGTTCGGGCAGCTCTGATCGCCCGCGAGCTCGTCGCCGACCAGCCACGGTTCCAGCTCGCCCGGCAGGTGCGCGCATGCGCCACCGCCGCTGCGGACGAGGCGGAGTTCGTACGCCGGATGCGTCGCCACGGGCTGATCGTGCGAGCCCGGTTCGCTGATGGCCGAAGCGATGTCGTGACGGGCTTCAGCGTCGCCCAACGACCGGTCGCAGGGGAACGTCCCATCTGGTACGGCGGGGGGATCTTAGCGCGCGACCTAACGCTGCCGCGGCTGCGGGACGAATGGCCCGATACCCCCCAGGCTGCGACCGCCGCGGTCCATGAATGGGTCGCGGCGCGACGTGGAAGGCGACCCGTCGCGCCGGGTCGTGAGATGCGTGAGCCGGCCCCCGAACTCTGGGCGTCCGTCACTCGGGACCTGGAGAAGCTGCGCGAGGAGTTGCGCGCGGTGCCGATCGACGATCGGTTCGTCTGGGCGCAGGTCGCGCGGCGCACCAGTGGAGCGTTCGCGGCCTGGTCGTATCGGGTTGAGGCGACGCCCGGCCCGCTAGCCGCGACGTCGGACGCCCTGGCTCGGTCAGCGGAACTGATCCACCGGCCGGTACGGCCTCGTCGGGTCCCGCGCGTCTCGGCGGCCGCGGGCGCCGCGCTGCTTGTCGCTGCGTCCGTTGAGGGTGGGCCGGGCGTCACGGCTCAGCTTGCGATGTTGCGGCAGTTGGCGAACCTGAGTAAAGCGCTCCACGACATGCACACGGCAGCTGGTGAAGCCCAGCAAGCTGCGCGCATCGAGGCTGCGGTGCGCGGCGAGCTCGCCACGGTGGGTGCTCGCCTAGAGAGCACCTTGCGGGAGAACCAGGCGAGGAAAGCGGCCGCCCAGAGCCCAGAGGCCGCGGCCGCCGTCGCCCGGGCGTCGGCCGGGATGAGCCCCGCCACGCAAGCAGCGGGGTCACCGATCCCGACAGACCTTACGAGGGCCGCGAAGGATCCCAACACTGGAAGACCGGGCATGCCGCTCGGCCTTAGCCACAGCGATGACACAAGAGGTAGGTGAAGATGATGGCCGATCACGAAAGCGATGGCATCGGAGAGGCATTCGAGGGTTCGCTACGGATCGCGATCATGGCCGCCGGTCGCGTGGGGGAAGAGATCGCACGGCAGCGGGAGCGTGAGCTGCGTGAGGCAGAGGCCGCGAGTCGACAGCGAGCGGCCGAGTATGCGGCACGTATCGCCGCGGAGAAGGAGGCTGCCCGCGCCGCGATCGCGCCGGTGTATCGACCGGAGTGGTGGGACGCCGCCCGGCCTGCCGACATCATCCGTGCCTACCAGGCGGCCAAATCGTTGGGGGGCGCCGACCCGGAGGGAGTCCGGGCAGATGTGCGAATCGTCGAGGAGCTGCACACGAGATTCGGGGTCGATGTACGACTCGAGGCGGTCACCGACGAGGCAGGGCTACGCGCCAGGATGGACCGAGCTGAGCAAGCTCGTTCCTCGTCGCCATCCGAGCCAGGTGTCGAGGGTTCCACGGCGCTCTTGGAGGCCGTCGCAGCGGAACAGGCGGCGGAGGCTCACGACGACGAGCTAGGCAACGACGGCCCGGCGGCAGGAGCGGCGCCGAGCAGTGTGCGGTACGACTCCCCAGAACGCCGAGCGCTCATGGCCGCCGCCCTTGGCCGCAAGGCCGATGTCGCCACCGTCGAGGCGCGCGTGCGGGCCGATACCGCCCAGGGTGCGCCGGCGACTGAGGCGACCCGGAAGACGTCGAGTCGGAGCCCGAAGGCGCGCAAGCGTGGGCGTGGGCCGGGCAAGCAGGTTGAGCGGGATCGGTGAGCGATCCGCGCGGCAGCGATGTGGGCCGATCAGTCGACCGGCCCAGGCGGCGGCGTCACTCGTACGTCGGGGAACAGCCCCTCGTCCGGGGGAAAGTACGGGAGGGGCTCGTCAGCTCGTGAGGCGTCCGTGGACAGCTTCCACGGACCCTCGGGGTCCATCAGCACGGCCAAGTGATGATCGGCGTGATCGCGCAGCCAAACGCTGATCCCGGTGGCAGGGTCTAAGCGCAGGTGCTCCCACGCCCGCCACAGCGCTTCGAGTCGGATGATCCCTTCGGCTGAGCGCCACCAGTCCGCCCTCCAGCGGTGAGGAGCGCGTTCTCCCACCTGGCGACGGAATACCGGCACGATCATCTCGCGGACGAATTCGTCGACAGAGCCGTAGTACAGCGGTTGTGCGGCGGCGTCGGACTGCCCGGAAGGAGGCGACGGCGAGGGAGCCTCCGCCGGCCCCTCGTCCCACTCACCGAGCGCGCTCATCGGTCACCGGCCGCGATCATGAGTTCGTGCCGCTCCACCTCGGCGAGATCAGCCGCCGACTGGGTGAGTGTTGCGCTGGCCTTCGGATCGTGCGCGGCGATCGACGCGCGCACGGCATCTGCGTGTGACCCGGTCATCCAGGGAATGGTGCGGATCAGCGTGGGACGCGCACCCGACGCGAAGACGATCGCGCGGCCTTTGGGGAGGGCAGCGAGGTCCGCGACATCGAGGATGCGTTCGCGTCGGAGCTGCTGCGAGTACTGCCGGTATCCGCGGCCGTACGAGACGGAAGCGGACCGCTTGTCGTAGTCCCCGATGACGGCTGCCAAGTGCTCGAGGAACTCCTTCTCGTCGACGCCGCCGCCGTAGACCTTGATGTTGCTGGCGCTCCAGAGCGTCCTCATGCCGCTCTCGCCCCATACCCCAACGCCTTGTGACCAGGACTGAAGGAACGTCATGAGCAGGATGCCGCGCGACCCGTAGTGGCTGTAAATGTTCGGAAGCTCCAGCCATCGGCAGACGTTCGCCGCCTCATCGAGCGGGACCACGAGAGGCACCCTCAGCCTGCCGCCGGGGGAGCGGTTCGCCAGCTCCTCGGCCGCCTCGGCGACGGCGACGGTCAGCGCGGTGACGAGCGGGCCCGCGGTGCCGCGACCCTCCTTCGAGAGGCTATACAGCGTGCCGCCCGGAGTACGGGCAAAGTCTTGGGCGTTGAATTCGGCCCGGGCGGACCCGCCTGGGGTGACCCAGTGGGCGACCTGCCGATTCGTGAGGCATGTCGCCATCTGTTGAGCGGTCCCAAAGACCCCGCCTCGCTGCCTGTCGGGGGCGGTGATGACGCCGGCCACTGTGTCGGCAGTGAGGTCGAATCCATGCCGGTAGAGCACGTCAACCGCCTCGTCGTTGTTCGGCCGGGTCAGCCATGAGTAGACGTCGGTGATCGGCCGATCACTCAAGGAGGCCGCAAGGAGCAGCCCTGCGAGCAGGTCCTGGGCTGCGCCGTCGAAGAACGCGTCGGTCTTCGCTCCGGGCGCCCGCGAGCCAGCGGCGAAGTGCTCGGCCATCTTCGCCGCCTTCACTTCGTCGGTCACGTAGCCAAGGGGGTTCCACCACCACCGGGGTTCTTCTGACGCGATCCCTTGCGGGTCGAACACCCAGACCGGGCCAGAATCCGCGCGGACGTCCCGCGTTGCGTCCACGAGGTCGCGCTTGTTGCTCGTCGCGAGGACCGACCCGGGGGCCTCCAGGACGGCAGGGATCGCGCGGGAGGTCGTCTTACCTGTCCGGGGTCCCCAGATGTCGCACTGCGTATCCTCCCAGGACGCCAGGAGGAGTTGCCCCCCCGCGATCGTGACTCCGATCGGCAGCCCTGGCGATTCAGTGACGTGCAATCGGGCAGCGGTCTGCGCCACATGCGCCGCGGTGATGGGCTCGATATCGCGGCCGACGCCCATGAACCGCGACGCGCGGTCGACCCGTGTGGACTTCTTCCGACGACGAGCCAGCACCCACAAAACGAGGCATCCCGAGAGGATGAGCGTCAGCCCGCCCGCGATCAACACATAAGTCGACTCGCGTGGCCAAGGAACCTTCCCCCGCAGGACACCGACTAGGACCGCGAACGGGTCCGTGGTGACGGTGGAGACCCCTGCGAGACGGTGACCGATCTTGACCGCGACCCACACGGCGCCGAAAACGGCACCACCGACCAGGAGGCCGATCCCCATCACGATCGTCTCCGGGTCGAGACGTCCTGGCTCCCGCCGGCGGTTGTTTCCGCGGGTGCTGTTCATCGTTCAGTTCGCACCCACAGGGAGAACCAATCCGCTCCCCGGGACCGAATGCCAGAGCTGGTTCGTGTCGTGGATTCCGAGATCCCTCTCGACGGCGGTCAGCTGCAGATTGATGGGGATGCCAGGACGTCCGCCCACTTTCACGAGGAACTTCCCACGGCCGGGTGGGTCGGTTTCCTCACCCGTGGTCGGGTCCCAGGACGGCGGGTTCTGCCAGGACATCAACAGGTTCTGCTCGGCCTCCGACATGCGGACGGCCGACTGGAGCATAGGCATCTCCGCGGCTGGAAGACCTCCGCAGATCACCATCCCTGCACGTTCGACGAACCCGCGGGCCTTCATCCGGTCTTCCTGCGTTGGGAGGGCCTGCAGGTCGCTCATCGTGTGCGTGATCATCGCCGTCCCAACGCCTACCTGACGATTGAGTCGTGTCAGCGCGTCGATGCGGTCGACCATGCCCGCACCGGCCCGGAGCGCCTTCCACAGCTCGTCCATCACCACGAAGTAGTGGCGTCGCGGTTCGAGACCGGCGTCAGCCAGGACGTTGGAGGTGTTGACGGTGGCGAAGCCGTTCGACCAGCACGCCAACAGGCAGGAGGCGAGCAAGTCTGAGTCGGTGTCGGCGATCGACGAGATGTCGTAGACAACCGGCCGGTCGATGCGCATCGGGTTGGTGGTCGGCTTGGAGAAGGTTTCGCCGAGCCGGCCACCCCGGGCCAGCGACATGAGCGACGTTTCGAGGGCCTGGGTGATCCGCTGGTACTCCTTGAAGTCGCCTCGGTCGACGGCGACCTCCCGCAGTTCCTCGGGGCCGGCCTGCACGATGGCCAGCAGGTCGTTCAACACGGGAACCCGGCCGCGCTCACGGTCACGGTCCAGAACAGTGAGCGCTTGGTCCAGGATCGATTCCTCGACGTCACTCGGTGGTTGCTTACGCAGGATGGTCAGCAGCGCTGAGACGACCGTGAGCTGGCGCGCGTGGGCGTCCGCCTCGACCTCTTGCGCTTCGCGATGCCTCCCCACGGCCCGCAGCCGTGCTGCCGCCTCGACGGACCCGCCGGGGTCCAACACGTTGAGATGGCCTCGGCCCCGGCCCAATGTGATCACCTGCCCGTCAAGGGCGCGGATCGTGTTCACGTAGTCAGGCTTGCAGTCGCCCAGGACCAGCGGCATCGTTCCGTATCCGCACAAGCCCGTGGCCATCCGCCGGACCGTGGTTGATTTCCCCAGGGCCGGGAGGGCTAAGAAGAACGCGGACGGGTTGTTGATGAGATGCGCCCGCTGGAACCAGCTGATCGGATCGCAACAGAGCGTCGCGTGGGTCGTCAGGTGGCGACCGAGCGGTACACCGACCATTGGTGTGCCGCTGCCCACGGCCCACGGCCACAGGCCGCAGACCTGAACGGTACTGCCGCGGTAGTGGGTTGGCGCGTCGACCAGCATCGCCTCGCCGCGACCCCGACCGATCCAGCCGCGAGCCCCAGGGCGCATCGGCTTCACCGTCGACGACTCCCTGGATCGGCGGGCCCAGGCGCGGCGCGACTCACGGTTGCTGACCCACGCCCGGCGCTCCTCGACCACCGTGCTCATAGCCGGTCCTTCAGTTCGGTGGGTAGCTTCACGTGCTTGCTAGGGATGATCCCGAGCGGCAGGCCTGCGATGAAGCCGACGTCCTGCGAACCGTACGTGGGCCGCAACTTGAGGCGTGCCGTTGGAGCGAGGTTGTCGATCGCGGCCCGAACCTGGGGGCCGTCCTCGACGCGCAAGGCCGTGGCGGTGACGACGATCGCGAAGTCGACCAGGCCCGCACCGGAGGCTTCCTCCGCAGCGGTCGCAGTCGCCAACCGAGTCGCCATAACGTCCCGGACCGCGGGTCTCCTGGTAGAAGTGGCTCGGAAGTTCGCATTCCGCAGGTCCGACTCCACGATCGCCGCTGCCCGCGCGGGGTCGATCGGCCGGTAGAGGATGGTCACCCGTTTCCGCGCGATGTCACGGTGCGGTGTCAGCAAACGAGTCAGGACGCCGCTTTGGACGTTTCCGCGGGGTGCGACGCTCATCGACCAGGTGGCAGACAGCCCGCTGTCGTGACGGTAGTCGGCCCAGTTCGCTTGATGGGCAGAGGGGCCGACGTCCGACCAGGAGAGATCGGTGGACTCGCCTGCCGCGTGGGCGTCGTCGATGAGGGCCTGCGTCGCCGGGTCATACGCGATCCGCACGATCTCACACAGCTCCGCGGAGCTCAGTGGTCGCGACGCCCCTGCGCCCGTGGCCTGGAGATCCTGCGTCAGACCTGGGAGGCGGGCCGCAAGGTCTCGGCCCATATCGCTGGCTGTGCGCTTTCCCGAGCCGCCGCTTCTCGAACTGAACGTGATCGCAACGTATCCGCGGATGAGCGACGAACCCGCCGGATACCGCTCGACGATCTCCTCCAACATCTCGCGGGCGAAGGTTGGCGCGTTCGGGTCGATGTTCACACCAACCTCGCGTCGCAACCGCGAGCCGCTGTCCGGCGCGGTCTCGATCGTCACCGACGCAGCCTCGACGTTCGGCTCGTTCCCGAGATTCTGTAGCCAGTGACCCCAGTCCGCGACCCACAGGTCTACCTGGTCGGCGTCGACGAGGCTCGCGCCATCGGGGGTCGTGGCCAAGACCACGGTGTACGTCCCGGCCGCAGGCGAATGAACCAGCGCGAACGGCCGGTCATAGGAGTCGTGGTGCTCGCTAAGCGTCAAAGCTGCACCCAGCCCGGGCAACTGGCAGGTGCCCCACGGCACTCGACCCAGCGGGCCGGAACGGTACAGATGTGACCCTGCCGTCCGGGCCCGCCACCACGCGGTCCGGGCGAGGGCACGATCGAGGAGGTTCCTACCGTCGGGGTCCTTAATGAGGATGACCAGCAAAGCCGCGCCCAGGACCGCGGCCGCGAGCAGTCCACGGAGCGGACCCCCGAGCATCAGCACGATGGTGACGAAGATGAGGCCACCCAGCATCAGACCGGTTCCGATCGACCCCAAGCCGAGCAGCCCCGCCGACGTTGGGCGACGCCAGTTGCCGTACGTCCGTGGTTTTCGCGGAGCCTCAACGGCTGCCATCGGGGCCACCTACCTCTCCTGCGCTGTTCTCGACGATCGACTCCGCGGCCGCGGCGGCGGTACCCGCCGCGGACAAGGCGGCACCCGCCGCTGAAGCCGCTGCACCGACTGGCCCGGCGGCCGCGGCACCAGCGGCCGCGCCTGCACCGCCACCCGACGCGGACAAGGCGCCACCAGCTCCTGAAGCCGCTGCACCGACTGGCCCGGCCGCCGCGGCACCAGCGGCCGCGCCTGCACCGCCACCCGACGCGGACAAGGCGCCACCAGCTCCTGAAGCCGCTGCACCGACTGGCCCGGCCGCCGCGGCACCAGCGGCCGCGCCTGCACCGCCACCCGACGCGGACAAGGCGCCACCAGCTCCTGAAGCCGCTGCACC
>JBDIAS010000051.1:0-19277 GCA_039812465.1 Austwickia sp. | reverse complement strand
CACGACCCGCGCCCCGCGGGACACCACCCGCGCCCCTGCGGGCCACCTTGAGAGGAGCGCCATGACCGACGCGACGACGACAGGCAGCGCGGAAGGATTCGCCGATCTGGTCGACGAGGTCACCCCCGAGATCCTCCGGGAGTTGACCGAGCTGAAGGACCCGTGCGTCTCGCTGCTCCTACCGACCGACCGGGCCAACCGCAACCTGCGCCACGACGCGCTGCAGCTGCGCTCGCTCGCGGAGCAGGCCGCGGCGCAGCTCCGGGAGCGCGGCGTCGACCCGGACGCGATCCTGGAGCCAGTCACAAAGATGGTGGGCGACACCCCGTTCTGGGCTCTCCAGGGCGAGGGTCTGGCGGTGTACGCGGACGTCGACGGCCATCACGTGTTCCGGCTGCCGCGCCGCGTGGAGCCCGTCGCGCAGGTCGGCGCCGCCCCGCGGTTGGTCCCGCTCGTTCCCGTAGCCACCGGCGACGAATCGTTCCACATCGTGGCGTTGAGTCAGAACGCCGTACGGCTCTTCGCGGCCAGCCGCGATGGCATTCAGCAAATCGACCTCGGCCCGGTGCCCGCCTCGCTGGAAGACATGGAGCGCACCGGCACCCGGGAGCCCGAGTTGCAGCACCAGCACCAGCTGTCCTCCCGCGGCGTCGCGACCTTCCACGGCCACGGTGGCACGGACTCCTCGGAGATCGCCGTCGCGAACTTCGTCGCCGAGGTGGCGGCCGGACTCCGCGCGCGGTTGGGGGCCAACAGCACCGAGCCGTTGGTGTTGGCGGCCGTCGCCGAGTACCTCCCCGCCCTGCAGGCCACCGGGCAACTCCCGACCCTGCTCGACGTGGCGGTCACCGGGAACCCGGAGAGCCTGCGGGCCGACGAGCTGCTCGGGCGCGCTTGGCCGATCGTGAAGTCCAGGCTGGCGCGGCGGCGCGAGGAGCTCGCCGAGCGGTTCCGCGCGGCGCATGGGACCGGAACCGCGGTCAGCGACCCGGTCGAGCTCCGCCGGGCGGCCGACGAGGGCCGGGTGGACATGATCCTCGTCCCGCCGTCCGGCAGCGGCCCGTCCGCGGGCGGACGCCCCGACGAAAGCGACGACGTCGCGGTCGCCGCCGCGCTGCGCACGGGCGCACAAGTCGGCGTCGCCGACCTCCCCGAGGGCATCCCGCTCGCCGCGATCCTGCGGTACTGACCCGCTCCCGCCCTCCGGTCCGTTGGTACAGGCGGGTTCGTTAGTTCAGGCGTGTCCGCTAGTACAGGCGGGTCCGCTAGTACAGGCGTGTTCGCTAGTACAGGCGCGGGTCCCGCGGGGTCTGGAGGCGGTACCAGCGGAACCCGTACCCGTCCACCGTGACCTCGATCCGCCCCGCCGGATCGAGGTCGAGCGACTCGCCTTTGAACAGGTCGACCAGGGTGGCCCCCTCCGGGACATCGTCCAGACGGAGCCCGACGGTGGCGCCCTCCGCCGCGAGGTTGTGCACGCTCACCACGGAGCTGTCCCAGCGGCACGCCAGCACCAGGACTGCCGGGTTGCTCTGATCGATGACGCTCACCTCGCCCCAGCCCAGCTCCGGGTGGCGCCGGTAGTGGTAGATCAGGCTCCGGACGAAGGCGTACAGGGAATCGTCGCCCTCCCGCTGGTCGGCGACGTTCACGTGATCCGGCCCGTACCCGTCGGACGGGAAGGGCGCGACCAGCTTGCGCTTCGGCGCGGTGCTGAAGCCGGCACCGGGCTCCGACGTCCACTGCATCGGCGTACGGACCGCCATGCGGCCCTCCAGCGCCAGGTTCTCGCCCATCCCGATCTCCTCGCCGTAGAACAGGGCCGGGGTGCCGGGCAGTGAAAAAAGCAGGCTGTACGCCATCCGGATGCGCCGCGGATCGCCGCCGAGCATCGTCGGCAGCCGACGCTTCAGACCCCGGCCGAAGACCTGCATCTCCTCCTCCGGCCCGAAGGCGTCGAAGACCTCCTGCCGCTGCTCGTCGGTCAGCTTGTCCAAGGTGAGCTCGTCGTGGTTGCGCAGGAAGTTCGCCCACTGCGAGGCGCGGCCCAGCGGGAAGGAGCCCCGCTGCGCCAACGCCTCCACGATCGGTCGCGCGTCCCGCCGGGCCATCGCCAGGTAGAGCGCCTGCATCCCGATGAAGTCGAACTGCATCGACAGGCCGTCGCCACGCTCACCGCCGAAAAACTGGTGCTGCTCCTCGTACGGGACGTTCACCTCGCCCAGGAGGATGCCGTCGCCAGTCCGGCGGCGTAGGAAGTTGCACGTCTCGCGCAGGAACTCCAGCGGGTCGCCGAAGTCCTTCTTCTCGGCCGCGGTGAAGCCGGTGGTGTCGAGGATGAACGGCACGGCGTCCACCCGGAACCCGTCGACGCCCATCTGGGTCCAGAACCCGATCACCTTGATCAGCTCGTCGCGGACCAGCGGGTTGGCGATGTTGAGGTCGGGCTGGAAGGAGTAGAAGTGGTGCAGGTACCACTCCCCCGTCGTCTCGTCCTTCTCCCAGATCGAGTCCTCCACGTCCGGGAAGACCACCTGGTCGGAGGTGTCCGGGGGCTTCGTGCCGCGCCAGACGTACCAGTCCCTCTTCGGGTTGTCCTTGCTCTTGCGCGACTCCTTGAACCACGGGTGCTGGTCCGAGGTGTGGTTGAGGACGAGGTCGACGATGACCTTCATCCCGCGGTCGTGCGCGGTGCGCAGCACCTCGACCAGATCGCCGAGCGTGCCCAGGTGCGGGTCGACGCCGTAATAGTCGGTGACGTCATAGCCGTCGTCCCTGCCCGGCGACGGATAGAACGGCATGAGCCACAGCACGGTGACCCCGAGCTCGGCGAGGTAGTCGATCCGCTGCGCCAGCCCGGGCAGGTCCCCGATCCCGTCGCCGTTGCTGTCGCTGAAGGTCTCCACGTCGAGGCTGTAGATGACCGCGTTCTTCCACCACAGGTCCGAGGTGTCGGTGATGCGCATGCGTCCATGAAAGACGCTCACCTGGCGGGGGGCGAGTTGTCGACGTCGTCGCGCGGCGCGATCCGGAGGCTGCGCGGCCACATCACATCCTGTATGTCGGTGGGGGGCGTTAGCGTTCCGGGCATGAGCAGCGCCGCTTCGAGCAGACCGGCCACGACTCCAACCCGCACGCCGGGCGCACCGGCCTCGCGGGAGGCATCAGGCTGGCAGGACGCCGCCGCGAAGGTGATTGAGGCGCTGGCCGGCCCTGGCGCCCGGCTGCGCGAGGACCAGGCGCACGCCGTGGCCGCGTTGGCCGGAGACGGCGCGCGGGTGCTGGTCGTCCAGGCGACCGGTTGGGGCAAGTCGGCCGTGTACTGGTGCGCCACGGCGGCCCGCCGCGCGGCCGGTGCGGGGCCGACGCTCGTCGTGTCGCCGCTGCTCGCGCTGATGAGGGACCAGGTGGAGGCGGCCTCGCGGGCCGGTCTGCGCGCCGTCACGATCAACTCCGCCAACATCGACGACTGGTCCGGGATCGAGCGAGAGCTGCTCGACGACCAGGTCGACGTGCTGCTCGTGTCGCCGGAGCGGCTGGCCAACCCGACGTTCGGCCGGCGCGTGTTGCGGGCGATCAGCGGGCGCCTCGGACTGCTCGTCATCGACGAGGCCCACGCGATCTCGGACTGGGGGCATGACTTCCGGCCCGACTACCGGCGCGTGACCGACGTGCTGGGCCGCCTCGACCGCAGCGTGCCGGTGCTGGCCACGACCGCAACGGCCAACGCGCGGGTCACCGCCGACGTCGCCGCCCAGCTGGGTGACGCCACAACGGTCCTGCGCGGGCCACTCGGTCGGGACAGTCTGCAGCTGGCGGTGACGCCACACCTGACCCCGCTGGAGCGGCTCGCCTGGGTGGCCGATCACCTGCCGGCCCTGGCGGGTTCGGGGATCGTGTACGCGCTGACGGTGGCGGACGCGCAGCGGGCGACCGCCGCCATCCGGGCCGTGCACGGGCAGGACTACCCGGTGGGCACCTACACCGGGCGACTGGATCCGGAGCAGCGGGAGCACCTGGAGGACGCCCTACGGCGCAACGAGGTGAAGGCGCTGGTCGCCACCTCGGCGTTGGGGATGGGGTACGACAAGCCCGACCTGGGTTTCGTCGTGCATCTGGGCTCGCCGCCGTCGCCGGTGTCGTACTACCAGCAGGTCGGCCGCGCTGGCCGCGGCATCGACCACGCGCTCGTCGTGTTGCTCCCGGCGCACGCCGACGAGGGGGTCTGGCGCCACTTCGCGACCGCCACCCTCCCCCGCGAGGACATGGCCCGCCGCCTGCTCGACGCGCTCGGCCCCGGCGGGAACGACCCCGGCCGGGGCGACCCACAGGATGGCCCCGACGGGGCCGGGGACGGGACGGGGGATTCGTACGCGGCCGGCGGCGACGACCCCGCGGACGCGCCGCCGAGAGCGCACACCGTCGTGTCGCTCGAGTCGGCGACCGGCCTGCGCCGGGGGCGCATCGAGTTGCTCCTCAAGCAGCTCGCGGTGGACGGCGCCGTCGATCGCACCCCGGACGGGTGGGTCGCGACGGGTAGGCCGTGGCACTACGACGCCGCGCACTACCAGGGGATCGTCGCGGTCCGCGAGCGCGAGGCGACGATCATGCGCGACTATCTCGCGGGTCGGTCCTGCCTGATGGAGCTGTTGCGCGCCAGCCTCGACGACGAGGGCTCCGGGCCCTGCGGGCGGTGCTCGGTCTGCCTGGGGCAGCTGCCGGAGCCGCTGGCCGAAGCGCCCGCCCCGGACACCGTGGCGACGGTGGCCCGGGCCCTGCGCGGTGTGGATCACCCCTACGAGCCCCGCAAGATGTGGCCCGGCGGAGCCTTCGGCAAGAAGGGCCGCATCCCGCCGGGCGAGGCCGCCGAGCAGGGTCGCGTGCTGATCGAGATGGACGCCCCCGAATGGGAGCAGGCGGCCCGCGACTGCCTCGACCGTCCCGGTGACGCGCCGCCCGAGCTGCTCGACGCGCTGGTCGGGGTGCTCGCGCGGTGGAGCCGACAGTGGGGCAGGCGGCCGGATGTGGTGGTGTCGTATGCGACGCGGTACGCCGATGTGGACGGCTCGCATCCGTACCCCCTGGCCGCCCAGGCCGCCGAGCACCTCGCGTCGGTCGGGAGGCTGCCGGCGGGGCATTGGCACGTGCGGCCCCCGCCGAGCGAACCTGGCGGAGAACGGCCCTCAGGTTCCGCCGAGGCCGCGGCCTGGCAGCGGGCCCTCGACGCGGCCGGCCCACCCGAGGACATCGCGGGACGCTGCGTGCTGCTGGTCGTGGACGCCTCCGCGTCCGGCTGGCCGGTCACCCTGGCGGCCGCCGCGTTGCGCCGGGCTGGGGCGGACGAGGTGCTGCCGCTGGTCATCCGCCGCGAGCCGTAGCGCCGCGGGCGGGATCGGCACGACCTCCGGCGAGACTCGGCACGTCCGACAGTCGGCGGGGAGGCGGGAGGCGGACGGCGACATGTCGGGCTATTCTCAACGTTGCGTAGCTCACACAAGGGCGTGTGCGCCAGGCGAGGGAGGGCACCATGGCGAAGCTCTTCGTGGACTGGCCGGTTCTGCGTCAGTTCCGCACCGGCGATTTCCTCGGCCGCGGCCCGGCCGTGCAGTCGCAGCGGACCCGGGACTGGACCGCCCGCACGGCCCGAGCGGATCGGGTCGTCAAGTCGGTCTGCCCGTATTGCGCCGTGGGCTGCGGCCAGCAGATCTTCGTCAAGGACGAGCGGATCGTGCAGATCGAGGGCGACCCCGACTCCCCGATCAGCCGCGGTCGGCTCTGCCCCAAGGGCAGCGCCTCCGAGCAGCTCGTCAACGCGCCCACCCGTCAGACGGCCGTGCTCTACCGGCGCCCGCACGCCACGCACTGGGAGTCCCTCGACCTGGACAAGGCGACGGACATGATCGCCGACCGGATCCTCGCCACGCGGCGCCGGACCTGGCAGGACACCGACGCCCACGGCCGCAAGCTCAACCGCACGATGGGCATCGCCTCGCTCGGCGGCGCAACGCTCGACAACGAAGAGAACTACCTGATCAAGAAGCTCTTCACCGCGCTGGGGGCCCTGCAGATCGAGAACCAGGCCCGGATATGACACAGCGCCACGGTCCCCAGTCTGGGGGCCTCGTTCGGGCGTGGCGGGGCCACGCAGTTCGTCCAGGACATGGCGAACAGCGACTGCATCGTCATCCAGGGCTCCAACATGGCCGAGTGCCACCCGGTGGCCTACCAGTGGGTGACCGAGGCGAAGCTGCGCGGCGCCACCGTGATCCACGTGGATCCGCGGTTCACCCGCACGTCGGCCACGGCTGATCGGCACGTCCCGATCCGGGTCGGCAGCGACATCGTGTTCCTGGGGGCGCTCATCCGGCACGTGTTGGAGAACGAGCTCTACTTCAAGGAGTACGTGCTCGCCTACACCAACGCCGCGACCCTGGTCCGCGAGGACTTCCGCGACGTGGAGGACCTGGACGGGATCTTCTCGGGATACGACCCGGAGACCGGCGCGTACGACATGCGCACCTGGGCCTACGCGCAGAAGGGTGGCGGCGCGGTCGGCGAGGCGGGACCCGAGGAGGACGGGCAGGAGAAGGCCGACCGGGCGTCCGGTGACGAGTTCGGCTCGGGCGGTCCCGCGCTGGAGCACGCCGAGGTCCTGCGCGACGAGACCCTGCAGGACCCTCGGACGGTCTTCCAGGTGCTGCGCCGGCACTACGCGCGCTACACCCCGGAGCTGGTCGAGCAGCTCTGCGGCATCAGCCGGGAGGACTTCGATTACGTCGCCGACGCGATCACCCGCAATTCCGGCCCGGAGCGGACCACCTCGTTCGCCTACGCCGTGGGCTGGACCCAGCACAGCCTGGGCGCCCAGTTCATCCGCACGTCGTGCATCCTGCAGCTGCTGCTCGGCAACATGGGGCGGCCTGGCGGCGGGATCATGGCGCTGCGCGGGCACGCCTCGATCCAAGGCTGCACCGACATCCCGACGCTGTTCAACCTGTTGCCGGGCTACCTGCCGATGCCGATGGCGGGCACCCACGACACGCTGAGCGAATACCTCGACGCCGTGTTCTCCCCGCAGCAGAAGGGGTTCTGGACCTGGGCGCCTGCGTACTTCACCTCGCTCATGAAGTCCTACTGGGGCGACGCGGCGACCGCCGAGAACGACTGGGCCTACGACTACCTGCCGCGCCTCACCGGCAACCACAACACCTACGAGACCGCGATGGCGATGCTCGAGGACCAGGTGGAGGGCTACTTCCTACTCGGCCAGAACCCAGCCGTCGGGTCCGCTCACGGCCGCCTGCAGCGCACGGCGATGAGCCACCTCAAGTGGTTGGTGGTACGCGACCTCAACCTCATTGAGTCGGCGACGTTCTGGAAGGACGGCCCCGAGATCGCGACCGGCGAGCTGCGTACGGAAGACATCGGCACCGAGGTCTTCTTCCTGCCGGCGGCGAGCCACGCCGAGAAGGACGGGACGTTCACTCAGACCCACCGGATGCTGCAGTGGCACCACCAGGCGGTCCTCCCGCCCGGCGACGCCCGCAGCGAGCTGCACTTCTTCCACGAGTTGGGCAAGAAGCTGCGCGCCAGGCTCGCCGACTCCACCGACCCGCGCGACCGACCCCTGCTCGACCTGGTCTGGGACTACCCGGAGGACGAGCGCGGGGAGCCCAGCGCCGAGGCGGTGCTCCTGGAGATCAACGGCGTCCACCTCACGGGTGAGAAGGCCGGACAGCCCCTCAACGGGTTCTCGGAGATGAAGGCCGACGGATCGACGTCCGGCGGGTGCTGGATCTATTCGGGCGTCTTCGCGGGCGGCGTCAACGCCTCTGCGTTCAAGAAGCCGGACACCCAGCAGAACTGGGTGGCCCTCGAGTGGGGCTGGGTCTGGCCGATGAACCGGCGGATCCTCTACAACCGCGCGTCGGCGGACCCGCAGGGCAAGCCGTGGAGCGAGCGCAAGGCGTACGTCTGGTGGGACGAGGCCGCGCAGACGTGGACCGGGCACGACGTGCCGGACTTCCCGGTCGACAAAGCGCCGTCCTACCGTCCCGAGCCCGGCGTCGGCGGGCCCCAGGGGCTCGCGGGCGACGACCCGTTCATCATGCAATCCGACGGCAAGGGCTGGCTCTTCGCGCCGAAGGGCATGGTCGACGGGCCGCTGCCGAGCCACTACGAGGCGCAGGAGTCGCCGGTCGAGAACGTGCTCTACGACCAGCAGGCATCCCCGGCTCGGCGGGTGTATCCGCGCTCCGACAACCTGTCCGCGCCGAGCGCGGGCGAGGCGGGCGCGAGCGTCTACCCGTACGTCTTCACCACGTACCGCCTGACCGAGCACCACACCGCCGGCGGGATGAGCCGCTGGCAGCCTTATCTGGCGGAGCTGCAGCCGGAGTTCTTCGTCGAGATCAGCCCCGCGCTGGCCACCGAGCGAGGCCTGGTCAACGGCGGCTGGGCGACGGTGGTCAGCCCCCGGGCGGCGGTCGAGGCGCGCGTGCTCGTCACGGAGCGGATGACACCGCTGCAGATCAGCGGCCGGACCGTCCACCAGATCGGCATGCCGTACCACTGGGCGCAGGGTGGCACGGGCGCCGTCGTACAGGGCGACTCCGCGAACGACCTGCTCGGCATCACGCTCGACCCGAACGTCTCCATCCAGGAAAGCAAGGTCGCCAGCTGCGACATCGTGCCCGGACGACGGCCGCGCGGCGAGGCGCTCGTCGAGCTCGTGGGCAGCTACCAGGAGCGCGCGGGTCTCACGACCGAGACGGGCAACGAGCGGCGCACGCCGGGCGCCTACCCGCGCTCGAGCGAGACCCCGCTGGGTGACTCGGTGCTGGATGACTCGGTGCTGGATGACTCGGTGCTGGATGACTCAGCGTTGGATGACTCGGCGCGGGACGGGTCGGGTGAGGTGTCATGAGCTTCTGGCGCAACCAGCTGTCCGGACCGACCGACCCCGCCCGGGACGCGGCCTGGGAGGACCCGCCGCCGCGCAAGGGGTTCTTCACGGACACCTCGATCTGCATCGGCTGCAAGGCCTGCGAGGTGGCCTGCAAGGAGTGGAACCAGCTCCCGATGGATCGCCTCGGCCTCACCGGGGCCAGCTACGACAACACCGCTGGTCTCGGCGCGTCCACGTGGCGGCACGTGGCGTTCATCGAGCAGACGACCGAGCGGATCTTCGCGGCGCGGGAGTCCGGGCGGCGCCTCGTGGACCTCGGGGTTCCGGGGCTGCGCCCGGCCGCGCCGCAGCCAGCGGTGCTGCCCCGGGCGACCGCGCAGGACGCCCGCCACGCCGTGCCGGGGGCACTCCCCCTGACCGGTCCGGGGACGTCCGCGTCCGCGGGAGTCGCGGAGGTCGGCATCGTCCCGGAGGGCGCGGCCTTCCCCGGTCTCGGCGGCGGCTCCGCCGTCGCGGTGGGGCCCGGCACGATCGACCTCGCCGCCGCGGAGGCCGCCGCCCTGGAGGCCGCGGCGACCGGCACCCTGCCCGACTTCCGCTGGCTGATCGCCTCGGACGTCTGCAAGCACTGCACCCACGCCGCGTGCCTCGACGTGTGCCCGACCGGTTCGCTGTTCCGCAGCGAGTTCGGCACGGTCGTGGTGCAGGACGAGATCTGCAACGGCTGCGGCTACTGCGTGGCCGCCTGCCCGTTCGGGGTCATCGAGCGCCGCGACGACGCGGGCGAGGGGACGATCAGCGGGATCGCGTCCGCCGGCTCGAGCGGGGTCGCCGACACGGCGGCCAGCACGGGCATCGCCGCCAAGTGCACGTTGTGTTACGACCGGCTGAAGGTCGGCGCGAAACCGGCCTGCGCCCAGGCCTGCCCGACGACCTCGATCCAGTTCGGCGATCTCGACGAGATGCGACGCCGGGCGGCGGAACGGGTCGAGGCGCTACACGCGCGCGGCTACACGGAGGCGCGGGTCTACGGCGCCAACCCCAACGACGGGGTGGGCGGCACCGGGTCGATCTTCCTGCTCCTGGACGAGCCCGAGGTGTACGGGCTGCCGCCGGATCCCGTCGTCACCACGCACGACCTGCCTGATATTTTCCGCAAGGCCGGGTTCGCGGGCCTGACCATGCTGGTGGGCGCTGCCCTCAGCTTTCTCGGGAGGCGAGACACGTGAGCGACAACCCCCATTACCCTTCGGGCGAGCCGGTCCGACCGCGGGCGGCGTCCGCGCCGCTCGGCGACGCCACGTCGGACGCCGGCGAGTCCCAGCCGTACTCGGTCGCGCCGGAGACCGGCAAGCCCACGGCCCCGTACGACGGCCGGCCGGTGCACCGCGTCGACGTCTCCGCCGACCTGAACCGCCTCGATCCGCACCTCGGCCGCCGCTCACGCGTCGGTCGGCGGCGCAAGGACCGGGCCGGACAAGGTCGTGGCGAGGACGTGATGGTGCCCGACGCGCAGTTCGCGAGCTACTACGGGCGCAACATCGTCAAGCCGGCGCCGTGGGGCCACGAGATCCCCGCGTACCTCTTCCTCGGCGGGCTCGCCGCCGGGTCCGCGCTGATCGCGGCGGGCGGTGAGATGACGGGGCGCAAGGCGCTGCAGCGCAACGGGCGGCTCGTTGCGCTCGGGGCGCTCACCGGGTCGACGTACACGCTGATCAGCGACCTCGGGAAGCCGAGCCGCTTCTACAACATGATGCGCACGGTGAAGCTGACCTCGCCCATGAGCGTGGGGTCGTGGATCCTCGCGGGCTTCGGCGCGTTCACCGGTGTGGCGGCGTTCTCGGAGGTCGTCAAGCAGATCGTGCCGAACGAGGGCCGCGACCTGCCGATGGGGTGGTTCTGGCCGTACGGCGACCGGCTCGCGTCGGTCGGGGCTGGCTTCTTCTCGGCGCCGCTCGCGGCCTACACCGCCGTCCTGCTGTCCGACACGGCCACGCCGACGTGGCACGCCGCCTACAAGGAGCTGCCGTTCGTGTTCGTCGGCTCCGCGCTGGCCGCCGCGGGCGGTATGGCCATGGTGACGACCCCGACGGCCGAGACCGCGCCTGCGCGGCGCATGGCCGTGGGTGGGGCGCTCCTGGAGGCCGGCGCGATGAAGCTGCTGGAACGCTCGGTCGGCGTCGCGGGCGAACCCCTGCAGGAGGGCAAGGCCGGCGCGCTCCTGCGGGCGGCCAAGGTCCTCACGGTCGGCGGGGCCGCGCTCACCGTGATCGGCGGCCGGTGGCGCCCCGCGGCCGTGGCGGCCGGCCTGGCGCTGGCCGCCGGCTCCGCGGTCACCCGGTTCGGGGTCGTCGAGGCGGGCATCGAGTCGGCCAAGGACCCGCGCTACACGGTCATCCCCCAGCGGCAGCGGCTCGAGGCGCGACGCGCCCAGGCCCTGCGCGACGCGACCTCCGACGCGACCGGCGCTTTTGGCCCCACCGCCGACGCGCTCGCCGCCGAGTCGCACCGGAAGGCATGAGCCGCGGGCCCGACCCGCACGTCGCGTCGCGTCACATCGCCTCATTTCGCGACATCTCGCCGCGCGGCGCGAGATAGCCTTCTGCTGCTCCCTCGTCGTCCCAGGCGTGAGCATCGTCCTGTGTGCGTACCCGTACCTGTACTCGTACCTGTGCCCGCACACCTCACCACCCAAGAGTGGCCTCCCATGACCCAGCCCACCGAGCGTCCGCCGCAAGGGCAGGCCCCGAGCGCGTCGACCCAAGCCGCCAACACTGACACCAGCGCCGCGTTCACCGGGGCCGACACGACGAACCGCACTGTCGACCCCGGAGGCAACCGCTGGCTGATCCTCGTCGGCGGCGTGCTCGTCCAGCTGGCGCTGGGCGGCGTCTACGCCTGGAGCACCTTCTCCAAGGCGTTCATGGCCGACACGGCGGCCATGCAGCTGACGCCAGTGCAGGCGTCGCTGCCGTTCCAGCTGTGCATCGCGCTGATCTTCGTCGGCGCGTTCATCGGCGGGCGCATCCAGGACCAGCGCGGACCGCGGCTCGTGGCCCTCACGGGCGTCGTCATCTATGCGTTCGGGATCCTGCTCAGCTCTCTGGCGCGCGAGCCCGGGCAGCTGTGGCTGCTGATCCTCGGTTACGGAGTGATCGGCGGGTTCGGCCTGGGGTTGGCTTACATCGTGCCGATCGCGATGCTGCAGAAGTGGTTCCCCGACAAGGCGGGGCTCATCACCGGGATCGCGGTGGCCGGCTTCGGGTTCGGCGCGATGATCACTTCGCCGGTCGCGGGGCAGCTGATCGACCAGGACCTGGCCTATCCCGCGCGCCCGTTCCTCGTGCTCGGGCTCGCCTACCTGATCGCGGGCGTCCTCGGCGCGATCACCTTCAAGAACCCGCCGAAGGGCTGGACCCCGCCCGGCGTCGCGGCGGCGGATCCCTCGAAGCCCGCCAACACCGTGGCCATGACCCGTGATTTCTCCCAGGCCGAGGCGCTGCGGACGCCGCAGTGGTACATGCTCACCGGGATCCTGGCGCTCTCCGTCACCGCCGGCATCTCCCTGATCTCTGTGGCGGCTGGCTCTGCGACCGCGGTGGCCGGCTACAGCGGCGCGGCCGCCGCGAGCCTCGTCGGCATCATGGGCCTGTTCAACGGTGCGGGCCGGATCCTGTGGGCCGCCCTCTCCGACCGGATCGGCAAGATGCCCGCGTTCGTCGGCATCCTCACGATCCAGGGTGTGTGCCTGATCCTCCTACCGCGACTCGGCGCGAACGCGGTGCTCTTCGCCGTCCTGGCCGCGATCATCTACACCTGCTACGGCGGCGCCTTCGGCGCGATGCCCTCGACCGCCGGGAAGTTCTTCGGGCTGACGAACGCCGGCGGAATCTACGGGCTGATGCTCATGGGGTGGTCGATCGGCGGCGTGGTTGGCCCGCTGGTGATGGCCTGGCTGCTCGGCACTGACGCGACGAAGAACTACACGCTGGCGTTCACCGTGGTCGGCGTCATCGCCCTCGTCGGCGCGGTGATCCCGTTCCTCACGAAGCCGCCCCGTCCGCGGACCTCGATCGACGACGCGCCCCAGCCGAGCGTCTGAGGCGGGGCCAGGACCTCGACGAATGGCGCGATCCGGGCGGTCGCTTAGGCTGCACGCAGGGGAGGCGTCTGGGTTCCTGGTGGGCCCCCCGGTCTTCAACACCGGTGAGGTCGAGTACCTCGGTCTGGCGGGTTCGATTCCCGTCCGCCTCCGCCACGTCCGTGTCGGTCACTCCACGCCCCGCCCGCACCACGCGCAGGCTGGAGTGACCGACACGTGGGCGTGGCGATGACTCCCGCCGACACACCGTCGGAGATCGCCGAGCCTATGCGCGTCGGATACGCGGCAACGATCAAGGACATCAATGCTCTACTGCGCGCGGGCCGTCTTGAGGCCACAGCGCCCCCACGCAGCCGTCATCGCGCGTACCGGCTCGCGCGGACCCAGACGAGAACCCAGACGGACAACTCCGACACGGAAACGCCGTGAGCGACGCCCGGCGGCTCGTCGACAAGCTGTGGTCGTACTGCAACATCCTGCGACGACGGCGTCAGCGCGATCGAGTGCACCGAGCAGCTCACGTACCTGTTCTTTCTCAAGATGGCGCACGAGCGCGCGGCTGGCCGCGACGAACCTCCTGCTGCACGACATCGGCACCCTGCACGGCGACTTGCTGCTCGACGTGAAGGACGGGTTCGATTGCCGCCCGCCTCCGCCACGTCCGTGTTGCTCCCGAGCGTCGCAGTGCAGCCGCCCGGGGGCGCGCCTACGCTCGAGCGCGTGAGCCCGGACGATCCCCGCCGCCGCATCCCGCGGACCGACGCGCTCCTGGCCCACCCCGAGTTCGCGGCCCGTCTCGCGCACCTCGGCGAGGGCTTGGTCAAGCGCGCGATCGCCGGCGCGCAGCAGGAGGCCCGCGCCGGGCGCCTCGCCCCGGAGGAAGTCCTGACCCGGGCGCTCGCCCTCACCGATGCGCCCGCCGGCCGGCCCTGCACCCTCCGGCCGGCGATCAACGCGACCGGCGTCATCGTGCACACCAACCTCGGCCGGGCCCCGTTGTCGGGTGCGGCGCGGGAGGCCCTCATGGCGGCGGCCGGGTACGTGGACGTCGAGTACGCCGCCGACACCGGCTCCCGGGCCCGCCGCGGGCGCGGCACGCTGGACGCGTTGCTCCAGGCCTGCCCGGCCGCCGAAGACGCGCTGGTCGTCAACAACGGCGCGGCGGCGTTGTCGCTGGTCGTCACAGCGTTCGCCCAGGGCCGTCACGTGGTGATCTCCCGCGGTGAGCTCGTCGAGATCGGCGACGGGTTCCGGATTCCGGAGCTGATCGCGTCGACCGGGGTCGTGGTGGCCGAGGTCGGCACCACGAACCGCACCCGCCTCGCCGACTACGCCGACGCTGCCGCCCGACTCGGCGGCGCAGAGGGTGCCGGCGCCCTCCTCAAGATCCATCCCAGCAACTACCGCGTGGAGGGGTTCACCGCCCAGGCGAGCGTCCCGGAGCTGGCTAGCCTCGCGCGCCAGCTCGGCGTACCCCTCGTCGTGGACATCGGCAGCGGTCTCCTCGCCCCCGACCCGGCGCTGCCCGGCGAGCCCGACGCGAGCACCGCCCTGCGCGACGGCGCCGACCTCGTGACCTGCTCCGGCGACAAGCTGCTCGGCGGCCCGCAGGCCGGCATCGTGCTCGGACGGGCTGAGCTTGTCGACGCGGTGCGTCGGCACCCGCTGCGGCGCGCCTTCCGCGCCGACAAGCTGGCCCTTGCTGCGCTGGAGGCCACCCTGCGGGGACCTGCCGCGCCCGTCACCGCGTACCTGCACCGCTCCCCCGACCACCTCCGCGCGCTCGCCGACCGACTCGCCGACCACCTGCGGCCGACGCTCGCACACGAGGCAGTGCGGGTCGTGCCCGCCGAGGGGCGCGTCGGAGGCGGCGGGGCGCCGGGCGTCCCGCTGCCGGGCTGGGCGGTGGCACTCCCTGCGCCGTTCGCTCAGGAGCTACGCCGCGGCGATCCGCTCGTCGTCGCCCGGCTGGACGGCGGGGCGTGCCTGCTCGACCCGCGCTGCGTCGACGAGGACGACCTGCCGGTGTTGTCCGAAGCGGTCCGCGCCGCGGCGTACCGGCTCGAGCGGGCGGGCGGCGCCCATCGCGCGGACGGCGCCGAGGATGCGAACAACGCCGAACATACCGGCGGCGCCGGACATGCGGGCGGCGCCGAAGATGCGGTCGGCACCTGAGATGTACGTCGTCGCCACGGCGGGCCACGTCGACCACGGCAAGTCCACCCTCGTACGATCCCTCACCGGCATCGAGCCCGACCGGTGGGACGAGGAGCGCCGCCGGGGGCTCACGATCGACCTCGGGTACGCCTGGACCGCCCTTCCGTCCGGCCAGACCGTGGCGTTCGTCGACGTGCCGGGGCACCGCCGGTTCATCGGCAACATGCTGGCCGGGCTCGGCCCGGCCCCGGCCGTCGTCTTCGTCGTCGCCGCCGACGAGGGCTGGCGCGCCCAGTCGACCGAGCACCTGGCGGCGGTCGACGCGCTGGGCCTCACCCACGGGCTGCTCGTCGTCACCCGCGCCGATCTGGCCGGGCCGGCGCGCGCCGAGGAGACCGTGGCCGACGCCCGCGCCCGGATCGCGCGGTCCTCACTCGGCGAGGTCCGCGCGGTGGCCTGCTCTGCGCGCACGGGGGACGGGATGGACGACGTCCGCGCGGCGCTGTCCGACCTGGTCGACGGCCTGCCCACGCCCGATCCCGCGGCCCGAGTCCGGCTCTGGGTCGACCGGTCCTTCTCCGTGCGGGGCGTCGGCACCGTGGTCACCGGCACGCTCGGCGAGGGACGCGTCGCGGTCGGCGACGAACTGGAGTTGCCCTCGCCCGGGGCGTCGCGCCGGTGGCGGGTCCGCGGCCTGCAGTCCCTCGAGCGAGACCGCGAGGAGGTCACCGGCACGGCCCGGGTCGCGGTCAACCTGCGCGGCGCGGGCTCCGGCGAGCTGCGCCGCGGGGATGCGCTGCTGACCCCGGGCGCGTGGCGCGGCACCGCGACGGTCGACGTCCGCCTGACCCGCCCCGCCGACGAGCTCCCCGACGCGCTCACCCTGCACGTCGGGACCGCCGCCGTGCCGGTGCGGGTGCGCCCCCTCGCCGGGGAGGCCGCGCGGCTCGTGCTCTCCCTTCCGCTACCGCTGGCCGCCGGGGACCGGGCGCTCTTGCGCGACCCCGGGAGCGCGGCGCGGCTGGACGACCCGGCCGCCGCGATCACCGGGGTGCTCGTGATCGACATCGACCCGCCCGACCTGCGCCGCCGCGGCGCCGGGGCCGCGCGCGGCGAGGCGGTCGCCGTCGCCGACCCGTCGCCGGACCTCGCCGCCGAGGTCGGCCGCCGCGGCCACCTGCCCGTCGCCGACGCGCGTCTGTTGGGGCTTCCGGACGCGGCCGACCTGCCGCGCGGGGTGCTGCGGGTGGCGGACCGGTACGTCTCCACCGACCAGTGGGCGACGTGGTCGACTGCGGTGACGGATGCTGTACGGTCCCACGCCGCCGCCTCTCCGTTGGACCCCCGTCTTCCCGCCGAGGCGGCCCGCGCGATCGTTGACCTGCCCGATCTGCGGCTGGTGGCACCGTTGGCGCGCGCGGCGGGATTGGTCTTCGAAGACGGCCGCCTGTCCGAGCCGGGCGCCGCCGTCGATCTCGGCCCGTCCGAGGCGGGACTGCGCCGCTGGGAGGAACGCCTGACGGACGCGCCGTTCGCCGCCCCGGAAGCGGAGGACCTGGCCGCCGCGGGACTCGGGCCGCGGCAGCTCGCCGCCGCGGCCCGGACAGGCCGAGTGCTGCGCCTGCCGGGCGAGGTCGTGCTGTTGCCGAACGCCCCTGCCCGGGCCATGCGGGTACTGGCCAGCCTGCCGCAGCCGTTCACGCTTTCGGAGGCCCGCCGCGCGCTGAAGACCACGCGCCGCGTCGCCGTACCTCTCCTCGAGCACCTCGACGCGCGCGGCTGGACCCGCCGCGTGGACGGCCAGCAGCGCGAAGTCGTGCGTTGAGTCGTGCGCGAAGTCGTGCGTTGAGTCGTGCGCGAAGTCGTGCGCTGACGGGAGGGCTCGCCCGCCCCGTACGCTGGAGCGGTGGCGCACCCGCTGATGTTCGACGACGCCGACCCCGTACTGCACCGTGTCCGTGAGATCGCGCTCGCGTTCCCCGGCGCGGCGGAGAAGATCACTCACGGGCATCCGGCGTTTTACACGAAGAAGGTGTTCGCGTACTTCGGCGGGTCCCGCCGCGTCGACGGCGAGTGGATCCAGCACGAGCGCTCCATCGTTGTGCTGGTCGACGAGGACGAGCGTCGGGCGGTGAGCGAGGACGAGCACGCGTACCGCCCGGCCTACCTCGGCCCGAGCGGGTGGATCGGCCTGGACCTGCACGACGACACCGACTGGGCGGAGATCGCGGAGCTGATCGAACTGTCGTTCCGGCGCACGGCCGGCAAGCGGCTGATCGCCCGCCTCGACGCCGGCGAGTAGGGGCTGGCCGGGCTGCGCGTCGGGCAGCTACCGGCCGCGGAACCGATCCAGGTCGCGGCGCTCCCGCTTGGTGGGTCGTCCCGCGCCGCGGAGCCGCTGCGCCACCGGCGCGGGCCGCTCCTCCCGCGGCGGGGGCGGTGGGCTCTCGTCGATCATCGCCTCGGCGGCCACGGGCGCGCCTACCCGCTTGGTCAGCGTCTGCTTCACGACCAGGATGCGTTCGCCGCGCGGGTGCGTGACCCGGACCCGGTTGCCCGGGCCGACGAGGGTGGACGCCTTCGCGCGCACCCCGTCGACCTGCACGTGGCCGCCGCGGCACGCGGTCGTGGCCAGCGAGCGGCTCTTGAAGACGCGCACAGCCCACAGCCAGGCGTCGACCCGTACCCTGCTCTGCTCGCTCACGGCCCCAGGGTAGGCAGGTCCGCTCACAGCCCCGGGTAGGCGCGGGGCGTCGGCCGCGGGGGCCCTGGGCCCCAGCCGCATCTCGGAATCGTGGGCCGCCCCTTCGCTCGGACCGTGGGCCCCAGCCGCCTCGAGGACCGGGGCGCCGCCCCTTCGCGCGGACCGTGGGCTGCACCCGCGGCGCGTCCTGCCAGGATGAGGGCGATCGGAGGGTGCGCGATGCGGGCGAGGCCGTTGTGGCCGCTGTATGCGGGCGGGTTCATGGGGCCGTTCGGCGGGGCGATGACCAGCGTCATGCTGCCCGAGCTCGCCGAAGGACTGCACACCACGGTGGGCGTGGCCTCGACGGCGGTGACCTGGTACATGGTCCCGTTCGCGACGCTCATGCTCGCCTCGGGCACGCTCGCCGCGCGCTGGGGCGAGGCGCGGACGGTGCGGGTCGCCTTCGTGGCGTACGGGGTGGCCTCCCTCGTCGGAGTCCTCGCCAGCTCGATCGAGCTGTTCCTGATCGGCCGGGCGCTGCAAGGGGCCGCGAACGCGTTCACCACGCCGCTGCTCATCTCGATGCTCGCGGCGCTCACCCCGCCGCACCATCGGGGTCGGGCGATCGGCACGTACTCCTCGATGCAAGCCGCCGGCGTCGCCTTCGCGCCGCTGATCGGCGGAGCCGCGGCGGCGGTGGACTACCGGCTGGCGTTCGCCCTCGCGGCGGCGACCGCGTTCGCGCTGGCGGCCCTGGTGCCCGGCGTCCAGATCCACCACGGCGCGGGGCCGGTCAGCCAGCGGGACCGGTGGCGCTCGCTCGCGAACCGCCCGCTCGCCCGGGTATGCCTCATCGGGTTCGCCTTGCAGTCGACCGCGACGGCCGTGATCCTCCTCGTGAGCCTGCTCGGCGCCGACCGGTTCGGCCTGGACGTGGCGCAGCGTGGCCTGCTCGTGGCCCTCTTCGGCGGCGCGGGGTTGCTCGCCGGGCGGGCGTCGGGTCAGCTCGCGGACCGGTACGGGATGCGTCGGGTCGGCGCCGGCGCGTTGACCCTCCTCGGCCTGGGCATGGCGGTCTCCGGGATCGTGCCGTGGCTCTGGCTGCTGGCGGTCGTCATCTCCATCGCCGGGGCGGGCAACGCCGCGGCGCGGATGATGGTCCAGTCCCTGGCGGTGCGCACCACGCCGGTGAACCCCAGCGGCGCCACGTCTCTGATGCTCGCCGTCCAGTTCCTCGGCGGGGCCCTCGCGCCCGCCTCGATCCCCCCGTACCAGACCCACCCCGCGCTGACCTGCGCCGCCGTGGGCGCGGTGAGCCTGCTGGGGGCCGCCCTGGCGACTCGCGCCAGCGCCGACTCGGCCAGGGGCTGAGGGCGTCCCGCTCCCGCCCGTGGGCGGCAAATGTACGCATCACCCCAGGTGCC
>JBDIAS010000050.1:0-19550 GCA_039812465.1 Austwickia sp. | reverse complement strand
GGCGGCCAACGGCACCCGGCTCGGGGAGTGGCTGCTCAACACCGCCGACAACGACGTCGTGCTCGCCGCCGACCTCGACGGGGACGGCCGCGACGAGCTCGTCGTCGTCAGCCCGTGGGGCCTCGGCGTCCTCGGCCTGCGCGGCGACGCGCTCACGTCCGTCGCCATGGTGCCCAACGGGACCGACCTCGGCGGCCTCGTCATGGACACCGAGGCCGTCCACGCTCACGGCCTCGCCGACCCCGCCGGCGGTCCGGCGCGGCTCGTCGTCACCTCGCCCGCCGGGCTCGCGGTCCTGCGGCTCGACGGCGGCCGGCTCGTCGTCGACGCCCTCGCCCCGACCGGACGGGACCTCGGCGGCTGGGTCGTCCACGAGGACGTCGCGGTCGTCGGCTGCGGCGACCTCGACGGTGACGGCCGGGCCGAGGTCCTCGTGACCTCACCGGACGGGATCGCCGTCCTCGCCCTCGACGGCCGCGACCTGCGGCTCCGGGCCGCCGCCCGCACGGGCAGCCGGGTCGGCGAGTGGATCGTCAACCCGCGCGACAACCGGCTCGTCGTCGCGGGCGACCTCGCTGGCCGCGGCCGGGACGACGTCATCGTGTGGAGCCCGTGGGGGCTCGGCGTGCTGGGCCTTGATGGTGGGCAGCTCACGTGCACCCACATGGCGGCGAACGGCACCCGGCTCGGGGAGTGGCTGCTCAACACCGCCGACAACGACCTCGTCGCGGGCCGGTGGTCGGCGGAGGGGGTCGTCGTCCACCACGACGACTTCGGGGCCTCGACCGGCCCGACGCGCGACGAGCTCGTGGCGCGGGGCTACGCCGTGACCCTCACCCCCTCGGCGGCCGACGCGCTCACCGCGCTGCGCCGCGCGCTGCGCCGTCGTCGGGCGGGCGACCGGGTCGTCGTCTACCTCGCCGGACACGGTTCGAGCCCGCGGGCGGTCATCGGCTCGACGGACCGAGAGACGAGCCTCGAGCACTTCGTGCAGTTCAACGCCGGCGAGCTCTACGGCACCCAGCTCGCGCCGATCTTCCACGCCCTCGCCGCCCGCGGGGTCGACCTCACCGTCATCGACGGCAGCTGCAACGGCGGCGAGACCGTGAACTACGCGATGGGCGAGCGCTATGTCGCCGCGTCGACGACCGGCGTCCTCAGCCCGGGGCTTACCGGCTGGCCGAACCCGGCCGAGGCGTTCGCGCACGACCCGCGCCCGAGCACGCTCGGGTCGTGGTGGCACGCCCCGCGCCAGGCGGCGACGTGGATGAACGGCGTCATCGTCCGCGGTGTGCCGGGGCGGTTCCACCAGCGGCTCATCCGCAACGACGACACCCCCATGGGGCGGCTCACGCCGTTCGTCCGCACCGCCATCGACGGGCTCAAGTCCATGGACAACGGCGGCTGGACGCTCTACGTCACGCACTGCCACCTCTACCGGCACATCTACCCGGAGCAGTACGCCGAGCGGACCCCGGAGGAGAAGGCGCTCTACACCGCGGACGTCGAGTCCATGCTCACGGCGGCGCGGAGCTGGATGGACCCGCAGCGGGTCTTCCTCACCGAGCTGCGCTCGCTCCTCGCCGACGACGGGCTCGTCGGCCGGGCCGCCGCGCGCTACGCCGACGGGTTCGTCCTCGCCTGGCAGGGCCTCGCCGGGGATCCCTCGTGGGACCTCTCCGCGGACCCGGACCGGCACACCGCGGCGATGAAGGGGGCGCGCCCGGCCGACTTCGTCGGCGCGGACGGCTTCCGCGCCATGGTCGCCGAGGTGCTCGCGAACCTCTCCCAGATGGAGCGGTGGTACTCCCGTCAGGAGGAGCTGCTTCCCCTCATCGACGCCAAGGTCAGGGAGATCTTCCGCGCCCAGCTCATCCGGCCGCTCGAGGACTACCTATCGGCGGCAACGGAATCGATCAGACCATCTCACGCCACGAGTTCATCCGCACGCGCCGCGCGCGCTTCGGCCACACGTCGTTGCGCCCCTCGCGGAGCCGCATCGCTCGCCGCCTCGATTACCCTACGCGACGTCCCGTCGCCCTCGGCAGGGGTCGGGACGGCGCGGTGCGGCAGGGGGCGGGGCGGTGGTGGGCGGGGTCGTGGGATGGCGGGGGCGCGGCGACGCAGCGGTACGGATCAGGGCTCGGCCACCGGCACGTCGAGCTCGCCCAGGAGGGCGGCCACCCGGCGCCGGATCTCGTCGCGGATCGGCCGTACGGACGCCACCCCTTGTCCGGCGGGGTCGTCGAGTACCCAGTCCAGGTACCGCTTGCCGGGGTAGTACGGGCACGCGTCGCCGCAGCCCATCGTGATCACCACGTCCGACGCCTCGACGGCCTCGGTCGTGAGGATCTTGGGCTTCTCGGCCGAGATGTCGATCCCGACCTCCGCCATCGCCTCCCGGACGGCGGGGTTGATCGCGTCGGCGGGTGCGGACCCGGCGGATCGCACCTCCACGGCGCCAGCGGAGAGGTGCTGGGTGAAGGCGGCCCCCATCTGGGAGCGGCCCGCGTTGTGGACGCAAACGAAGAGGACGGAGGGACGGGATGAGTCGGTCATGATCTAGCCCTTCACCGCGGCGAACACGAACAGGGGTGCAGTCCAGCTGGTTTCAGATCCAACAGGGTTCAGATCCAACGGAGTTCAGTCGAGGATCTCGCGTAAAAGCGTCGTCACGCGCGCTTGGATGTCGTCGCGGATCTGCCGGACCACGTGCAGCGGTTGATCCGCAGGGTCGGCGATGTCCCAGTCCTCGTACCGCTTGCCGGGGTAATAGGCGCACGTGTCGCCGCACCCCATCGTCACGATGACGTCCGCTGCGCGGACGACACTGTCGGTCAAGGGCTTCGGGTACGCCGCCTCCATCGCGATTCCCCGCTCCCGGAGCGCTTCGACCACCACCGGGTGAATCTCGCCGGTGGGTGCGGACCCCGCCGATCGGACATGCACCCGGCGGGCTGAGAGGTGCTCGGTCAGGGCGGCGGCCATCTGCGAGCGGCCCGCGTTCTGCACGCAGACGAACAGCACCTCGGGCACTCGCTTCGCGACGCGTCCCTGCGCCTGAGCGAGGGCCATCAGCTGCTCCCGCGCTTGACGGGCGACAAGGACGGAGAGGAATAGGCCGACGGTCGATCGCGGCGCCAGGAGCCGCCAGGCCGCGTTCACAGCGCCAGTGACTTCCTCACGGGTGAAGACCCCGTGGTAGGCGTAAGCCAAATCGTCGACGATGTGCTCGGCCTCGGGCGTGACGACGTTGTCCTCTGCGGGAGGGACAGCGTCCCACGGTGCGGACGCCGTGGCGTCATCGATCGCGGCCTGGTCGAGGCCCGGCGCGAGGTCCGTGAGCAGCGTACGGACCCGGGCAGCGATGTCGTCGCGGACCAGACGCATCCGCTCGATGCCGTCAATGCCACGCTCGGAGGGTTCGTCGGTCTCCCAGGTCTCGATCCGCCCCCGCATACCCTCCGCGGGATCCACCACGGCCTCGGCGCCGAGGACGATCACCCGGTCCACGCGGCGAAGGAGCTCACCGTCGATCGCTTTGGTGGATTCGCCGTCCATGCTGGCGCCCACCTCTTCGACCGCCTGGCGGGACAGGCCGTTCAGGTTCCCGGCGGGGGCGGTGCCCGCCGAGTGCACATCGACCGCGGCACCCGCGTACTGCCGCATCAGGGCCGCCGCCATCTGCGACTTGCCGCCGTTCTTGACGCAGACGAACAGGACAGAGGGGAGGGACGGTTCGCTCATCGCTGGGTCTCCAGAGCAGCATCGGACGGGTGGGGGTAGCGGTCCCGCAGGGCGAGCGAGACGTAGACGAGGCCGACCAGGACGGGGACCTCGATCAGGGGTCCGACGACGCCGGCCAGCGCCTGCCCCGAGGTCACCCCGAACGTCGCGATCGCCACCGCGATCGCCAGCTCGAAGTTGTTGCCGGCGGCCGTGAAGGCCAGGGTCGTGGTCCGCTCGTACGTCATCCCGAGCGCCTTGCCGAGGAGATAGCCGATCCCCCACTGAAGCGCGAAGTACGCGAGGAGGGGCACGGCCATCCGGGCCACGTCCCAGGGGCGGCTGGTGATCTGCTGCCCTTGCAGCGCGAACAGGAGCACGATGGTGAACAGCAGCCCGTAGAGGGCCCACGGCCCGATGCGCGGGAGGAACGACCTCTCGTACGGGCCGCGGCCCCAGCGTCGTTCGCCAATCCGGCGGGACAGGTAGGCCGCGAGGAGCGGGATCCCGAGGAAGATCAGGACGGACTTGGCGATCTGCCACGCCGACACGTCAAGATCGGCCTGCGGTAACCCGAGCCAGCTCGGCAGGACGGTCAGGTAGAACCAGCCCAGCGCGGCGAACGCGATGACCTGGAAGATCGAGTTCAGCGCCACCAGCACGGCGGCGGCCTCGCGGTCGCCGCACGCCAGGTCGTTCCAGATGATGACCATGGCGATGCAGCGGGCGAGGCCGACGATGATCAGGCCGGTGCGGTACTCGGGGAGGTCCGGCAGGAACACCCAGGCCAGCGCGAACATCAGCGCCGGGCCCACGATCCAGTTGAGCACCAGCGACGACACCATCAGGCGACGGTCGCCGGTGACCGTGTCGAGCCGGTCGTAGCGCACCTTGGCGAGGACCGGGTACATCATCACGAGCAGCCCGATCGCGATCAGCAGGGACACCCCGTCGATCTCCACGGACGACAGGGTCCCGGACAGCCCGGGGACGAGGCGGCCGAGCAGCAATCCCGCGGCCATGGCCGCGAGGATCCAGACCGGCAGGAAGCGATCGAGGGTGGACATGCGGGCGCTGACGCCCGTCGCATCGTGCGTGGTGGTCGTCATGGTTCCAAAGCTCCTCAGGCGTGAGGCTTCGCGGCCCGGATGAAGGCGCTCGCAAAGGCTCCGTCGAGCGCGTCGACCGCCTCCGCGAGGGTGACGCCGGCGGGCAGCTGCGCGGGATCGAGCTGGTCGGCCATCGCCTCCAGCTCCGAACGCTCGTAACGGCGGGTCACCTCGACCGCGGCCGACGTGAACCCCGCCGCCGTCAGCTTGGCCACGTAGTCCGCATCGCGCAGCGCGCCGGAGATGCACCCGGTCCACAGGGCGACCACCCCGCGCAGCCCGTCCGGGATCTCCCGGAGCAACACGATGTCCGCGACCGCGAACCGGCCCTCCGGCCGCAGCACGCGATACGCCTCGCGCAGCACCGCGTCCTTGTCGGGGCTCAGGTTGATGACGCAGTTCGAGATGACCACGTCGACCGAGGCGTCCGGCAGCGGCACGTCCTCGATGGCGCCGAGCAGGAACCGGGCGTTCGCGATCCCCGCCTCGTCCCGGTGCCGCTCGGCGAGAGCGAGCATCTCGGGGGTCATGTCGAGCCCGTACGCGGTGCCGTGCGGGCCCACCCGTCGCGCGGAGAGCAGCACGTCGAGACCCCCGCCCGACCCGAGATCCAGGACGTCCTCACCCGGTCGGAGCTCGGCCAGCGCGGTCGGGTTGCCGCACCCCAGGGAGGCGGCCAGCGCCTGGTCGAACGGGGTGTCCGCCTCGTCGTACAAGTTGGAGGTGATCGGCTCCACTGCGCGCATCGCGGCGCCAGAGATTGCCGCGGCTTGGGTCGCGCCGCCCCCGCCGCAGCAGCCGCCCGTACTGGTCATCTGCAGGTGTCCGCGCGCGGCGGACGCGTACCGATCCCGCACCGACTCCCGGATCGCCTCGTCCGTCTGCTGTCCCTTCGCCATGCCGCCCGCTCCTTGTCTCGACAGGTATCGAATCAGGCAGTCACAGACTGGCCCCCTGATTCGATATCTGTCAAGATAGCCGCATGGCCGTCCTCGAGTCCGCACCGCAGACCACCCCCGTGACCTGCTGCGGGCTCGCGAGCGCCCCCCTCGCGCCCGCGGACGCCGAACGTCTCGCGCCGCTGTTCAAGGCCCTCGGGGATCCCGTACGGCTCCGCATGGCGTCGATGATCGCCTCCCAACCGGAGCTGTGTGTCTGCGACATCACACCGGCGTTCGACCTGTCCTCCGGGACGATCTCGCACCACCTCAAGACACTCCGGGAGGCGGGCCTCGTCGACTGCGAGCGCCGGGGCACGTACGTCTTTTACTGGATCCGTCCGTCGGCTCTCGCCGCGTTATCGGCGCTCCTGTCGACCTGACCTCGCGCGTCCCCGCGGCAGGTGTGCGGCGGGAGCCGATGCCGATGGCGGGCGATCAGCCGATAGGTCGCCTCCGCGAGCGGCGCGGTGCATCGGTTGATCGTCGCGGTGGCCACGAGCCGCGAGACCGTACGGCCCGAGGCCAGGTAATCCCGCACGGCGGCGGCCCCCGCGGAGCGACCCGACGGTGAGAGCCACTGGACCGCCTGGCGGCAGTCCTCCTCCGCGACCCCGAGTTCGGCAAGGTTCGCCTCCTGCCAGGGGCGCGTGCGAGCGGGTGAGCGGGCGAAGCGGCGTCCCCACCGCATCGCCGCGACGCAGAACCCGCACTCCCCGTCGTAGAGCAGCAGGCCCGTCGGGGGGATCGCGCCGGTTGGGGCCATCGGGGCGGTCGGCGCGGTCAATCGAGCATGTCCTCCAGCTCGATCCCCTTGGTCTCCGGGAGGAATCGGGCCACGATGCCGAGGGAGACCACCGCGAAGAAGGCGTACAGGCCGTACGCGACGCCCAGGCTCATCGCGCTCAGGGCCGGGAACGTGACGGTGACCAGCCAGTTGGCACCCCACTGCGTCAGGCCGGCCACGGCCAGCGCCGCGCCGCGGATGCGGTTGGGGAACATCTCGCCGAGCATCACCCACATGACCGGGCCCCACGAGACGCCGAAGAACACGACGAACAGGTTGGCCGCCACGAGCGCCACGGGGCCTGCGAGATCGCCGAGGGCGGGCTGCCCGTCCACGATCGGGGCGGTGCCGAAGAGGAACGCCAAGGTGCCCAGGGTCAGGGTCATGCCGGCGGAGCCGACCAGCAGCAGCGGCTTGCGTCCCACCCTGTCGATGAGCGCGATGGCGATCACGGTGACGACCACGTTGACCACGGACGTGAACACCGAGATCGCGAAGGAGTCCGACTCGGAGAAGCCGACCGAGGCCCACAAGGTGGTCGAGTAGTAGAAGATCACGTTGATCCCGACGAACTGCTGCAGCGCCGCGATGGCGATGCCCAGCCAGACCACGCGCTTCAGGCCGGCGACGGGGCCACGCAGGTCCCGGAACGTGGGCTCGGTGTCGCTGCGCAGGGATTCCTGGATGCGGGCCACCTGGCCCGCCGCGTCGGTGATGCCCCGGATGGACTCCAGCACGGCCCTCGCCAGATCGGCGTGGCCGCGGCTGACCAGGTACCGGGGCGACTCGGGGATCAGGAAGGCGCCCACGAGGTAGAGCAGGCACGGAAGGGTCTCGATCCCGAGCATCCAGCGCCAGGCGGGTATCCCGAGCCACAGCTCCTCGGCGGCGCCTCCCGCGATCCCGGCCAGGATGGCGTTGACCAGCAGGGACAGGAAGATGCCCACCACGATGGCCAGTTGCTGCAGGGAGCCCAGCCGGCCCCGGATGCGGGCGGGCGCGACCTCGGCGATGTAGGCCGGGGCGATGATGGACGCGACGCCCATGCCGAGCCCGCCGAGGATGCGGAAGGCGACGAGGCTGATGATCTCCGGGGCGAGCGCCGACCCGATCGCGGAGACGAGGAAGAGGACGGCCGCCACCTTCATCACGGGGATGCGGCCGAACCTGTCGGCGATGCGCCCCCCGAAGAAGGCGCCGATAGCCGCGCCGATGAGCGCGGCGGCGACCGCGAAGCCGAGCGGGCCAGGGCCCACCTCGAACTCCTGGCGGATCGCGTCGACCGCGCCGTTGATGACCGCGGAGTCGTAGCCGAAGAGCAGCCCGCCCATGGCGGCGGTGAGCGCCAGGCGGAGAACGCTCACGCTCTGCGGCGGCGCGGCGTGGGTCGCGGTGGACATCTCCAGCCTCCTAGGGACTTGACCGGCAGACTAGCAAACACACGGGCGGGCGAAGGATGGTCGCGGTGCGGGGCGGTGTTCCGCCCCAGCATCCACGCTTCCGCGCTTGTCGGCACGTCGGGCCGGGCGGGCTTGTCGCCACGTCGGGCCGGGCGGCGGGCGACGGCTACCTTCGGGAGAATAGCGAGGCGAAGACCCACGAGGGTCGCCGCGAGTCACCCCATGAGTCACCCCATGAGTCACCCCATGAGTCACCCACTGACGAGAGGTGAGCGTGAACGAGATCGAGGTCAGCGCCGGGCAGATCCGCCGCGGCCTCGCGCGCATCGAGCGCGGCGCGGCCCTGGACGTCGAGGAGGTCGCCGCGTTGCTCGCGGCACGCGGTGAGGATCTCGACCGGTTGACCGCCGCCGCGGGACGACTCCGGGATGCGGGGTTGGCTGCGGCAACGCGCCCCGGCGTCATCACGTACTCCCCGAAGGTGTTCATCCCCCTCACGCGCCTCTGCCGGGATAGGTGTCACTACTGCACGTTCGTGGAGACGCCGGCGCAGGCCGCCCGCGAGGGCCGGGAGCCGTTCCTCACCCCCGAGGAGGTCCTGGACATCGCCCGCCGGGGCGCCGCGCAGGGGTGCCTGGAGGCGCTCTTCACCCTCGGGGACCGGCCCGAGGACCGGTGGCCGCAGGCCGCGGAGTGGCTGCACGAGCGCGGGTACGACTCCACGCTCGCCTACCTGCGCGCGATGGCGATCCGCGTCCTGGAGGAGACCGGCCTGCTCCCCCACCTCAACCCCGGGGTGCTCTCCTGGGAGGAGCTGCACCGGCTGCGGATGGTGTCCCCGTCGATGGGGATGATGCTCGAGACCACGTCGCGGCGGCTGTTCGAGACGCCGGGCGCGGCGCACTACGGGTCGCCGGACAAGGACCCCGACGTGCGGCTCCGCGTGCTCCAGGACGCGGGCCGGCTGTCGATCCCGTTCACGACCGGCCTCCTCGTGGGGATCGGCGAGAGCCTCACAGAGCGCGCGGAGACGATCCTGGCGCTGCGCCGGATCGCCCGGGCCTACGGCGCGATCCAGGAGGTCATCGTCCAGAACTTCCGGGCGAAGCCGGACACCGCCATGCGCCACGCCGACGACCTGGGCCTGGACGAGTACCGCGCCGCGATCGCCGTCACCCGCGTGGTCCTCGGCCCGAGGGCCCGCGTGCAGGCGCCGCCGAACCTCGTCGAGCTGGACGAGTGCCGCGCGCTGCTCGCGGCCGGCGTGGACGACTGGGGCGGGGTCTCGCCGCTGACCCCCGACCACGTGAACCCCGAACGCCCGTGGCCCGCCGTCGACGCGCTGCGCCGGGTCACGGCGGAGTGCGGGTACGAGCTGCGGGCCCGGCTGACCGTGCACCCCGAGTACGTGGTCGGGGCGCTGACCCGCGGCGAACCCTGGCTCGACCCGCGCGTCGCCGGGCACGTCGCCGCCCTCGCCGACCTGGACGGCCCGATGCCGGGCCTGGCCCGCGCCGACGCGCGGCCGCAGCCCCGGGCGTGGCAGGAGCCGGACGGCGGGTTCCACGCGCGCGGCCGGACCGCGCTGCACACCGCGATCGACGACGAGGGCCGGGTCGCCGACCGCCGCACGGATTTCGTGAGCGTCTACGGCGACTGGGACACCGTCCGCGACGCCGCGCGCCGCACCTCCGCGGGCGAGCCGACCCCCACGCTCGAGCCGACCCCCACGCTCGAGCCAACCCCCACGGGCGAGCAGCCCTTCGACGGTGCGGAGAGACCGCGAGCGCAGGCTCCCGGCGTCCACCTCGAGAGCGCCCTGCCCGGGCTCGCCGCGCTGCGGGCCGCGCGGGACAATCCCGACCGTCTCACGGATGAGCACGCCCTCACCCTGATGACCGCCGACGGCGACCTGTTGCGCGAGGTGTGCCGCCTGGCCGACGACCTGCGGCGCGAGGCCGTCGGCGACGACGTGACGTACGTGGTCAACCGGAACATCAACTTCACCAACGTCTGCTACGTCGGGTGCCGGTTCTGCGCGTTCTCGCAGCGCCGCACCGACCCCGACGCGTTCTCGCTCTCCCTGGAGCAGGTCGCCGACCGCGCGCAGGAGGCCTGGGACCTCGGCGCCACCGAAGTGTGCATGCAGGGCGGGATCGACCCGCAGCTGCCCGCGTCCGCGTACGTCGACCTCGTCGCCGCGGTGATGGAACGCGTCCCCGCGATGCACGTCCACGCGTTCTCCCCGATGGAGGTCGTCACCGGGAGCGCCCGGGCCGGGCAGTCCGTCGAGGAGTTCCTGCTCGCCGTGCGCGACGCCGGACTGGGGTCCCTGCCGGGCACCGCCGCGGAGATCCTCGACGACGACGTGCGCTGGGTGCTGACGAAGGGCAAGCTGCCGACCCAGAGCTGGATCGACGTGGTGACGACCGCGCACCGCGTCGGGCTCCCGACGACGGCGACGATGATGTACGGCCATGTCGACCACCCCCGGCACTGGGTGGCCCACCTGGCGCTGATCGCGCGGCTCCAGGACGAGACCGGCGGCTTCACGGAGTTCGTACCGCTGCCGTTCGTGCACCACAACGCCCCCATCTACCTCGCGGGCGTCGCGCGCCCCGGGCCCACGCCCCGCGACAACCTGGCCGTGCACTCGATGGCGCGGATCCTGCTGCACGGACGGATCCGCAACGTGCAGACCTCGTGGGTCAAGCTCGGCGTCGACGGCGCCCGGGCGATGCTGCAGGCCGGCGCCAACGACCTCGGCGGGACGCTGATGGAGGAGACGATCTCCCGCATGGCGGGCTCGGAGCACGGGTCGGCCAAGACGGTGGCCGAGCTCACCGACATCGCTCGGGGCATCGATCGGCCCGTGCGGGAGCGGAGCACGACGTACGGGGTCCGCGAGCGGGGCTGATCGGGGCGGCATCACGAGAACGCCGTGAGGACCGCGTCACACCCGGCCATCGCGGCAGGAGCCCACGCGGCTCCGGGTGGCATCGTGGCTCGGGAACCCTCCGTCCTCGCACCTCAGAAGATCCGCGCACCCCAGAAAGAGGCCCATGTCCCCCGCCGACCCGGCGTCGCACCGGACCACCCGCGTCTTCCACCTCGCGACCGCGTTCACCTTCGTCACCATCGCGCTGGGTTCGGTGGTGTGCGCGACCGACTCCAGCTCCGCCTGCCCGGCGTGGCCGGTGTGTTACGCGGACCAGATGGCGCCGGACCTGCAGAGCGGCTGGCTGCACAACCCCGCGATCGAGTTCGTCCACCGGCTCATCAGCTTCACCGCGCTGGTGCTCCTCGCGGCGTCGGCCTGGCTCGGCCGGCACGCCCGCGACGTGCGGGTGCGCCTCTTCCCCCGGATCGCGCTGGCCCTCGCCATCGCCTCGGCGATCTTCGGGATGATGCTCATCCTGTTCACGCTGCCGATGCCCCTCGGGCTGCTCGACGTGGGCGGCGCCGTGGTCGCCGGCGCGCTCGTCGCGATCGCGGCCCAGGCGCGCACGCGCCGCGATCGTGCGCCCGAGGCGGGCGTGTGGCGGCTCGGCGTCGCGGCCTTCGCGGTCCTGATCGTGACGCACCTGCTCGGCATCGTGATCGCGGGGCGGACCCCCGACGGCTTCAGCTCGTTCACGCGGTGCCTGAGCTGGCCCGTCTGGCAGGTCCTGGACATCGACGGCGCGGCGGGTCCGCAGCTGGCGCGGATGGGGCTGGCGGTGGTCGCGATCGTCCTCATCGCCCTCGCGGTGTTGCGTAGCCTGCGACGCGACACGCTGCGGGCACCGGCCCTCGTCCTGGCCGCCGCCGTGACCGCCGAACTTGCGCTGGGCCTGCTGATCAGCTCGCAGGGATTGCACGTCAGCCAGACCAACGGCATCAACGCCACCCTGGCGGTCGCCTACGTCGTCCTGGCGGTCGCGATCCTCGCGGCCCTCGCCGTCCTCGTCGGGCGGGCCCTGCCCGCGGCCGTCGACGACGCGGGCGCGCCCGCGAGCGGCGAGCACCCCGACGTCGCGCGGACCGGCTGAGTTGTCGAGCAAGAGTCCGGCTGACCGCATCCCGCACCCGCGTCCCAGCCGAATCTCCCTGATCAGGGGCGCCTCAGGGTTGGACCGGGGGCTTCTCCGGGCCGTGCCCGACGCGGGCAGGGCCTCCCTTTTCCTAGCGTTGACGCATGATCACGACCCCTGCGCAAGCCGCTGAGGCGACCACCCTCCGCCTCGAGCCCCTCGCCGACGCACCCGCGGAACCGTTGTCGCGGTACGCCCGGCCCGGCCAGTTCTACTTCCTGGCGACGGCTGTCCCGTGGGCGCTGTGGATCCCCGCCGCGTGGGCGAGCCACCAGGGGACCGGCTGGGGCTGGGTCGTCGCGCTGCTCGGAGTCCTCGGGCTGGCCGCGCCGCTCGGCGTCGTCGCCTGGATGACCCGCGACGACGCGGAGCTGCGGGGGGACATCCTGGCGCGCCTGGTCGACGTCCGCCAGGTGCGCGCCCGCTGCTGGCTGCTCGCCTGCGGGCTCATGCCCGCCGCCATCCTGGTGGCCACCGCCCTCTCGGTGGCGCTCGGTTATCCGGCGGAACAGTTCTGGCTCCGCGGCGGCACCACCTTCACGGCGGGCCTGATGCCCGGGTGGATCGTCCTCGTCCTGGCGCCGGTGCTCGAGGAGCTCGCCTGGCACTCGTACGGCACCGACTCCCTGCGGACCCGCTTCTCCCTGTTCACCGCCTCGATGGTCTTCGCGGTGATCTGGGCCATCTGGCATCTCCCGCTGGCGTTCATCGCCGGGTCCTCCCAGAGCCAGACGGCCGAGCAGGGCTGGCTGCACGCCCTGAACTTCCCCCTGAGCATGATCCCGTTCGTGCTGCTCATGAACTGGGTCTACTACCGCTCGGGCCGCAACATCGCGGTGACCGTCCTGTTTCACCTCTCGGCCAACCTGATCACGCAGGTCCTCGCCACCGACCCCGACACCGAGGTCATGGCCACCGGCCTGCTGCTCGTCGTGACCGCCGCTGTCCTGTGGCGGGAACGGCAGCTCTTCTTCGGCGGTCCGGTCCGCCCTCGGGCCCGTCGGGTCGCCTCCGGGCGTCTGTGACCCTGGAGGTTCGTTCCTCGGAACGGCCCCAGGGACCCTGACGGCCCCTGTACGGTGCACCGATAACCATTGGACAGCTGTCCAGCGTGCGCCGTCACCGCCTGGGCTCGGGGAGGTCGGGATGGAATTCGGCGTCTTAGCGCTGCTGCCACCGCTGTTGGCGATCGGCCTGTCCTACTGGACGCGCAACGTCCTGCTCTCTCTGCTGATCGCGGTCTTCGTCGGCGCCACGATGCTCGCGGGCTACAACCCCGTCGACGGCTACATCAGCACGCTGCGCGACTACCTGTTCGCCAAGCTCGGCGACACCGACAACGCCTCGATCGCGCTGATGATGCTGCTCGTGGGCGTGTTCTCGGTGCTGCTCGAGCGGGGCGGGGCCGCCGCCGCGCTGCTCACGGCCGTGCGGGACCGGGTGACCAACCCCCGGCAGGGCCAGGTCATGACGTGGATCGGCGGGCTGCTCATCTGGTTCAGCGACGCCTCGAACGCGGTGGTCCTCGGGCCGATCGTGCGCCCGGTCACCGACCGCGTGCGGGTCTCCCGGGAGAAGCTCGCCTACCTGCTGGACGCGACGGCGGCGACCGTACCCAGCCTGCTGCCGATCACCGCCTGGGGCGCCTTCATCCTCGGCATCCTGAGCCAGAGCCTGCCCGAGGGGGTCGCCCCCATGCAGGCCTTCCTCTCCGCGGTGCCGTTCCACCTCTACACGATCGCCGCGCTGCTGCTGGTCCTGCTCTTCGCCGTGACCGGCTGGGACTTCGGCCCGATGCGCCGCGCCGAGCAGCGGGCCCGGACCACCGGACAGGTGCTCTCCCCCGGACGCGCGGGCCACACAGACCCGGCCAACGACCACGTGGTGCCCGACGGCGCCCGCCCGACCGTCTGGGGCATGGTCGTGCCCGTCATCGTCCTGATCGTGGCCCTGTTCTCGACGATGGTGGGGCTGGTGTCGGGGTTCCTGTGGGCGTCCGTCGCCGCCACGATCTTCGCCGTGCGCGCCGGCGCGATCCGCAGCTCGCAGATCGCCGCGACCTGGATGGACGGCTTCCGCTCGATGATCGAGGTCGTCCTCATCCTCGTGCTGGCCTGGGCCATCGGGGCGGTCACCAAGGACGTCGGGGCGCCGGAGTTCATCGTGCAGCTCGCGCGGGCCGACATGAACCCCTCGCTGGTCTACGTCCTGGTCTTCCTCGCGGCCTGCGGGATCGCGTTCGCGACCGGGAGCAGCTGGAGCACGTTCGCGATCATCCTGCCGATCGCCATCCCCGTTGCCGCCGCGACGGGGGTCGACATCGCGCCGGCCATCGGCGCGGCGATCGCGGGCGGGGTCTTCGGCGACCACTGCTCGCCGATCTCGGACACGACGATCCTGGCGTCGTTCGGCGCCGGGTGCGACCACCTCGAGCATGTGCGCACCCAGATGCCGTACGCGGTCGTCGCCGCCGCAGCCGCGCTGATCGGGTACGTCTTCGCGGGCCTGACGAGCAACGCCTTGCTCGCGCTCGCCGTCACGCTGTCGCTGATGGCGGTCTTCGTGTTCGCCCTCAACCGACTCGACCGGATCCGACACCCGAACCAGGTCGAGCACACGGCGGACACCGTCGTGTGACGCGGCGCGCCGCTCGCGGCGCGTGTCCCTCGATGCCCCGGCGCCCGCGGGTAGCGTGCGCGGGAGTGCAGGTACGGACGGCCTGCAGGGTACGGATGCCCACGCGAGCGACACCGAAGGGTGCGGATGGTGCAGGGAGACGACGCGCAGGCACCTGACGAGCGGGCACCCGATCGACACGCGAACGTCGCGGGCCTGCCGGGGCAGGGCCGCCCGCTCGGCGAGGCGACTGCGGTCGCCCTCGTGTTCGGCGCCAGCGCGGCCGTCCTCGTCGTCGAGCTGGTCGCTCTACGGCTGCTCGCGCCCTACCTCGGCCTGACCCTGGAGACCAGCACGCTGGTTATCGGCACCGCGCTGACCGCCATCGCGGTCGGGTCCTGGGTCGGGGGCCGCTGGGCCGACCGGATCGACCCGGCGCGCGCCCTCGCGCCGCTGCTCGCGATCTCGGCCGTGGCCGTCGCCGCGACGCCGTTCGTCGTGCGCGCGGCGGCGCTGGGCTCCGGCGGCGGCTCGGGGGGCGGCAGCGGCTCGGGCAGCGCCACCGTCCTCCTCGCGTCGGCCGCCACCATCGTGGTGCCCGGCGCGCTCCTGTCCGCCGTGACCCCCATGGTCACCAAGCTGCGCCTGTCCACCCTGGCCCAGACGGGCACGATCGTCGGGCGGCTCTCGGGGATCGCCACCGCGGGTGCGATCGCGGGCACCGTCATCACGGGTTTCGTGTTGATCACCCGGGTGCCGGTCACCGGCATCATGCTGGGCCTGGGCTTCACGCTGCTCGTCGCGGCCGCCGTCGTCGCGGTCCTGCTCGGCGGGACGCGCCGCCAGATCGCCGGCGGGGCGGTGGCCGCACTGTTCCTCGGCGCGTTCACGCTCGGCTCGCCCAGCGGATGTGACGCCGAGACGACGTACCACTGCGCGGCGATCGTGCACGACCCCGCGCGACCCGACGGCCGCACCCTCGTCCTGGACGGGCTGCGCCACTCGTACGTCGACCTGAACGACCCCACGTACCTGCACTTCACCTACGTGCGGGCCATCGCCGCTGGCATCGACCCGCACCGCGCGCCCGGCGCGGCCTTGCGGGTGCACAGCATCGGCGCCGGCGGCCTGACCCTGCCCCGCTACCTGGCCCACGCCCGTCCCGGCACGACCGCCACCGTCTCTGAGATCGACGGGGGCGTGGTGGCGCTGGACCGTGAGGCGCTAGCCCTGCCCGCCGACCTCGGGGTCGACGTCCGCGTCGAGGACGGCCGGGTCGGCCTGCGCGCCCTCCCCGCGGCGGAGGCGGACCTGGTGATCGGCGACGCCTTCGGCGGTGTCAGCGTGCCGTGGCACCTGACCACGCGGGAGGCGATCGACGACGTCGCGGGCGCCCTGCGCCACGACGGGATCTACGCGGTGAACCTCATCGACTTCCCGCCGCTGCACTTCGCCCGGGCCGAGCTGGCCACGCTCCGCGCGGTGTTCCCGCACGTCGCGGTGGCCGCCGACCCGCCGACGTTCCGCCCGGAGGCGCGCTCCCGGCTGGGCTCGGGCGGCGGGAACCTCATCGCGCTGGCCTCCCGCGCGCCGCTCAACCCGGCCGCCTGGGAGGCGCGCCTGCGCGAGCGCGACGTGCCGTGGGCGGTTCTCACGGGCGCAGCGCTTGATGGCTGGGTTGGCGACGCCCCGACGCTCACCGACGATTACGCGCCAGTGGACCAGTTGCTCACGCCGTACCCGCCACCGATCCCGCGCGCCTGAAGCGGTCCCATTCGCCGCCCCGCGCGCCGAGGTTGCGCTCCGGGGCGCCGCCGGGTCGAATGGACCCATGCCGTTGCAGGGTGATTACGCCGAGCCGCTCCCGGGCTGGCAGGCCGACCAGATTGCCGAGATCCTCCGCACCGGGGACACCCGGTCCGTCGACATCATGGGCCGCCACGTGGTCCTCTTCACGTTCCGGGGGGTGAAGTCGGGGTTGCTGCGCCACCTCCCGCTGATGCGGGTCGAGCACGGCGGGTGGTACGCGGCGGTCGCCTCGAAGGGCGGCGCGCCCGAGAACCCCGCCTGGTACCGCTCCTTCGTCGCCAACCCCCAGGTGATGATCCAGGACGGCACGAGCACGGGCGATTACGTTGTGCACGAGGCGACCGGCGAGGAGCGCGAGAACTGGTGGAAGTTCTGCGTCGAGGCGTTTCCGCCCTACGCCGAGTACCAGGAGAAGGCCAACGCGACGACGGGCCGGCAAATCCCGGTGTTCATCTGCAAGCCGGCAGAGGCGCCGCACTCCTGATCGTGTCCGGCCTCATCGCGTCGTTCGGTCGAGGAGACGACCCATGTGCATGCACTGCGGCTGCCGCCGCCACCAGCTGATCGCCCGGTACATGAGGGAGCACGACGAGGTGTACGGCGGGCTGCGGGCCCTCCAGCAGGCGGGCGAGACACACGACGCGGCGAGGGTCGCAGCCCTCATCGCCGAGATCGCCCCCGCGTTGATCGAGCACAACGAGAACGAGGAGATCGCGCTCTTCCCGGCGGTGCGTTCCACCGGCAAGTACGGCGGGCTGGTCCAGGAGCTCATGGACGATCACGTCTACTTCGTCGAGGCGAGCGCGGCGATCGAGGCGGGCGACCTCGCTGAGGTGACCCCGTTCGTACGCCGCCTGAAGGACCACATCTTCAGCGAGAACAACGGCATCTTCCCGGGGGCCGAGTTCGTGCTCTCCGCGGAGCAGTGGGAAGCCGTCCACGCTGCGACTCCTTAACCCCCGCGGCCCAGGCCCCCCGCCCCACGTCCGAGCCTGTGAGCGGCCCGCGTTCCACGCCCCGAGCCCGAGCCCGAGCCCGTGAGGCGCCGCACCATCGACGTCATGCCGCCTCGACCGGTCTGATGGCACGTGAGGGTCAACGGCGGCTGGCCGTCGCGGTCAGGAACGCGTGCCACTGCGCGTCACCCGTGAGGCTCCCCCCGATCCCCGCCTCCCGCAGGATCTCCCCGGTGGCTGCCCGCGTCGCCGCGTCCCAGGCGCCGGTGATCTCGATGTCCCTTCCCCACACGTGGACGCACATCGCCTGCACGGCCTGCGCCTGCACGCGCATGCCGCGGTGCAGCGAGCTGCGGCCGGCACCCGAGCGTCCGTCGTCCACGTGGATGTGGTTGTGATGGGCGTTGTCGTACAGGTACGTGAGCACGTACGCGAAGTCACGGTGCAGGCTCGCCGCCAACTGCCAGTACGCCCGCGCCGCCGAACGCAGCGCCGGGCCTGTGCGCGAGCCCCACACGTCGTACCGGCAACTCACCAGATCCGAACCGTCGGCCGCGACGACGCGGCCGACGTCGAACGCACGGCCGGCGTGGTGCCAGGAGTTCGCGCGCCCCTCGGCAGCGATCCAGGTGCCGTACGAGGTGAGCTGCGCGGGCGCATCCCACCCCTGGGCCGCCCAGTGCGACCGGAAGGAGGCGTCGAGCCGCTCTGCGAAGCCGGGCTCCATCGAGAAGGCGACCGGCCGCCCGGTGATCTCATAGACGAGCCGCGCGTCGGCCAGAGTCCGGTAGCTGGGCAGACCCGAACCGTCGACCGCGCTCGGGCGGGGCCGCGAACCGCGGATTCCGTCCTGGGGTTGGCCGAAAAGGTCTTCGGCGAGCGGGCCGATCGTGTCACGGCCGGCCCAGACGAGCCCCCCGGCGCCGGCCAGCAGCCCGGCCGTGATCACGGCGCGCCGCCCGATCGGTCGCGGTTCGTCCACGCTCCGCCAACGGCCCGGTGAGGTGCGGCGGTTCCCACCATCCGGCCGCGCGAGCCTGCCCGGGAAGCTTTCCCCGCTCCCGGGTGGTTGACACAGGCATGAAGGTTGACATTTGGTCCGACATTGCCTGTCCCTGGTGCTTCATCGGCAAGCGCCGCTTCGAGGCCGGCCTCGCCGACTTCGGCCACCGCGACCAGGTCGAGGTGACCTGGCACAGCTACCAGCTCGACCCGAGCATCCCGGAGCGCTACGACGGCACGGAGCTGGACTACCTCGCCAAGCGCAAGGGGATGGACCCCGACCAGGTCCGCCGGATGCTCGCAACGGTCGAGGACGCAGCCCGCGGGGAGGGGCTGAACTACGACTTCGAACACCTCGTCGTCGCCAACAGCTACCCCGCCCACGAGCTGCTGCACCTCGCCAAGGCGCGCGGCGTCGCCGACGCCGTCAAGGAAGCGCTCCTCTCGGCCCACTTCGAGAAGGCCCAGGACACCAGCGACCGCGAGGTGCTCGTCCGGATCGGCACCGAGGCCGGCCTCGACGCGGACGAGATCAGGGCCGCCCTGGACGAGGGCCGCTACCGCGAGGCCGTCCGCGCGGACATCTCCCAGGCCGCGGCCCTCGGGATCTCCGGGGTGCCGTTCTTCGTGATCGACGGACGGTACGGGGTCTCTGGCGCCCAGCCCGCCGAGTTGTTCACCCGCGCCCTGACCACCGCCTGGGACGAGAGCCACACGATCGTTCCGCTCGGCGAGCAGACAGATTCGACCGGGGAGGGCGCCTGCGGACCCGACGGCTGCGCCGTGTGATCGGGACCGCGTGTGACGGCTGCGCCGTCTGACGCAGGACCGCGTGCGTGGCAGACTTTGCTCTATGTCTGCCCTCACCGACGCGACTCCCGCGGAGCGCCACCGGATGCTCGCCGACCGTTTCGCCGCCCTCATCGACGGTGTCCAGGACTGGGATGCGCCCAGCCCCGTGAAGGAGTGGACGGCGGGCGACATCGTCGACCACATGGAGTGGCTGGCGGGGTTGCTGGCCGGCTGGGGCGTCCAGCTGGTGGTCCCGGAGGCGACCGGGCGCGCCCCGCGGTTCGCGGCCCAGACCGGCGCCGTCCAAGCCCTGCTCGACGGCCCCGAGGCCGACCGCGTCAT
>JBDIAS010000049.1:0-19619 GCA_039812465.1 Austwickia sp. | reverse complement strand
GCGGGCGCCCGGGACGCCTAGAGTGCGAGCGTGAGGGTGTACGACGCCGCCGACCGGGCCCGGTGGGTGCCCGAGGACCCTGCGCAGAAGCGCAGCGACCGCGACGATTTCGCGCGGGATCGCGGCCGCCTCGTGCACTCGGCGGCGTTGCGCCGGCTCGCGGCGAAGACGCAGGTCCTGCGCCCGGGGACCGACGACTTCGTGCGCACCCGACTGACGCACTCCCTGGAGGTCGCGCAGATCGGCCGAGAGTTCGGGGCGGATCTGGGCTGCGACGCCGACGTGGTCGATACCGCGTGCCTCGCCCACGACCTCGGCCACCCGCCGTTCGGCCATCACGGGGAAAGGGTGCTGGACGCGTTAGCCGAGACGGTGGGGGGCTTCGAGGGCAACGCGCAGACGCTGCGGATTCTCACCCGCTTGGAGGCCAAGAGGGAGCATGCGGACGGACGCCCCGCGGGGCTCAATCTCACACGGGCCAGCCTCGATGCGACCGTGAAATACCCCTGGCCGCGGGGGCGCGCCCCGGCGGGCGTGCGCAAGTACAGCGCGTACGACGAAGACCTCGAGGCGTTCGCCTGGATCCGCGAGGGCGCTCCCGCGGCCGAGCCGGGCCGCCGCTGCCTGGAGGCTGAGGTGATGGATTGGTCGGACGACGTGGCCTACTCGGTGCACGACGTGGAGGACGGGGTGGCGCGCGGTTTCATCGACCTGCGCGTGCTGGAGGCGCCGGACGCGCTGGGAGAGGTCTTCGGTGTGGCCACCCGCTGGTACGACGCCACGGCTGAGCCGGCCGAGTTGATGGACGCGGCGCAGCGCCTGCTCGCGTCCGGGGCGATCCCCGCGCGATCGTTCGACGGGTCTCGGGCCTGCCTCGCCGCCCTGAAGGACATGACCAGCCGTCTGATCGGCCGGTTCGTGTCCGCGGTCGAGCGCGCCACCCGCGCGCGGTACGGGCCGGCGCCCCTCGCCCGCTACGACGCCCGGCTCGTCATCCCCCGCGACGCGTGGGTCGAATGCGTGCTGCTCAAGGCCCTGGCGGCGCGGTTCGTGATGCTGGCCCCCGAACGGTTGGACGCCCAGGGCCGCCAGACCGAGGTGGTGGAGGCGCTCGTCGCGGCCTACGGGGACCGCCCGGAGCGCCTCGACCCCATGTTCGCCCTCGACTTCGCCGCCGCCGGGGAGCGCGCGTCCCTGCGGGTGATCGTCGATCAGGTGGCCTGCCTGTCCGACGCCCGGGCGGTGGAGCTGTGGACGACCTGGTGCGCGGGGTCCGCAGGCTATCCGCGCGCCTAGACTCGGGGCGGCGGCCCACCTGCGTGCCGGGACCGCGGGGGGCGGGGTGCAGCGGGAAGGATGACGCAGTGTCGCGAATCCGCGAGGAAGACGTGCAGCGCGTGAAGGAACGCGCGCGGCTCGACGACGTCGTCCGCGAGCACGTCACGCTGCGGACCGCGGGCGTCGGGTCGTTCAAGGGGTTGTGCCCCTTCCACGACGAGAAGACCCCGTCCTTCACGATCCGCCCCGCCCTCGGCACGTGGCATTGCTTCGGCTGCGGCGAGGGCGGGGACGTTATCAGCTTCGTGCAGAAGATCGACCACCTCACGTTCGTGGAGGCGGTCGAGCGCCTCGCCGGCCAGGTAGGCGTGGAGCTGCGCTACGAGGAGGGCGGCGGGGGCCGGGAGTACTCTCCGGGACGGCGGACCCGGTTGGTCGAGGCGCACCGGCTCGCGGAGGAGTTCTACACCCGGACCCTGCTCGCCAGCCCGGACGCCCGCGCCGGGCGCGACTTCCTGCGCGAGCGTCACTTCGACAGCGCGGCGGCGCGGCAGTTCGGAGTCGGCTACGCGCCCCGCGGCGGGGATGACCTGGCGCGGCTCCTCCTGGCCAAGGGGTTCACGGAGGAGGAGGCGCTGACCGCGGGGCTGGTGCGGCGCGGCCGGGGCCTGTACGACGCCTTCCGGGGCCGGCTGATGTGGCCGATCCGCGACATCACCGGCGACCCCGTGGGATTCGGCGCCCGACGGCTCTTCGAGGACGACCGGTTGCCGGCCAAGTACCTGAACACCTCCGAGACGCCGATCTACCGCAAGTCCTCGGTGCTCTACGGCCTCGACCTCGCGAAGAAGTCGATCGCGAGGGAGCGGGTCGCGGTGATCGTCGAGGGCTACACGGACGTCATGGCCTGCCACCTGTCCGGCGTGGAGGGGGCGGTCGCCACGTGCGGGACGGCCTTCGGGGCCGACCACGTCAAGCTGCTGCGCCGCATCCTGCGCGATGAGGCGGGCGGCACCCCGGCGCGGGCGGTGTTCACCTTCGACGGCGACGCCGCGGGCCAGGCCGCCGCGATGAAGGCGTTCGACGGCGACCAGCGGTGGGCGAGCCAGAGCTTCGTGGCGGTCGCGCAGGCCGGGCAGGACCCGTGCGAGCTGCGCCTGTCCTCGGGACCCGCGGGCGTGCGCGCCCTGATTGAGGACGCCGTGCCGATGTTCGAGTTCGCGGTGCGGACCGTCCTGGCCCGCCACGACCTGGGCACCGCTGAGGGCCGGGTGCACGCGATGCGGGCTGCGGCGCCGGTGATCGCCAAGATCCGGGATCAGGCGCTGCGCCCGGAGTACACGCGGCTCGTGGCCGGGTGGATCGGGATCGACATCGAACAGGTGGCCTCCGAGGTGGCCCGGGTCGGCCGCGCTGACCGTCGCGGCGGCGGATCGTCCGGGTCGAGCCTCCAGGCGGCGCGCCGGGCGCGCCGGGACCACGCCGGGAACGGCGGTCACGGGAACGGCGGTCAGGAGAGCGGCGGTCAGGAGAGCGGGGGCGTGGGGATCGGGCACGGCGAGGGCGACGTGCCGACGGCGGATCCGTACCCTCCGCTCGACCCCCGCGACCCGGTCGTCGACCTGGGGATGCAGGTCGTGCAGGTTCTGCTGCAGCACCCGCTCCTCGTTCCTGAGGAGGATGTGGCCGCGATCGACCCGTCGTCCTTCACGTCGCCGTCGCTGCGGGCGATCTTCGACGCCGTCCGGGCGCTCGGCCGCGACGCCGCGGTGGGCGCGTCGGCGGCCGGTTGGGTAGGTCAGGTCGCGCGGTCGGTGCCCGAGCCCGTCGAACCGCTGGTCACGCAGCTGTCCGTGGCCCCGCTTCGGCTGTCGGTCGACCCGGCCACCGGCGACCCGGAGGTTCGGCAGGTGGGCCGGCTGCTCTTGGAGATCAGCGAGATCGGTCAGCGCCAGGCCATCGCGGACTCCCTGTCCGCGTTGCAGCGGCTTCAGGCCAGCGACCCGGACGCCGCTCAGGAACTCCACGTCGCGCTGACCCGACGACAGGCCGAGTTGGCCGCGCTGAGAGAGAGGTACTCGTGAAGTGGCTGCGCCGCGGCGAGGGAGCCGCGCCCCCCTGGGCGCTGGAGCGCCTGGACCTGCGCCCCCGGGACCGCGTGCTGGCCTGGGGGCAAGACGCCGTCACCGGGTCCTGCATCGTGGCGTCCCTGCACGCGCTGCATCACGTCCCGTCGGTCCCCTCGGAGGGCCGGCACCCCGAGGCCGAGTACGAGTCCCTCGCGGTGCTCCCGACCGGCGTGGCGGCCGACGCGTCCGCCCTCTGGAGCCGCCCCTGGCTGGAGGTCCTGGCGGGGGCGTGGGAACCGCGCACCCGCACGCTGAGCGTGACCTGGGTCGACGACGGCCGCGCGGCCATGTGGACGCTGGGGGAGCGCCAGCTGCGTCTCCCGTCGGTCTTCTCCGAGCGCGTTCGCGCCAGCCTGTACGTCAGCACCCCCGTCGAGTCCGGAGGCCGAACGATCGGCCAGGTGGCGCTGCGACGCGACCTCGCGACCGGCGAGCTGCGCGAGCAGGTCTCCTGGCGCCGGGCGCGCAGCGCTGCGGACCCCGAGGTCGCCTCGGAGGTCGACCGGCTGCTGGCGGACCTTCGGGACCAAGCGGGGCTGTAGCGGGCCGCCCGCTCAGGGCCGGACGACCGCGGCCGATGGGACGCCCGGTGCGCCCGGACGGGTTTCACCGTCGGACGATTCGTTTGCTAGAGTCGCCCGTGCTTGCCGATCCCCCGTAGCTCAACTGGCAGAGCATTCGACTGTTAATCGAAGGGTTATTGGTTCGAGTCCAATCGGGGGAGCGCTGCTGAAGGCCCCGTGCCACGTCCGTTCACGCGGGTGTGGCCGAGGGCCTTCTTCCCTCCCCGGGGCCGGGCTCACCGTCCTGCGCCCCATGTCCCGCCCCTCATGTCCTGCCCCCTTTCTTGCGCCGGATGCGGAGGGCGGACGTCGGGGCGATCGGAGTCAACTGGCCGGAATCGCATAGCATGTACGCCGTTGCGCGCAGCCGCGCCTCGGGGGCGTTAGCTCAGCCGGTCAGAGCAGCGGACTCATAATCCGCCGGTCGTGGGTTCAAGCCCCACACGCCCCACAGTCCCGTCAGGCGGGTGGGCCGCCGGCCGCGAGACCTCCCGCGAGCCGGTCGAGGACGCCGTCGACGAGGGCGCGGATGCGCTCGGGCTCGGGAGGGGGGAGCGGGTTCTCGGGAGTTCGCCGGGAGAGCTGGGCGCTGACGACTCCGAACACGGCCCCCAACAGGGCGTCGAGCTCGACCTCGCGGTCGGTGTCGTCGTGGCCTCCCCCTTCGAGAGCATGCTCCCCGGCCATCGACCACAGGCGCCACTGCGCCTCGCGGACGTACGGCACGAGCTGGCGGTGCGCCGAGGAGAGGTCCGCGAGCTCCACCAGCCGGGCGAGCACCCCTGCGTCGAATTGGTGGCCTACGAGTCCCCGTACGAGGTCGACCAGGCCAGCGCTGCCGCCGGCATGGCCTGCGCCGTCGGCCACGGCCGCTGGGCTCCACCCGGCGAGGCCGTCGGCGGCGTCGTGGACGATGACGGCCGCGACGGCCTCCTCCTTGCACGCGTAGTAGTTGGAGAACGTGCGCCGGGAGACCCGGGCCTCCTCCACGATGTCGTCCACCGTGACGTGGGCGAAGCCGCGCTCGGCGACGAGCGCGAAGGCGATGGCTGCGAGCCGACGTTCGGTCTCGGCTCGCTTGGTCTCACGCAGTCCGGGACCCGCCACGACCAGCACTATGGCACGTCGGCCAGCCGCTGCCGCAGGCGGTCACCCTCGATGTCGACCCGAGGGAGGACGCGGTCGAGCCGGCGCGGCAGCCACCACGCGCGCTCGCCCGCCATGTGCAGGAACGCCGGCATCAGCGTCATTCGGATCAGGAACGCGTCGATGAGGATCCCCGCCGACAAGGCGAACCCGAACTGGCGGATCGTGGTGTCGTCGCCGAGCACGAACCCTCCGAACACCGCCACCATGATCGCGGCGGCGGCGACGACGACCAAGCTCGCGTGGTGGAACCCGGACCGGACCGCCTCGCGGGCCGACGCCCCGTGGACGTGGTCCTCGCGCATCGATGCGCCGAGGAAGACCTGGTAGTCCATCGCGAGCCCGTAGAGAATGCCGGTCGCCATGATCGGCAGGAAGCTGAGGATCGGCCCGGGCCGGTCTACCCCGACGAGCCAGATGAACCGCTCGTCGCCGAACGCGGCCGTGACGAGTCCCATGGTCGCGGCGATCGCGAGGAGAAAGCCACCGGTGGCCACGAGCGGCAGGACGACGGACCGGAAGACGAGCAGGAGGAGGACCAGCGAGAGGGCGATCACCACGGCGACGTAGACGGGGATCGCGTCGGCGAGCACCTCCGAAAGGTCGATGTTGATGGCCGTGAGCCCGGTGACGCCGAGCGGCGCGACGCCGTCCACCTGGGTCCCCCGGAGGCGGTGGACGAGCTCCTCCGTCTCGGGGTCGGTGGGCCCGGCCGGAGGGGTGACCTGATAGATGGCCAGCGTGCGGTCGGGGGAGGCGCCCAGGAGGCGGGCGCTGGCGACGCCATTGACCGCCGCGAGCTCGTCTTGCCGTCGCAAGAGCTCCGCGGTGTCGAAACCCGAACGCTCGGGATGGCGCAGGGTCACGACGAGAGGGGCGTTCGCTCCCTCGCCGAAGGCGTCGGTCGTCGCGTCGTAGTTGACCCGCTGCGGCGACCCGGGGGTGGCCACGGCTCCGTCCGGCATGCCGAGGCGCATGTCGGACGCTCCGGTGGCGAGCCCCGCAAGCCCGAGGGCGACCAGGAGGGCGGTGAGCGCCGGCATGGCGGTCACCGCGCCGATCCATCGCCGTGCGATGGGGTGGCGGGCGTGCGCGGGCCGACCGTTGTGGCGGCGGTGAGTATGCCGACCCACGACGCGAGATCCGGCCAGCCCGAGCAGCGCGGGCAGCGCCGTGAGGGAGATCGCCACGGCAAGAGCGACCGTCGTGGCTGCGGTGAGCGCCATCGTGGTGACGAAGGCGATCCCGAGGGTCAACAACCCGAGCAGGGCGGTGATCACGGTGAGCCCGGCGAAGAGCACGGCGCTGCCGGCGGTGCCCAGTGCTAGACCCACGGCGTCGATCGGCGCCAGTCCCTCGCGGACGATGAGCTTGCGGTGCTTGTGCAGGATGAACAGCGCGTAGTCGATCCCGACCGCCAGGCCGATCATGAGCCCCAGCGCGGGGGTCGCGGTCGTCATCACATAGTTCGCGGACAGCGCGAACGCGCCGCCCACGCCGATCGCGACCCCGAGGAGCGCGGTGAGGACCGGCATCCCTGCGGCGACCAGCGAGCCGAGGGTGAGCAGCAGCACGACGAAGGCGATCGCGAGGCCGATCAGCTCGTGCCCCCCGACCGGCGGCTTGGTCGGGTTGAGCGAGGTGCTCGGGTAGCTCGTCAGCCCCGCGCGATCGACCGCGTCGCCCGTCGCGGCGAGGACATCCTGAAGCGCGGTCTCGGGCAGGTCCTTCAGCTCGGCGGTGAACTGAAGCGGCAGCATCGCCGTCCGCCCGTCGGAGCTGACCCGCACGGTTTGCAGCGTCCGGTGCCCGGCGATGAGCGCGCTGCCCTGGGGGGTCGTACCGGTGGTGAGTAGGTCGAGATCCGCCAGCACGGGAACGCTCGCCTGCCCGACGGCGTCCCGGACCGCGATCGAAGGGTCGGTCATCGACCGCTGGTCCAGCGGCAGGCCGAGGGCCTGTGGCGAGACTCCCTGGGCCGCCAGGGACTTCGTCACGGCCTCGAGATCCGCGAAGAGGCCGCTCGTACCGACGATTTTCTCGTGGGGCGGCGCGGTGACCAGGGAGCGGGCGCGGGCCGCGAGGACACGCAGGGTTTCGCCTCCGGGCCGCTGGGCTGCACCCTCGAGGGCGGTCGCGAGCCGGGTCAGCTCGGGGGTCAGCTGCCCGGCGACCTTCTCTTCGACGCCGTGGGTGATCTTCGCGCGGACCTCGGTCCGCTGGTCCGCGAGCTTGCCCTCGCGGTTCACGACGTACGGGCTCCCGGCCGCGCGATCCGCCGCGTCCGCGATGGCGGCCGCTCGGTCAGGCGTGTCGAGGCGTCCTCCGTCGTCGGCGGTGATGACGAGAGTGCCCTGCACCCCGCCCGCCTCCGGCAGCTCGGCGGACACGGTGTCGAGGACTTCCTGCGAGGGGGTGCCATCCAGCGTGAATCCCGTGGCGATCGACCGGGGCTGGGTGACCAGCAGCGTTGCCACGACCACGAGGAGCAGGGCCCACGGCCCGAGCACTCGTGCGGGGTGGAGGAAGGCGAACCGGGCCAGCCGGTGCAGGGCGAGCGACATCGGGAACTCCTACGGGTCGAGGCGACCCGAGCAGCCGCGGCGTCAGCGTAGCAAACGTTGCCCAATAGGCATATTTGCCGTTTAGGCAAGCGGAGGCGATGGTCCCGGTTCGACGGCTGAGACTGACGCGTTCTTTCGACCACCGGCCCACGGGTGTCGGCCCGCTGGGGTCGCCGGGCGACCCGCTCCACGAGGCCGCGATACCTTGTGGACACGGGAGGTCAGCGAACGCAGGGACTTGCGGGGGTTTGAGAAGCACCTACGGAGGACCCGAGACCATGCGTTCTCAACGCTTTGGTCGGTCGTCGCACGTGGCGCGGCAGCCTCGATCACGTGGTCCCTGACGGAGTGTCACTCGGCGTCTTCTGCCAGGGCCAGCGGCCGGAGATCTCCACCTCCAGCGTCCAGCTGAGGAACGTCCGGACGAGCACAATGACCGCCAGGGCGCCGACCGACTCCAGATCAGGGGAGATGGCGACCGTGCGGATGATGTCCGCGGCGATCAGCAGCTCCAGGCCCAGCAGGATGGCCCGCCCGAGTCGTCGGCGAAAGTCCACGTAGACGTCGCCGGAGGGCAGGTCACCGCGACGACCGTGTGTGATCGCGAAGAACAGCGCCAGCAACGCCCCGATGACGATGATGGCGACACCAGCAGCGTCGATGGCCCGCCCGGCGAGCTCTATCACTTCCGTGAAGGACATCGGGCGAATCTACGCCGCACGACGATCCGGCAACAGGATCGCGGGGCGGCGAGGTTCGTCACGACGAGGTTTCGTCACAGCGAGGTTCCGTCACCGCGACGTTTCGTCGAAGGTCAGTCCCGCCGCCCGCGGAGGGAGGGCCTGCGCGAGCGCGCAGGGTGGCGGACGACGGGCCTGGCTCCGTGGTGCCGTGCTGCCAGGTCAGGCGTCGGCCAGCGTGAGGCCGATCGTCGAGAGCAGCTCGTACGGCGGGATCTTCGTCCCACCCGAGGCGATCGCGAGCAACGCCGAGGCCAGGCTGGCCATCGCCGAGGTCAGGATCAACGGGTCTTGGTTCTCCATCTCGCTGCGCAGCAGCTCGACGTACTCGTTCACGCTGCAGCCGCCATCCATGCTCTGCACGCGGGCCGTCAAGATGGCCATCGCGCTCTGCATGCCTGGTGCCGGTGCGGTGATGTGTCCGCTCATGATGTCTCCCCCATCATCATGTCGTGTCGGTCCAGGCTCCACGTCCCACCGCGGTCCTGAGTCTCCGACGCACTCCCCAACAGCTCTAGTGAACCGTACGTCTTGGGCGTGTGTCCAACACTTTGCGCTCCAAGGGAGTTCGAGGGCACATCGCGACCGAGACGGTGTCGGCGCCCGGTGGTGTGGCCGAACGCCTGCCTGGCGGGCTCCGAGTCGGCTGGTGGACCGCCTCGTCGCCCCGTCTCGACCAACGCGTCGGCGCGCCGACACGCTGGCGGTAGCCGCGCGGCCCGCCCTTGGGGCACAATGGGCTAACAGATTCGACAATAGTGCGACCGGGCCCCCGACACGAGGGGCGCGCCGGTTGATCTCACTGCAGGACAACAGAGTTCCGTGGTTGTGGGCCGTTGGGGAAGACGTCCCGCGCACACCACAGGAGGTCCACATGTCCGTCGCGGTGCAGTCCACCCTGACCAGGGGTGTGGTGTTCATCCACTCCACCCCCGCTTCGTTGTGTCCGCACATCGGGTGGGCCTTGGAGAACGTCCTCGGCGTGTCGATCCGACTCGCCTGGACGGCTCAACCGTTGGGCCGCAAGCTCGTCCGCACGCAGGCCTCGTGGACCGGGGAACCGGGCACCGGGGCCCAGCTGGCAAGCGCGCTGCGCATCTGCCAGGACATCCGCTACGAGGTGGTGGAGGAGCCGAGCCCGGGCGTTGACGGCGCCCGCTGGAGTTTCACGCCCCACCTGGGGATGCACCACGCGGTGGTCTCCGTCAACGGCGACTGCCTCGTCAACGAGAACAGGTTGCGTGCGGCGCTCGGCCTCGGCGACCCCAGCGCCATGCGGCAGGAGCTCGAGGCGGCTCTGGGCCAGCCCTGGGACGCGGAGCTGGAGCCGTTCCGGCACGCCGGCGAGAACGCCCCGGTGCGCTGGCTCCACCGGGTCAGCTAGCGGGCTGCCGGGCGGCGAGGCGCCCGGCGGGGGCAGCGGCTCCTTCGGTGAACGCGCGGGACCGCGAGAGGCTGATCGCACCCCCGAGATGACGCGACGGTGTGACGAGAACGACGGCGGGGGACCGACCCATGGGGATGGGGCGGGTCCCCCGCCGTCGTGCGCGACCGTGCGTGACGGTCGCTCGGGTCGGTCGGACGCGTCAGGAGCAGCGGCGGAACGCCAGGCAGACGTTGTGCCCGCCGAAGCCGAAGCTGTTGTCCAGGCCGATGATGTCGCCCTCCGGTAGCGGCCGGGGTGTGCCGCTGACCACGTCGAGGTCGATCTCGGGGTCCTTGTCGTCCAGGTTGAGCTGCGCCGGGGCCAGCCCGTCGCGCAGCGCGAGGATCGTGAAGATGGCCTCCAGCGACCCGGCGGCGCCGAGCAGGTGTCCGGTCATGGACTTGGTCGCGCTGACCGCCACCTGGGTGGCCTGCGAGCCCAGCGCCACGTGGATGGCCTTGGCCTCCGCGATGTCGCCCGCCGGGGTCGAGGTGGCGTGCGCGTTGAGGTGCACGACGTCTGCCACGTCGATGTCGCCGTACTCAATCGCCTGCGCCATCGCGGCCCCCGCGCCGATGCCCTCGGGCTCCGGCGCCGCCACGTGGTGGGCGTCCGTGCTGACGCCCCCCGAGACGAGCTCGGCGTAGATCGTCGCCCCCCGCGCCTTCGCGGACGCGTAGGACTCCAGCACGAGGACCGCCGCCCCCTCGGCGATCACGAAGCCGTCACGGCCCGTGTCGTAGGGCCGGGACGCCGCCTCCGGCGCGTCGTTTCGCGTCGAGAGCGCTTGCATCGCCGCGAATCCGGCGATCGGGAGCGGATGGATGGCGGCCTCGGTGCCACCGGCGACGACCACGTCGGCGCGGCCCTCCCGGATCATCGTGAGCGCGCTGGCAATGGCCTCGGCGCCGGAGGCGCAGGCGCTGACCGGCGTGTGGCCCCCGGCCTGCGCGTTGAGCTCCAGCGACACCATGGCCGTGGGGCTGTTGACCAGCAGCATCGGCACGGCCAGGGGGAACACCCGGCGGGGTCCCTTGAGCCGCAGCGTCTCCCACTGGTCGACGAGGGTCTGAACGCCGCCGACGCCGGAGCCGATCGAGACTGCGAGGCGCTCGGGCTCCACGTCGGGTGAACCGGCGTCGGCCCACGCCTCCCGGGCCGCGAGCACCGCGTACTGGGCGCAGGGATCCTGGCGGCGCTGTTCGACGCGGGTGAGGTTCTCGGCGGCGGGGACGGCCAGCATGGCGGCGATCTGGACGGGAAGCTGGAACTCCTCCACCCAGTCGTAGGGCATCTTTCGCACCCCGGAACGGCCGGCGAGAAGCGCCTCCCACGTGGAGGGGACGTCGCCGCCGAGCGGGGACGTCGTGCCGAGGCCGGTCACGACGACGCGCTGGGCGTCGGTTTGGGTCATGGAAGCTCCATCTCTGGGACATCGGGGGCGGTGACGGGTCGCGTCACGGCCGGGAGACGTTCCGCGCGGGGGCCGGTCGTGCCGGCGCCCCCGCGGCGGGGCCCTCAGGCCTGGGCGGAGGTGATGTAGGTGACGGCGTCCCGTACGGTCTTGAGGTTCTTGACCTCGTCGTCGGGGATGCGTACGCCGAACTTTTCCTCAGCGTTCACGACGATCGTCATCATCGACAGGGAGTCAATGTCGAGGTCGTCGGTGAAGGACTTGTCGAGCTGGACCTCGTCCTGCTCAATGCCCGTCTCCTCGTTGATGATGTCGGCGAGGCCGGTGAGGATCTCCTGCTCGGTCATAACCATGTCGAACTCCTTCGGTGTAGGGCCCGATGAACCGCTCGGGCGGCGGGAGTGGCGCGTGTCGCCCGGGCGGGCGGCACGCAGTCGCCGGTCGGCGACGGGTTCGGGAGGGATGAGGGCGTGCCCATCCCTGGGTGCGGCGCTTCGCGGCGCGGCCAGTCGGTCACGGGAGGACCACGACCTGCGCCGCCCAGGTGAGGCCGGCGCCGAAGCCGATCTGCAAGGCGAGGTCACCGGAGCGCGCGCGGCCGTCGCGCAGCAGGGCGGCGGTGGCGAGCGGTACGGAGGCGGCCGACGTATTGGCCATGAGCGCGATGTCGTCGGCGACGACCACGTGGCCGGGCAGCTTCATCCGCTTGACCATCGCGTCGACGATGCGCGCGTTGGCCTGGTGCGGGATGAAGACGTCGATGTCGTCGGGGGTGACGCCCGCGGATTCCAGGGCCGCGAGGCACAGGGGCGCCATCTTGGAGACCGCCCAGCGGAACACCGACGGGCCCGACATGTCCACGAACGGCCAGACGTGGGGGTCGCCGGTCGCCGCCGCCAGTTCGGCGGGGGGCGCTCCGGCGCGATCGTCGAGCGGAGCCCCGGGCGCGTCCTCGCCGGACGGCACGCCGCGGTCGAGGGGGCTCAACCCCGGCCCGAATGCGGAGCGAGCGCTGATCCAGCTCGTGGACTGGACGATCAGACCGCTGTTCGCGCCGTCCGAGCCCCAGGTCGTGGCGCTGATCCCCGGCGTGTCCGACGGGCCGATCACCGCGGCGCCGGCTCCGTCCCCGAAGATGAACGCCGTCCCGCGGTCGTCCAGATTCCGGTAGTCGGACAGCTTCTCCACGCCGACGACCAGCACGTGCTCGGCGCGGCCGGAGCGCACGAGGTCGTCTGCGGTGGCGACGCCGTAGCAGTAGCCCGCGCAAGCAGCGGCGAGGTCGTACGCGGCGGCCGTGCCGGCGCCGACCCGGTGGGCGACCAGCGGCGCTGCGGCGGGGGTCTGCCACGGCCAGGTGACGCTGGCGAGGATCACAGCGTCGATATCGGAGCCCGACAGTCCGGCGTGAACCAGGGCGGCGCGGCCAGCGGCCGCACCCATGTCGACCACCGACTCCTCGGGGGCGGCCTGGCAGCGCTGGGTGATGCCGGAGCGCTCCCGGATCCACTCGTCGCTGGAGTCGATGTAGTGGCAGATCTCCTCGTTGCTGATCACGCGCTCCGGGCGGTAATCCCCGATCCCCAGCAGGCGCGAGTAGTCGGCGCCTTTCAGGGTGCGCAGCGTGGGGCGCGGCCGAGTGCGCGCGGCACCGGGCGTGGGCTCGGAGCTCACGAACTCGCCGCCGATGTCGTGGCGCCGTGTTCCGCGAGCAGGGCGCGGGCGGCGGGCAGGTCGTCCGGGGTCTTCACGGCGACCGAGGGGACACCCCTCATGCCGCGCTTGGCGAGACCGACCAGCGTGCCCGCCGGGGGCAGTTCGATGAGGGCGGTCACGCCCATGGACAGGAGGGTCTCCATGACCAGGTCCCACCGCACCGGGCGGGCGACCTGGTCGACGATGCGCGCCAGCACCTGCGCGCCGTCATCGACGGCCTGGCCGTCACGGTTGCTGATCAGGGGAACCCAGGGGTCCTTCGGCGCGCTGGCCCGGACGCAGGCGTCCAGGTGGGCGACGGCGGGCCGCATGTGCTCGGTGTGGAACGCGCCCGCCACGGACAGGGGGATGACGCGCGCCCGCGCGGGGGCGTCCTGCTCGAGCGCCGCCAGCTGATCCATCGTGCCGGCGGCCACGACCTGACCGCCTCCGTTCATGTTGGCGGCCGTGAGGCCGTGCCGCTGCAACGCCTCGGCGACGGCGGCGGGGTCGCCACCGACGACGGCGCTCATCCCGGTGGGCTGGACCGCGCTGGCCTCCGCCATCGCGAGGCCGCGCTCCCGGACCAACACGATCGCCTCGGAGCCGGTGAGCACGCCGCCGACGCCGGCCGCGGTGATCTCGCCGACCGAGTGGCCCGAGAGGGCCGCCACGGCGGACCGCGCGTCCGGCCCGTCGAGCAGCACCTCGGCCGCGGCCAGCCCGGCGGCGACGATCAGCGGCTGCGCGATCGCCGTGTCCCGGATGGTCTCGGCGTCCGAGGTGGTGCCGTGGGCCACCAGGTCGATGCCGGAGGCCTGCGACAGGGTTGTCAGCGCCTCGCGCGCGGCGGGCAGCTCGAGCCAGGGGTCGAGGAATCCGGGGGTCTGGGAGCCCTGTCCAGGGCATAGAAGGGCGAGCACGTTCCCACCATGGCCCAGTTCGATCGTCCAGCTCGCCCGCGAAACCGACAGGAAGGCTCCGCGATCTTTGTGGGGTTCCTACAAAACAGCCTCGACCGGCAAGTCGTCGGGCACGGCATCGCGCGAGGCCGGCCCGGCGATGATCGACGCGTCGTCGAGGAGGCTGGTCGTGAGTGCGATCTGCACCACGTAGGCCTCCCGGGCGTCGGCCAGGTCGTACCCCACCAACTGGGCGATCCGGCCCAGGCGGTACCGGACGGTGTTGGGGTGCACGTAGAGCGCGCGGGCCGTCGCCTCCACGCCCCGACCCCGCTCCAGGTAGCAGCTCGCGGTCTCGTACAAACCACCGCCGGCCGCCCGCAGGGGCGCGACGATGCGGGTCGCGAGGTGCTTGCGGGCCACCGTGTCTCCGGATAGCACGCGCTCCGGCAGCAGATCGATGGCCCGGACGGGGCGCGGCGCCTGCGGCCAGCCCGGGGCTGCCCGCAGCCCGGAGAAGGCGACTCGAGCGGACCGACCGGCGGCGTGCAGCCGGGGGACGGTGGGCCCGACCACGATCGGGCCGGGACCGAAGACGGTCTGCAGCGACGTCGCCGCCGCGAGCGCGTCCGACGCGCCGCCCAGGACGACCACCAAGCGGCGCCCCTGAACCGCGAGCAGTACGTCCAGCCCGGCCGATTCGGCGACGGACCGGGCCCGGTCCAGGAGCCGATCGGCGCGCCCCCGGGGTGTGGCGCCGACGACGACCGTGACGTCGCCGAGCCCGTCCCAGCCGAGCGCCGCGGCGCGGGAGGTGACGTCGTCGTCGCTCTCACCCCGCAGCACGGCGTCCACGACGAGCGATTCGAGCCGGGCGTCCCAGGCCCCGCGGGACTCGGCGGCGTCGGCGTAGACCTGCGCGGCGGCGAAGGCGACGTCCCGGGAGTAGCGCAGGACCGCCTCGCGCAGCGCGTCCTGCTCGCGCGCCGCGGCGAGCTCGGGGATGTGCTCCTCGACGACGTCTACGACGGTGCGCAACAGGTCGAGCGTCTGGCGCAATGAGATGGCCCGGGTGAGCGCCCGGGGCGCGTCGGAGAAGACGTCCGTCCCGGCGACATCGGTGGAGTCCGCGGCCACGTACCACCGCACGAACGACGTGAAGCCGGAGTGGACGAGCACTCCCACCCACGAGCGCTCGTGGGCGGACAGGGCCGCGTACCAGTCGAGGTGTTCCTCCATGTGCCTGTACGCCGCGGTGGTCAACCGATTCGCGCTGCGCTCGACCGCCCGGATCGTCTCCTGCGAGGCGGCGGCGCGCCGCGGCGCTCCGGTGCTCATCGGGCGATTCTAGGGCTCGCGCCAGCCGGCGGCGACATCAGTCCTTGTGGGCTCTCCACAAGGACTCGACGAGGAGGGTTGTGTCCTGGCTCACGGGCGTGGCGGCCCGTTAGGGTCGACACCGCGAGGCAGCGGCGACCGTCCGGCCGCCCGCGCCCGACCAGAGGCGAGGGGTTTCCCGATGGCCAACTACACCTGGGCCAGCACCGGAGTCGGCGGGCTCGATCAGGTGATCGACGGGCTCCGGCTCGGCGACAACGTCGTGTGGCAGGTGGACACGGTCGCGGCCTACCGGCGCATGGTCGAGCCCTTCGTCGCCCAGGCCCGCCGTGACGGGCGACGACTGGTTTACGTCCGGTTCGCCGACCACGACGAGTTGATCGACGACTTGCGCGGCGTTTCCGTGCATCGCGTCGACGCGTCGCTGGGGTTCGAGACCTGCGCTCGGAGCGTCCACGAGATCATCACCGCCGAGGGACTCGGGTCGTTCTACGTGTTCGACTGCCTCACCGAGTTGCTCGACGACTGGCACGCGGACCTCATGGTGATGAACTTCTTCAAGGTCACCTGCCCCTACCTGTACGAACTCGACACGGTCGCCTATTTCGCGATGCTGCGCGGTCGGCACACCTTCGACACGATCGCCGGCATCCGGGAGACCACCCAGGTCCTGCTGGACCTGAACCAGGTGGACGAGGACACCTACGTCCACCCGCTCAAGGTCTGGGGCCGGCACTCGCCGACCATGTTCTTCCCGCACAGGATCGCGGGGGACGAGGCGTACTCGATCACCTCCAGCACCGACGCGGCGCGCCTCTTCGCGTCGATCGAGCGGACCCTGCAGCCGGTCGACCCCTGGCTGGCCCTGGTGCAACAAGGGCGCGACGCGATGGTGGCCGACGAGGCCGCGCAGGAGCGGGCGGCCGGTGTGCTGCGCTCGGTGCTGATCGGGCGTGAGGGTCGGATCGTCGATCTGGCGCGGCGACACGTGGGGCTGCCCGACCTCGTCGCGATCGCCTCACGGGTGATCGGCAGCGGGTACATCGGAGGGAAGAGCGTCGGCATGCTCCTGGCGCGGGCTATCCTGGCGAGCCAGGCGTCCGAGCGGTTCGCCGAGCGGCTCGAGCCGCACGACTCGTACTTCCTCGGCTCCGACCTCTTCTACACCTATATCGTCGCCAACGGATGGTGGAAGACCTGGACCCGGCAGCGCACGAGCGAGGGCTACGAGAGCGCCGGCGCCCAGCTGCACGAGCTGCTGACGCGCGGTCGCTTCCCGCGCCCGGTGCGCGAACAGTTCCTGCAGATGCTGGAGTACTTCGGCGCGTCCCCGATCATCGTGCGGTCCTCCTCGCTGTTGGAGGACAACTTCGGCAACGCCTTCGCCGGCAAGTACGAGAGCGTGTTCTGCGCGAACCAAGGCGGCCCGGAAGACCGGCTGGCCGCGTTGGAGGACGCGGTGCGGACGGTCTACGCCAGCTCGATGAGCCCGGAAGCCCTGCGCTACCGGCAGGAACGCGGGCTGGCCGACCTCGACGAGCAGATGGCCGTGCTGATCCAACGGGTGTCGGGGGACCACCACGGCCGCTACTTCTTCCCGCACGCCGCAGGGGTGGGCAACTCCGCCAACCTGTACGTCTGGGATCCGGCGATCGACTCCTCGGCGGGGATGGTCCGGCTTGTCCTCGGCCTCGGCACCCGCGCGGTCGACCGGACGACGCGGGATTACGCCCGGATCGTCGCCTTGGACGATCCGACCCGACGCTCGCGCATCGACGAGGCGGACGCCGCCCGGTTCAGCCAGCACGGGGTGGACGTGCTCGACCTGGAGGACAACGGGCTCGTCACGATCCCCGCGGGCACGGTCGCCGACCTCGACATCAAGGCCGACCACGGCCTCTTCTTCAGCCGGGACGAGGCGGCCCTGCGGCGGCTGCGCGAGCTCGGCCGCTGGCCGGACAAGACCCCGCAGATCCTGGACTTCGCGGGGCTGCTGGCCGACACCGACGTGCCGGGCCTCCTGCGGGACCTGCTCCACACCGTGTCGGGCGCCTACGCCCATCCGGTCGACGTCGAGTTCACCGTGAACTTCGCCGGCACCGGGGAACCCCGCATCAACCTCGTCCAATGCCGGCCGCTACAGACGCGCGGCCTCGGCAAGGCCGTGGAAATGCCCGACGCGCAGTCCGCGCAGGGCGGCCTGTTCGCGACGGTCGGGCACTTCATGGGCGGGAACGTGCGCCTGCCGCTGGAGTACGTGGTCATGGTGCGGCCCGAGGCGTACCTCGTTCTCGGCCAGCAGGACCGGTACGCCGTGGCCCGGCGGATCGGCCGCATCAACCAGGCGCTCAAGGGCGAGTCCTATCTGGCGATCGGGCCGGGCCGGTGGGGCACGACGACGCCGTCCCTGGGCGTGCCGGTGCACTTCACCGAGATCCAGGGGGCCGCCGTGCTGTGCGAGGTGACTTATCCCGCCGGGGACTTCCGGCCCGAGCTGTCGTACGGCAGCCACTTCTTCCAGGATCTGGTCGAGTCCGGGATCTTCTACGTCGCGGTGTTCTCCGAGCGGGAGGACGCGATGTTCGCCCCGGAGCGGATCCTGGCCCGCGAGAACGTGATCGCCCAGATCGACCCGGAGGACGGGGGTTCGGAGGTCATCCACGTGGCCCGGTTCGACGACCTCGTGCTCTGCTCCGACATCGACACCCAGCGGCTCGTCTGCCTCGAAACCTGAGGCGCCGTCCGACCCGCCATGCGGGTGGTGGCTCTGACGGCCCGACGGCCGAGGGCCCGAGGCGTCCTCGACGGTTGTCGGAGGCGGCTTCTAGGCTCAGTTCGCCAGGCATCACCACACCCCTCGTCAGGAGGAGCCATGTCCCGCGTTGTGCACTTCGAGATTCAGGCCGACGACCTGGACCGCGCCCGGGAGTTCTACTCCGCAGCCTTCGGGTGGACCTTTCAGGATTACAGCGAGTTCGTCGGTGGCCCGTATTTCGGCGTGATCACCGGGGAGGACGACGAGCCCGGCATCAACGGCGGACTGCTGCCGCGGCCCGCCGCGGCCCCCGCGCCCGAGCAAGGGACGAACGCGTTCGTCTGCACGGTCGGCGTCGAGGACTACGACGCCACCGAGCAGCGGATCCTCGCCGCCGGCGGGGTCGTCGCGCTGCCGAAGATGGCGCTGCCCGGGATGGCCTGGCAGGGCTACTACCTCGACACCGAAGGCAACACCCTCGGGATCCACCAACCGGACCCGAACGCCGCCTGAAGCGAGGTCTCCGGTGAACGGATCGGGGCCGGATCACCCGTGAGGTGATCCGGCCCCGATGTCCCGCGTGACGCTCGGGTGGGTCTTAGGCGTCGCCGCCGGCGTTTCCGGACGCGCCCGCGGTGACGTCGAGCAGGCGGTACTGCTCGGCCGCCGCGACAGGCACCTGGGGGTCCACCTTCCCCTGCTCGGCGAGCATCTGCAGCGCGCGGACCGCCATCGACGGCCCGTCGATGTGGAAGAACCGCCGCGCGGCCTGTCGCGTGTCGGAGAAGCCAAAACCGTTGGCGCCGAGGGCGGAGTAATCCCCGGGGATCCAGGGAGCGATCTGGTCCTGGAGCTCCTTCATGTAGTCGCTCGTGGCCACGACCGGACCGGGGCGATCCATGAGGGCGCGGGTGACGTACGGGACTGCCTTCTCCTCGCTCGGGGCGAGGAAGTTGATCTCGTCGCACGCCTCGGCCTCGCGGCGCAGCTCCGTCCACGAGGTGACCGACCAGACGTCGGCCACCACGCCCCAGTCGCTGCGCAGGAGGTCCTGGGCCTCCAGCGCCCACGGCACGCCCACGCCGGAGGCGAGCAGCTGCGCCCGCGGTGTGCGGGCGGGGTCGTGCCCTTCGGGCAGCTGGCCCTCGTTGAGCAGGTACATGCCCTTGAGCAGGCCCTGGACGTCCAGGCCCTCCGGCTCCTTGGGCTGCACGATGGGCTCGTTGTAGACGGTCAGGTAGTAGATGACGTCTTCGGCGTTCTCGCCGTACATCCGGCGCAGCCCGTCCTGGACGATGTGGGCGATCTCGTAGCCGTACGCCGGGTCGTAGTGGATGACCGCCGGGTTGGTGCCGGCGAGGACGGGGGAGTGCCCGTCCATGTGCTGCAGCCCCTCGCCGGCCAGGGTCGTGCGGCCCGCGGTGGCCCCGATCAGGAAACCGCGCGTCAGCTGGTCGGCGGCGGCCCAGATCCCGTCGCCGGTGCGCTGGAACCCGAACATCGAGTAGAAGACGTACACCGGCAGCATCGGCTCGCCGTGGGTGGAGTACGAGGAGCCGGCGGCGGTGAACGCGGCCACCGAGCCCGCCTCGTTGATGCCCAGGTGGAGCATCTGCCCCTGCGGGGACTCCTTGTACGCCAGCATCAGCTCGGCGTCCACGGCCGTGTA
>JBDIAS010000048.1:0-19838 GCA_039812465.1 Austwickia sp. | reverse complement strand
ACGGCCGCGATCCGGGGTGGGGTGCGCGCGCGAAGGAGCGTGGATGGGTCTGGCGGGAGCGGGGAGCGAAGCGACCCCCGGATGGTTGCCACGTGCGGCACGGCCGCGATCCGGGGTGGGGTGCGCGCGCGAAGGAGCGTGGATGGGTCTGGCGGGAGCGGGGAGCGAAGCGACCCGCGGATGGTTGCGACGAGCGCGCGCACCCCACCCCCGCACGCCAACCCGGAGTCCGAGAACCGGACCCGATCAGCCGTCTGCCTCCAGCGCCTGGATCGCCTCATGCATGGTCAGGATCCGCTGAGCGGACTCGACGTGCAGGTTCTCGATCATCTTGCCGTTGTACGTGACGACGCCGGAGCCCTTGCCGTCCTCCCACGCCTGCAGGATGCCCTCCGCCTCCGTCACGGCCTCGGGGCTGGGCGCGAACGCCGTATTCGCCGGCTCGACCTGGCCGGGGTGGATCAGCGTCTTGCCGTCGAAGCCCCACTGGCGTCCCTGCGCGCACTCGGCCTCGAAGCCCTCGGCGTCCTTCACGTTGTTGTAGACGCCGTCGATGATCGACTTCCCCGCCGCACGCGCGGCGAGCAGGCACAGCTGCAGGCCGGTCTGTACGGGCGCCCGCCCCGGGACGTGCTCCGCGTAGAGCTCCTTCACCAGGTCGTTGGTGCCCATGACCAGGACGGACAGCTTCGGCGAGGCGCTCGCGATCTCGAACGCGTGCAGCATCGCGATCGGCGTCTCCACCATGGCCCACAGCGTCGTCTTCGCGGGGGCGCCGTACGTCTCCAGTTCCTCGGCCAGGTCGAGCACCTGTTGGGCCATGGACACCTTGGGCACCGCGATGGCGTCCGGGCCCGCCGCGCACGCGGCCTTCATGTCGTCGAGGTGCCACTGGGTGTCCATGCCGTTCACGCGGATGATCAGCTCGCGCCGCCCGTACTCACCCGACTGCACCGCGGCGCAGGCCGCTTCGCGGGCGGCGGGCTTGGCGTCGGGCGCGACCGCGTCCTCCAGGTCGAAGATGATCCCGTCGCAAGGGATCGACCTGGCCTTCTGCAGCGCCCGCTCGTTGGAGCTAGGCATGTACAGCACGGACCGGCGCGGCCGGAACTGGGTATCGCTCATCGTCGGATCACGCTCTCTGCTCGGTGGAAGGGTGCTCGCCGGCGGGTGCTCGCTGGCGGGGTGCGCTGGGTCGGAGCCGTCGGAGGGGACGTCCGTCGCCGATGATCAACCGGCGGACTTGGCGAGCGCGGCCTGCTTGGCCTGCTCGTAGACGGCCTTCAGGTCGGGGTCGATCTCGCCCAGCTGCTCGGCGAGGCGCACTACCACCAAGCACTGCTTGCAGGAGGCGTCGTCCTCCATCTTGCCGTCGACCATCACGGCGCCGGAGCCGTCGCCCATCTTGTCCACGACCTCGTAGGCGTGCTCGACGTCCTTCGGGTCCGGGCTGAAGACCTTCTTCGCGATCTGGATCTGCACCGGGTGCAAGGTCCAAGTGCCCACGCAGCCGAGGAGGAACGCGTTGCGGAACTGGTCCTCGCACGCCACGACGTCCTTGATGTCGCCGAACGGCCCGTAGTACGGGAAGATCCCGTGCACCGCGCACGCGTCGACCATCCGCGAGATCGTGTAGTGCCACAGGTCCTGCTGGAAGATCGTCCGCGGGGTCTTCTCGCCGTGGAAGTCGTACGCCCCGTCGTCGAGGCGACCCGGGTCGGCGCGCACCAGGTAGCCGGGGTGCCCGCCACCCACCCGGGTGGTCTTCATCCGGCGGTCGGCGGCCAGATCGGCCGGGCCGAGCGAGAGGCCCTGCATGCGCGGGGACGCGCCGCAGATCTCCTCGATGTTGGCGACGCCGCGCGCCGTCTCCAGGATCGCGTGGACGAGGATCGGGCGGGTCAGGCCGGCCTTGGCCTCTAGCTGGGCGAGGATCCGGTCGATGTAGTGGATGTCCTCGGCGCCCTGCACCTTCGGCACCATGACGACGTCCAGCTTGTGACCGATCGCAGGGATCAGCGTGGTCAGGTCGTCGAGCACCCACGGGCTGTCGAGCGCGTTGATGCGGGTCCACAGCTGCGTGTTCGCGCCGAAGTCGACCTCCGTGCCGATCTTCACCAGGCCCTCGCGCGCCGCCACCTTGTTGTCGACTTTGACCGCGTCCTCCAGGTTGCCCAGGAGCACGTCGACGGTGCCGACCATGTCCGGGATCTTGGTCGCCATCTTGGTGTTGGAGGGGTCGAAGAAGTGGATCGCCCGGGAAGGACGCGCGGGGATCTCCCGGACCGGGGCGGGGGCGCCCACCGCGAGGGGGGCGAAGAAGTCCTTGGCGCTGCGCACGTCGATCTCCTCCTAGCTGCCGGCATCCATTCCGCGCGGCTCGCGGCGCACCGCCCGCGGGGCGGCGACGACGCGAGGAGAAGAACACGGAGGACCACACGGGCACGGGTCATGGGGTTGCCCCGACGCTACCAGCGGCGCTTACCGCACCCCAGGGCTTGCCGGGGTGACGGGCTTCACGATTTCGCCGAGGGCCGATCCGCGTGAATCCCTCGGCCCCACGCCCGTCCACCCGCCCCCACGCCCGCTCGCCGCCCGCGGTCAGGGAGGTGCGTCGCCGCCGCTCACGGGCCGACGGCGGTCCGGGGAGGGCCGTTGGCCACCGGTACCCTGAGCCTCGTGACGACGCGCGTTTATGTGAGCCGCCTGGTGAGCCTCAACGTGTTCGACCCGTTGGGCGACCAGGTCGGTCGCGTGCGAGACGTGGTGGTCACCCACAGCCCCGTACGGGTCCGGCCGCGCGTCATCGGCCTGGTCGTGGAGGTCCCCGGCCGCCGCCGCGTGTTCGTCCCGATGACCCGGGTGACGACCATCGACAGCGGGCAGGTGGTGACGACAGGTCTGGTCAACATGCGCCGGTTCGAGCAGCGGCCCCTGGAGTCCCTGATCATGGCCGAGGTGCTGGACCGGGGCGTCACGGTCCGCGACCCCGAGGGCGACTTCGAGGCCACCGTCGCGGACGTCGCGATCCAGAAGGACCGCGCCCGCGACTGGGCCGTCACGCGGATCTTCGTCCGCAAGGACACCGGGCAGCGGCACCGCTTCCCCTCCCTGCGGCGCCGCCGCGGAGAGACCCTCGTCGTGCCGATCGAGGACGTCGCCGGCCTGCTGACGCTCGACGACGACCAGGGTGCGGCCGCGCTGCTGGGCTCGTACGACGATCTGAAGGCCGCCGACCTCGCCGGCATCATCCACGACCTGCCCGAGCAACGGCGCTGGCAGGTCGCCGCGGCCCTCGACGACGACCGCCTCGCCGACGTGCTGGAGGAGTTGCCCGAGGACCATCAGGTCGAGATCCTCGCGACGCTGGCCTCGGACCGGGCGGCCGACGTCCTGGAGGCCATGCAGCCCGACGACGCGGCCGACCTGCTCTCCGAGCTGGAGCCGGAGGCGGCCGAACATTACCTGCAGCTGATGGAGCCCGACGAGGCCGCCGACCTGCGCCGCCTCCTGACCTACGACGAGGACACGGCCGGCGGGCTCATGACCACCGAGCCGGTGATTCTGCCGCCGGAGGCCACCGTCGCGGAGGCGCTCGCCGTGGTGCGCCGGGCGGAGCTGTCCCCCGCGATCGCGGCGTCGGTGTTCGTCTGCCGTTCGCCGCTGGAGACGCCGACCGGCCGCTATCTCGGCCTGGTGCACATCCAGCGGCTGCTGCGCGAACCCCCGCACGCCGCTGTGGGGTCCTTTCTCGACTCGGGCACCGAGGCGTTGCGCCCCGAAGCGTCCATCGGGCAGATCACCCGTGAGATGGCCACCTACAACAGCGTGTCCGTCCCGGTCGTCGACGAAAACCAACACCTCCTGGGGGCCGTGACCGTGGACGACCTGCTCGATCATCTGCTGCCCGAGGACTGGCGCGAGGACCGGCACGAGGTCGGCCATGGCTGAGGCGCGCCTCCAACCGCTCGATCAGCCGCGCGACCCGCGTCGCCGGTCGCTGCGCCTGCCCAAGCTCGATCCCGAGGTGTTCGGCGGGGTCGCGGAGCGGTTCGCCCGCTGGATGGGCACGGCGCAGTTCCTCATCTACATGACCGTGTTCGTCACCGCGTGGCTGGCCTGGAACACCCTGTTGCCCGAGTCGCTCCAGTTCGACCCGAGGGCGCTCAACTACACGCTGCTGACGCTGATGCTCTCGCTCCAGGCCTCCTACGCGGCGCCCCTGATCCTGCTCGCGCAGAACCGCCAGGACGATCGCGACCGCGTCTCCCTCGCGCAGGATCGCTCCCGCGACGAGCGGAACCTGGCGGACACCGAGTACCTCACCCGTGAGGTGGCCGCGCTACGGATCGCCCTGCGCGACATGGCCACACGGGACTACATCCGCTCGGAGATGCGCGACCTGCTCGAGGAACTAGCCGAACAACGCCACGAGTGCCCGCGGTGCGGCTCGACCGGCGACGAGGGATCGCCCAAGGGCAAGCGGTCGAAGCGCTGACCCCCTCGCGTGACCCCGCGGCGGCCTCGCGGCACTGCCCTCGCCGTACAGGCCTCGCGGCGCAGACGCGCTGGGCGGGCGTCCGAGGTCTGAGGTTAGAGTGACCCACATGTCTGTGCCCAGCCACGATGCCCTGATGGCCGCCCTCGCGACCGTCGACGACCCCGAGATCCACAAGCCGATCACCGAACTCGGCATGGTCGACTCCGTGTCGGTCGATGAGGCCGGCAAGGTCGCCGTGACCGTGCTCCTCACCGTCGCGGGCTGCCCGATGCGCGCCAGGATCACCGAGGACGTCACGAACGCCCTGCGCGGCGTCGACGGCGTCACGGACGTCGACCTGACCCTGGGGGTCATGACCGACGAGCAGCGCAAGGGGCTCTCCGAGGCCCTGCGCGGCGGGGTCCCCGAGCGGGAGAACCCGTTCGCCAAGGCGGACTCCCTCACGCGTGTCTACGCGATCGCGTCCGGCAAGGGCGGCGTCGGCAAGTCCTCCGTCACCGCCAACCTGGCCGCCGCGCTCGCCGCGGAAGGCCTGAAGGTCGGCGTGCTGGACGCGGACATGTACGGCTTCTCCATCCCCCGCATGCTCGGCGTCGACTACCCGCCGACCCAGGTGGAGGACATGATCATGCCGCCGGAGGCGAACGGCGTGAAGGTCATCTCGGTCGGCATGTTCGTCCCCGGCAACCAGCCGGTGATCTGGCGCGGCCCGATGCTGCACCGGGCGCTCCAGCAGTTCCTGGCGGACGTGTTCTGGGGCGACCTCGACGTGCTGCTGCTGGACCTGCCGCCCGGCACGGGCGACATGGCCATCTCGGTGGCCCAGTCGATCCCATCCTCCGAGATCATCGTGCTCACGACGCCGCAGCACGCCGCGGCCGAGGTGGCCGAGCGCGCCGGGACGATCGCCGTGCAGACCCACCAGAGGATCGTGGGCGTCATCGAGAACATGTCCTGGCTGGAGCTCCCCGACGGCAGCCGGCAGGAGATCTTTGGCAAGGGCGGCGGCCAGACCGTCGCGGACTCGCTGACGCGCGTCACCGGTGCCCAGGTCACGCTGCTTGGCCAGATCCCGCTGGACCCTGCGCTGCGTGAGGGCGCCGACGAGGGCCGTCCCGTCGCGATCCACGCGCCGGATTCACCGGCCGGCACGGCGTTGCGCGAGATCGCCCGTCAGCTGGCGTCGCGCTCGCGCGGCCTGTCCGGCCGCAAGCTCGGGCTCACGCCCCAGCGCTGATCGTCGCCGCACTGATCGTCTCGGCGGGGGTGGGGTGCGCGCGCTCGTCGCAACCATCCGCGGGTCGCTTCGCTCCCCGCTCCCGCCAGACCCATCCACGCTCCTTCGCGCACGCACCCCACCCCGGATCGCGGCCGTGCCGCACGCGGCAACCATCCGCGGGTCGCTTCGCTCCCCGCTCCCGCCAGACCCATCCACGCTCCTTCGCGCACGCACCCCACCCCGGATCGCGGCCGTGCCGCACGCGGCAACCATCCGCGGGTCGCTTCGCTCCCCGCTCCCGCCAGACCCATCCACGCTCCTTCGCGCACGCACCCCACCCCGACGGTCAGGTCGCGTCGGCGTCGTACGGGGTCGGCCGGTCGGGGTCGAACGACGCGGGGCGCCGCGGCGCGGCCGGCCCCGCATGCTCCCCGGAGGCTGCGGCCACGCTCGCGGGCTCGCTGGGGCTCGGCCCGTCCTCCAGCAGCGCCTCGCGGACGATGCGGCGGGGGTCGTACTGCCGCGGGTCGTACGCCTTCCAGTCCACCGACTCGAAGTCCGGACCCATCTGCTCGCGGAGCTGCTCCTTGGCGCCGTCGGCCATCTGCCGCAGCTGACGCACCCAGCGCCGCAGGTGGGCGGCGTACTCGGGCAGCCGCTCGGGACCGATCACCACCGCGGCGACCACGAGGATGATGATCAGCTCCCAGCCGTTGATATCGAACACGCCACTCCTCCCGGCGGGGGCCGCGGGCAAGAGCCCGGCGACGCCCTCATCTTAGTGAGGCTCTCGCGGCGCCACCCGTGAGACCGCGCGGGCACGCGAAGGCCCCGCCCGACCGTAGGGAGGTCGAACGGGGCCTTGGTGGGAACTCCCCCGAGCCCGCCGTCAGGCGGGTCGGCGGGTCACTTGTCGGTCGAGGTGGCGCTCGACGTGCGCGACGGCGAGGACTTGGCGGCGCGAGCGGCGCTGTTGGCCGCGTTCGCCATCGACTCTTCAGCCTTAGCGGCGGCCTCCGCGACCTGGTCCTGAGCCTGGCGGGTGACCTCGGCGACCTGGGCCGTGGCCTCCTTGACCTGCTCGGTGGCCTGCTGGCTGACAGCGAGGGCCTGGCCCTGCAGGGCGGCGAGGTACTCGATGTTCGCGTCAGCGATCTTGCGCGCGATGTCGCGCTGGACCTTCATCGACTTCGCCCAGAAGTCGAAGATCTGGTCGATGCCATCGTGGGTCTGCTTGCTCAGCTGGTCGGTGTCGACCCCGATCATCCGGGACGGCAGCGCGCTCTGAGCCTCGTTCGCCATGTTCTGCAGGGTCGCGACCCACCGCTCCTGGGCGGTCCGGGCGGCTTCGAAGTACTGGGCGCTCATGCTCATGATGTCAGGTGCTCCTTGCGTGTGAAGGTGTTCAATGTGTCGCCGAACGCGGATGGCGTCGGCTACGTCTGGTGTCGTCCGGCCCGGGCGATCGGGGGGATCCAACCCGCCGGGTGCGAAGGGGCTCTCCGTGGTCTCAAGCCCAACTGATTGAAATACTACGCAACAGCGCTTGGTATGTCAACCGTCTCGTCGAAGTCGGGGCGCCTCGTGACGGCGCACCCCCATCATCCCCGATTCAGGGCGCCTCGTGCCGACTGCGCAGGCTCCGATACACACCGAGGACCGCCTGCTTCTCCTCCTCTGTGAGCACCGGATCCGCCTGGATCGCGGCCTCTGTCCCGGTCGGCTCGCGCGCCGCGCCCTCCCGCGAGGTGAGCCACCCCGACTGGCTCAGTAGGTACTCCGTGGAGATGTTCAGCGCCTCCGCGATCGACTGGACGACCTTGAACGACGGCTGGTGCAGTCCGCGCTCGATCTGGCTCAAGTAGGCGTTCGACACGTTGCTCAACGTCGCAAGCTGCCGAAGCGACATGTCGGACAACTGTCGCCGCGCGCGAATGAAGGAGCCCAGCGCGGTCGTTCCCAGCTCGCTGTCGCGCTCGCGCGAACCCTTACTCGAACGATCCTCGCCTGCCGCGCTCTGCCCCATCTCGCTCCACCTCACTGTGACGCCCTGCGCGACTAGCGCACCCACCCATCGGATACGGCCGCCCAGCCGGGGATATCAACCGCCCCGCTCACCGAATTCCTACGCGTACTGGTCGGTAGTGTGATCTGTGACCGTTATAAACGATCCTAGGCCGCACTACCCCGGCTCGATGCGGAGCCCGCCAGCGTGGGATGGTCGGCTGGAGAGCCGCACCGGGCAGCGCGGTCACCGTCTCGGATACGTGGGGCGGACACACTCCCAGTGTGGCTCACGCATGAGTCAGGCGACCCCGACACGGTGGACGGAGCATTATGACCGAGCAGCGGCCCCTCTCCCCCATGGAGCAGATCCGGCGCGCATACGAGGAGACCGAGCAGCGGACCTCGCAGACCATGGAGGAGGTCGTCTCCTCGCAAGGCTTCGCCGAGATGCTGTCGATGATGGTGGGCAACGCCATGTCCGTCAGCCGTATCTCGGGCAACGTGCTCGACGACATCGTCCGCCGCACTCACCTCGCGGGGCGCAGCGACCTGGCCGGGGTCGGCCGTCAGATCGGCCGCACCGAGGACAAGCTGGAGCTCGTGCTGCAGCGCATCGAGTCCTTGGAGTCCGAGGTTCGCGCCTTGCGCGAGGAGTTGGCCGACCGGCCCGCGGCGTCGCCCCGTCGCGCCGCCGCGAGCGACGACGCCCCCGAGCACGCCGAGGCGACCCCGCGGCCTCGTCGGCGGGCGACCCGCGCCACCACCAAGAAGGCCGCCGCGTCGCGGGCCTCCGCCGTCGCCGCGGTCTCTCCCCGCACGTCAGTCACCGCCACCGCCGGTGAGGGCGCATGAGCCCGTTCAGCGGACTCCTGAAGGCACCGCGGGCGCTGTTGGAGACCAGCAACATCCTCCTCACCACGGCGGAGGCCACGATCGGCGTCACGCCGCGGGACGTCGTGTGGACCCATCGCAAGGCCACGCTCTATCGCTACCGCAGCACGCAGCGTCGCCACGAGGTCCCAGTCCTGCTGGTGTTCGCGCTCATCAACCGCCCGATGATCTACGACCTGCAGCCCGGCAACTCGTTCGTCGAGTTCCTCCTCGCCCGGGGCTTCGACGTGTTCCTCCTCGACTGGGGCGTCCCCCAGGAGGAGGACGCGGACATGGGCCTCGAGGAGTACGTCTGCGACCAGCTGACCTGGGCGGTGCGCGAGACCCTGCGCGAGGCCGACAGCGAGGAAGTCTCCATGGTCGGCTGGTGCATGGGCGCGGTGCTCGCGGCCATGTACGCCGCGATCACGGACGACTGCCCGGCGCGCAACCTCGTCCTGCTGACCATGCCCGTGGACACCACCGAGACGCTCTACGCTCACTGGCTCAACCGGGACTCCTTCGACGTCGACCAGGTCGCGGCGAGCCTGCCGCTGCTGCCGGGGGGCTACGTCGACTGGGCCAACCGGATGATGAAGCCGGTCACCAACTACGTCACCACGTACCGGAAGCTGTACGAATCCGTGGCCGCCGGAAAGATCAACCGATCCACCTGGCAAGCCATGAACAAGTGGGTGGCGGACAACCCGCCCTTCCCCGGCAAGGCCTTCCAGCAGTGGGTGCAGTGGCTCTTCAAGGAGAACCGGCTGGTCCGCGGCCGCGTGGAGTTGCGCGGCCAAAGGGTCGACCTCTCCCGCATCACCCAGTCCACACTCGTGGTCACCGCGGGCGCCGACCACATCGCGCCCCGCGTCGGCACGCTCCCGCTGCTGGACATGACCTCCTCGGAGGACATCACCCACTTCGACCGGGCGGGCGGGCACATCGGACTGATGGCCGGCTCCAAGGCCCGCAAGGAGATCTGGCCGGACATCGCCGACTGGCTGGCCGAACGCAGCGACTGAGGATCCCGTACCGACGAGACCGGGCCCCTTTCCACGGGGCTCCGGCGACAGCCCGTACCGCGGCCGCGACCCGCGCGGCCCCCAGACCCTTCGCACACCCGTCACACCCTTCACCCGACAGGAGCACTTCAATGTCGAAGTTCAAGGACACCAGCCACGGCATCGACCTGACCGGACGCGTCGCGTTCGTCACCGGTGGCACCCGCGGCATCGGCGCCGCGATCAGCCACATGCTGGCCTCGCGCGGCGCGCTCGTCGCCATGGGTTACTCCGGCAACGACGAGGCGGCCAACGAGCACATGGCCGCCATGACCAACGACTTCCCGGAGGGCAAGTTCAGCCTCCACAAGGGCAACATCGGCGACGGCGACGACTGCCGCCGCACCGTCGACGAGGTCATCGAGAAGCACGGTCGGCTCGACATCCTGGTCAACAACGCCGGCATCACGAAGGACCACACGATCCTGAAGATGGACGACAAGGAGTGGAACGACGTCATCGACGTCAACCTCTCCGGCGCGTTCTACCTGGCCCAGCACGCGCTGCGACACATGCTCGAGCGCGGCACCGGCCGCATCGTCAACGTCAGCTCCCTCATCGGTGAGGCTGGCAACATCGGCCAGGCGAACTACGCCGCATCGAAGTCCGGCCAGTTCGGCCTGACCAAGACCCTCGCCCGCGAGGTCTGCTGGCACCTGGAGCGGTCCGGCAAGCTCGACCCCGACAGCATCGGCATCACGGTCAACACCGTGACCCCCGGCTACGTCGCGACCGAAATGGTGATGGCCGTGCCGGAGAAGGTCCGTGAGAAGATCGCGGGCGGGATCCCGGTGCGCCGGATGGGTCACCCGGACGAGATCGCGCGCGTGGTGCTCTTCCTCGCCGCGGACGAGTCGTCCTTCATCACCGGCCAGGTCTGGGGCGTCAACGGCGGCCAGCACATGTGACCTAGCCGTTCCAGGGGCGCCGACCGTGGCATCATGGTCGGTACCCAGACTTTTCGGCCGAAGGAGAGCACCATGGCCTCGTCCCTCACCGACCAAGAGCGCTTCGACGAAGCCGCGACCCGGATTCGCGAGATGACCGAGCGACTGATCGACTCCTCCAAGGGAGCAGGTCTGTCCACCCTCGACGCGTACGAGCGGTCGCTGGCGAGCATCCTCGCCGTCCAGTCGCAGTTGGCGAGCGCGACGCAGATCGATTGGATCGCCGAGTTCGCGCAGCTGCAGGCGAAGTACCTCACGTCGATCAGCGGCGCCTACACGGATGCGGCGCGGGAGATGATGCAGCAGCAGAAGCCCTCCTGACCTGCTCAGGCAGTCCGCCATCGCGGCGACGTGGACGCCCCCGGGATCATCTCCCGGGGGCGTCCCGTCTCGGCGGCAGATGCGGGCCGAATCTCGCACCGTCAGGACCTGTGGCGGGCGCCGCGCTTCTCGTACCCTGGACTGATCGAGCGTCAGGCTTTCTGACAAAGCACGACGCCATGAGGCCGGGTACCCGTTCAACGGACAGCGGGGCGGAACATCTGATGTCACGCCTGGCGGCCCACCGCGGCGGCCACCTCAGCGAGGAGGAACGAAATGGCGAAGAACCCCCCGGCGGGGGAGAACCCTCCGGCGAACGGCAGAGCGCAGTCCGTGCTGGCGTCGCTCACCGCGGCCCAGACGGGCACGTACGACGCCTTGGTGCGCGGTACGCGCGACTACTGGACCAACTTCATGGCGCGGGGCGCGTCCCCGGTGGAGATCCCCATCGATCTGCTCAAGTGGTGGGGTACGGCGCTCCGCCGCGAGCGACCCCGGTGGGAGACGCCCCACGAGGTGGTCGCCGAGTGGTCGGTCGCGCGGCTGCGTGACTTCTCCGATCATCGGGCCCCGGCGACGGTCCCCACGCTGCTGCTGCCGCCCCAGGCCGGCCACGACTCGTGCATCGTCGACTTCGCGGACGGCCAGAGTCAGGTGCGCACCGCGCTGGATGCCGGGCACACCCGCGTCTACTCGCTGGACTGGATCGGGGCCACCCCCCACACCAAGCACAGTTCGATCACCACCTACATTTCCGTCATCGCCGAGGCCGTCCAGGAAATAGGCGGGCGCGCCAACATCGTCGGCGACGCCCAGGGCGGCTGGCTCGCGACGATCTACGCGGCGCTGTACCCGCAGGCCGTGAACACGCTCACGGTGGCGGGCGCGCCGATCGACTTCCACGCGGGCGAGCCGCTGATCCACGGCTGGCTGCGAAGCCTGACGCCCGGCTACAACCTCGGCTTCTACCGCAACGTCGTGGCGGCCAACGGCGGCGTCCTGCCGGGCGACTTCCTGCTCGCCGGCTTCATGGGGATGCGGCCGCACAGCGAGCTGAGCCGTCAGCTGCAGCTGCTCGCCCACGTCAACGACAAGGAGCACGTCGCCAGGTACCGCAAGTTCGAGACCTGGTTCCAATGGACGCAAGCCATCCCGGGTGACTTCTACCTCTGGATCATCGAGCACCTCTTCCAGAAGAACCAGCTGGTGAAGGGCGAGCTCGTGGTCGGCGGGCGCCCGGTGACGTTGACGGAGATCAACGCGCCGCTCTACCTGATGGCCGGAGCCGAAGACCACATCACGCCGCACACCCAGGTCTGGGCGCTCGGGGAGCACGTCTCGACGGCCCCGGACAAGATCATGAAGCGCACCGTGCCGGGCGGTCACCTCGGCCTGTTCATGGGGCACGAGGCGCTGCAGGACCACTGGCTTCCCGTCTTCACGGACATGCTCCAGTACTCCCGCGATCCTGACGCGGCCGCAGACACCCCTACGAACCCCGGCACGACCGGCGACGCGACGTCGAAGGAGCAGACCGACACGCCGTGAGCGACGGGGCATACGTGCGGGGCGCCGGCCGCTGTGGCCGGCGCCCCGTCACCGTGGTGCGAGCACCACCCGCTCAGGCGCTCGGAGCGACTTGCAGCGCGGGCATCCGGGTGGCCCGGGAGCGGGCGGAGGTGGGCGCCCGGTGCGCGAGGGAATCCCGCAGCTGGGCGCGGCCCCGGTGGATCCGGGACCGGACCGTCCCGAGCTTGATGCCGAGCGTGGCGGCCACCTCCTCGTACGAGAGGCCCTCGATGTCGCAGAGCACCACCGCGGCCCGGAACTCCGGGGACAGCGCATCCAACGCGCGCTGGACGTCGTCATCCATCGTGGACTGGGCGTAAGCCTCTTCGGGGCCCGTCACCTTGCTGGGCAGCCGGGCGGCGGCGTCGTCGGACAGGGCGTCGAAGCGGATGCGCTTGCGGCGGCGCATCCGGTCGAGGAACAGGTTGGTCGTGATGCGGTGCAGCCAGCCCTCGAAGGTCCCCGGCTGGTAACGGTCCAGGGAGCGGAAGACGCGGACGAAGACATCGTGCGTCAGGTCCTCGGCATCGTACGGGTTGCCCGTGAGACGGTACGCGAGCCGGTAGACGCGCGCCGAATGGTCACGCACGACGTCGTCCCAGGTGGGAGGCGTCCAAGCCGGATCGGTCGTGGGGGCGGTGGTGTCAGGGTGGGCGGTGGTGGCCACCAGCGGTCCCTTCGCATCGTGAGTAGCGTGTGTGGATCAGCGGGCCGCGCCCGTGGGCGCGACCTCGCGTCCACCCTGCCGTACCTGTCTGAAAGTCCGCTGAACCTGCGCCGAGGGAAGCCGTGGGAACGGCCGTGAGGCGGGCCGCAGCACCCACTAGGCTTGCCAGTCATGAGCGCGATGAAGCCGGCCTCCTGGATCTACGCCGAGGAGTTCATCTCCGAGTCTCCTCTGGTCGAGGCGGCGCGCGCCCGCGGCGAGGAGCTGGGTGCCATACCCGTCCTGCACGGCACCGGTCCGGCCCTGCGCCTCCTGGCGTCGGCCTGCGCGGCGCGCGCGGTCGTGGAGGTCGGCACCGGAGCGGGGGTCTCGGGACTGTGGCTCCTGGAAGGCATGCCTCCCGAAGGGGTGCTCACGACGATCGAGATCGAGCCGGCCCACCAGCGCGCCGCCAAGGCCGCGTTCGCGCAGGCCGGGATCCCCACCCAGCGCACGCGGGTCATCAACGGTCACGCCCTCGACGTCCTGCCGCGGCTGGCCGACGGGGCGTACGATCTCGCGCACATCGACGGCGACAAGGAGGAGTACCCGGAGTACGTCGAGCAGGCGATCCGCCTGCTCCGGCCGGGTGGCATCCTCGCCATCGACAACATGCTCTGGCACGACCGGGTGGCCGACCCCGCCGCCCGCGACGAGGTGACGACCCTGCTGCGGGATCTCGGCAAGCGGCTCCGCGAGGACGACCGCGTGACGCCGTGTCTTCTGCCGGTCGGGGACGGTCTGTTGGTCGCGGTACGGAACTGACCCGCCCGGGCATGAGGAAGGGCACGGAGTATGGGGAACACGAGGCATGAGGAAGGGGCCGCACCCGCCTCGGGTGAGCCCCTTCCCTCACGTCGCGTGGACTAGGGGACTAGAACGGGACGTTCTCGCAGGCCTGGATCGCGCGGCCGAGGTCGGCGGCCTCATCCGGGCTCATCTCTACGACCAATCGTCCGCCGCCTTCGATCGGCATGCGCACGATGATGACGCGACCCTCCTTCGCAACCTCCAGCGGTCCGTCGCCCGTACGCGGCTTCATGGCGGCCATGTGTTGCCCTTCCTCCCAAGCGGTGCGTCCTCCGGCGGCGGAACTACCTGCCACAGGGATCCGTGGATGCCTGGCGAACTCGTCACCGTGCCCGCCGTGCCCTGCCGCCCGGTCCGCAGCCCGGTCGCGACCTATTATCGCGCCTTTCGGGCGGGTTGCGAAATCGCTCGGCCATCCCGCGGGTCACGGGGGCCAGTCGGAAGGCGGGATGAAGCGCCACAATTCGTACAGCCACCACCATTGCGTCGCCGTCCCGAGCAGCACCCACAGGGCCGTGAGCGAGGCCACGCGGCGCAACGTCGGCGCGGCGCCCTCTTCGGCCCCCACGCCGGCAGGAGGCGCGGTCCCTCCGGCTCCGCGGCGGGCCCGCCAGGCCCCGTCGACGGCGAGGACGGCCCACGGATAGAGCGGGAGCAGGTAGCGGAACAGGCTGGTCCCCGGGTCGAGGACAAGCGCCAGGTAGGCCGGGTAGGCGAGGCACCAGGCGCGCAGCACCGGGCCGAGCCGGGCCGCCCACGGGCCCGCCACCAGGCCGACCAGCAGCGCGATCGCGGCCACCAGCGCCAAGGCCCCTCCCGGAATCCCGAACAGGTAGCGGGCGATCCCCACCCAGGGGGTCAGCGGGACGATGTGCGCTCCGGCGCGCCACGTCGCCATGGTGTCGGTGTAGGCCGTCGGGATGCCGGTGGACAGCCACGCGACCGTCGGCCACATGAGCCCGGCGACGCCGCAGGCGAGCAGCGCCGCCAGCATCCCTCCCGCCTCGCCCCGCCGGACGGGACGGTCGTGGCGGGCGCGCCAGCGCACGATCACCGCGACGAGCGCCACGACCCCGAGGGGCACGGCGATCGGCCGAGCCAGACCCGTGAGGGCGGCGAGCGCGGCCGCCGCCCACCACGCTTCGCGCTGGAGCGCCCAGAGAACGGCCGCCAGCACGAGGATGGCCACGCTCTCGCTGTACGCCACCTGCAGCACCGGCGACGGAGCGCACGTCGCCCAGACGATGACCGCGGCCATCGCGACCCGCGCCCCGACGAGCTCGCGCAGTTGCCACGCGATCAGGACCGCCGCGGCCGCGCCGAACAACAGGGCGAGCGTCGACCCCGCGGTCGCGAACGGCCAGCCGGTCAGCTGCATGAGGGCGCGGCTGGCGTACGGGAACAGCGGGTAGAAGGCCCACGGGTTCTGCTGGAGCTGGCCGCCGGCGTCCACGGGGAGCGTCGCCGGGTACCCCTCTTCGGCGATCTGCCGGTACCAGCCGGCGTCCCAGAGGCCGACGATCGTCAGGTACTCCACCCGCGGCCCGGTCCACCCCACCGGCACCTGATACCGCGTCAGGATGATCAGGAGCAGCGCGCTCACGCCCCGGGCGAGCGCGTACGCCCCGAGCACCCACGCCACGAACCGCGGGCCGCTCTCCCACGCGGCCCGCCTCCCGCCCGACGGGTCCGGGCTCGCCGACGCCGCGCGGCCGGGCCAGCGCCGAGCGGTCGTGGGAGCGCTCACGAGCGAGGGTCGGACTGCCCGGACGGCTGGGCGATCGATGGCTCCGGCGCGGACCACGGGTCCGTGGCGTCGGGCCGCTCGACGGGGTGGGTCTGCTGCCGGCGCAGCGCGGCGATCGTCTCCTGACCGTGCGCCAGCTCCTCGGCGAGTCGGTCCAGGACCGCGTCCACCTGGTCCATCCGGTAACCGCGCGGCGCGCGGTCGAAGCGTACGGCGGCTAGGTGCGCGCCGGTCATCGGTTCCTCACCCGTGATCCCGGCACCCTGGAGGACGTCCGCGCCACTGCGCTCCGGGGCGGGTGCCATGGCGACGCTGACCCCGCCGAGGCGCCCGGTGGCGAGCGCGGCGAGCGCGCCCGCGAGCAGGACGACGAGGAGGATCAGCACGACCATCACAAGGCGATCGTGCCACGCGCGGGCGGCGCCCCGACCTCCGCCACCCCGACCCCCGGCCGTTACGCGGGGGGAACCGCCGGGGCTGGGCACTCGGTGCCGAAGGACTGGATGAAGTCGGCCGCCTCCACGACGTCGTCGGTGAGGTGCATGCGGTCGACGTCGCCGGGCGCGATCGTGCCCGCTCCGACGGCGCTGGTCCGAAGCCAGTCGACGAGCCCCGACCAGTACTCCGTCCCGAACAGCACGATCGGGAACGAGGTCACCTTGTGGGTCTGGACCAGGGTCAGCGCCTCGAACAGCTCGTCGAACGTGCCGAAGCCGCCGGGGAGCACCACGAACCCGCGGGCGTACTTGACGAACATCGTCTTGCGGGCGAAGAAGTACCGGAAGTGCACGCCGAGGTTGACGTACTCGTTCATGCCCTGCTCGAAGGGCAGCTCGATCCCCAGGCCGACCGACACGCCGCCGGCGTCGTACGCGCCCCGGTTGACCGCCTCCATGAGGCCGGGGCCTCCCCCGGTGATGACCGCGTACTCGCGCGCGACGAGCTCCCGGCCCAGCTGCACCCCCGCCTCGTACGCGGGGGTCCCCGGCCCGATCCTGGCCGACCCGAAGACGCTGACCGCGTTGCCGATCTCCGCCAGCGCGCCGAACCCTTCGACGAACTCCGCCTGGATCCGCATGACCCGCCAGGGGTCGGTGTGCAGCCAGTCGGTGTCCGCGCAGGGGTCGAGAAGGCGCTGGTCAGCGGTCTTCTCGGGGATCTGGTCGCCCTTGAGGGTGACGCTCCCGCGCCGATGTACGTACCTCACGGGGGCAACTTAGCCGACATCCGTGCCAGGCCCGACGCAGGGCACCCCGGAAGGCCGTCGCTATCCACGCGCCGCGACCGGCCAGCGCTCCGTCGCAGACCCACCGCGCGCTGCGACCGGCCAGCGCTCCGTGGCAGACGCGCGGGCTCAGACCAGCTGGGGCGACAGGATCTCGCCGGCCTGCCGGAGCACCCCCGCGAGGTCGTCGATCAGCGAGGGGTCCACGTGGCTGGCGCGGCGGACCAGCGCGAGGTCGCGGTGCGGCGAAGGCTCCAGGCGGCGCAACGCGAGGCCGGGGTGGGGCGTCACCGGCGGGCTCACCGACAGCTCGGGCAGCAGCGTGATGCCGCTGCCGGTCGCGACCATGTGCCGGAGGGTCTCCAGGCTGGTGGCGCGGAAGCCGCTGCGCTCCTTGCCCCCCGCCAGCGAGCACACGGCGAGCGCCTGGTCGCGCAGGCAGTGGCCGTCCTCCAGCAGCAGGAGCTCCTGGCCCGACAGCGCGTCCATCGGCAGCGGGTCACCGGCGGCCGCCAGCGGGTGGCTGCTCGGCAACGCGAGCAGGAAGTCCTCCCGAAAGAGAGGTGTGGTCGTGAGGGAGTCCTCGGCGAGCGGCATCGCGAGGACCGCCGCGTCGAGGGCGCCGCCCTTGAGCATCTCGACGAGGTCGGGGCTCTTCTCCTCCACGAGCAGCAGCTCCAGCCGGGGGAACCGCTCCCGGATGGGGCCGACGACGTGCGGGAGGAGGTAGGGGGCGAGGGTCGGGAAGAGGCCGAGGCGCAGGGTGCCGGACTCCGGGTCTGCGCTGGCCCGGGCGATGCGCCGGATCTGCTCGGCGTCATCCAGCAGATCCCGGGCGCGGGCGACGACGTCGACCCCCGCGGGCGTCAGCATGACCTGACGCGCGCCGCGCTCCACGAGCGCCACCTTGAGCTCCGTCTCGAGCTTCTTGATCTGCGTCGACATGGTGGGCTGACTGACGTGGCAGGCCGCCGCCGCCCGACCGAAATGTCGATGGTCGGCCAGAGCCACCAGGTACTCCAGGTCCCTCAGGTTCACGCTGTCTCCGTCGTGTGCGACGCTCCCGCGGCGGGGCGTCGGTAGCTGGCTGGTACGGGTGGGCCCGGAGGCGCGTAGGGACGCCCCCGGGCCCATGACGGCGATCGCCGTCCCGCTCGGGAGGTGGGCGATGGCCGAGAGGGTCGTACGACGGGAGATCGTACGCCCGGCCGTGGTGTCAGGCAGGCACCTTGGTCCGGATCATGTAGTCGAAAGCGGAGAGACCCGCCGTCGCGCCGGCTCCCTGGGCCACCACGATCTGCTTGTACGGGACCGTGGTGCAGTCGCCGGCGGCGAAGACGCCCGGAATGTTGGTGGCGCCCCGGTCGTCGATGACGATCTCGCCCCGGTCGGAGAGCTCGACCGTGCCCTTCAGCCACTCGGTGTTCGGCAGGAGGCCGATCTGCACGAAGATGCCCGCCAGGTCGAGGCGCCTGTCCTCACCGGTCGTACGGTCCTGATATTCCAGGCCCGTGACCTGGGCGTCGTTGCCGACGACCTTCGTCGTGGCCGCCGACATGATGATGTCGGTGTTGGGCATGCTCTTCAGCTTGTCGACCAGCACGCTGTCGGCGCGCAGGGAGTCCATGAACTCCAGGACGGTCACGTGGTCCACGACGCCGGCGAGGTCGATCGCCGCCTCGACGCCGGAGTTGCCGCCGCCGATCACCGCGATGTCCTTGCCCTTGAAGAGGGGGCCGTCGCAGTGCGGGCAGAACGTGACGCCCTTGTTGCGGTAGGCGTCCTCGCCGGGCACGCCCATCTGCCGCCAGCGGGCGCCCGTGGCCAGGATGACGGTGCGGGCCCGGAGCTCGCCCTCTCCGAACTTGACCGTGTGCAGCCCGCCCTCGGCGGTGGCCGGGATCAGCTCGGTGGCGGCGGCGCCCTTCATGAGGTCGATGTCGTAGTCGCGGACGTGCTCCTCCAGCGCCGCCGCGAACGCCGGCCCCTCAGTGTGCTTCACCGACACGAAGTTTTCGATGGAGAGGGTGTCGAGCACCTGCCCGCCGAAGCGCTCCGCGACCAGCCCGGTCCGGAACCCCTTGCGGGCGGTGTAGATCGCCGCCGCCGCACCCGCGGGCCCGCCGCCGACGATCAGGACCTCGAAGGGCTCCTTGCCCTTCAGACGCTCGGCCGCGCGTTCGCTCGCGCCGGAGTCGAGCTGGCCCACGATCTGGCCGGCGTCCATGCGGCCCTGCCCGAAGACCTCACCGTTGAGGTAGATCGTCGGGACGGCGAGGATGTTGCGCTCGTTCACCTCGTCCTGGAACGTGCCACCCTCCACGGCGACGTGCGTGATGTTCGGGTTGAGCACCGCCATCGCGTTGAGCGCCTGGACCACGGTCGGGCAGTTCTGGCACTCCAGGGACATGTAGGTGACGAACTCGTACGTCCCGTCCAGCGACTGGATCGCCTCGATCGTCTCTTCGTCCTCCCGGACCGGGTGGCCGCCCACCTGCAGGAGGGCCAGCACCAGCGAGGTGAACTCGTGGCCGAGCGGCAGGCCGGCGAAGCGTACGTCAATGTCGGAACCCGGCCGTGTCACCGCGAAGGAGGGGGCCCGGGAGTCGGTGCCGTCGAAGCGGGCGGTGACCTTGTCGGACAGCGCGGCGATCTCCTCGATCAGCTCGCGCGTCTGGTCGCTCTTGGTCCCCTCCCCCAGGGTCGCCACGAGCTCGATCGGCTCGCGGAGCATCTCGAGGTACTGCTTCAGCTGGTCTTGGAGGTCTTGGTCGAGCATGGTGGCGCTCCTGTGCGAGTCAGGTGGATGCAGCGGGGGTCGGGTGTGGACGAGGGCAGCGGAACGGCGGGGG
>JBDIAS010000047.1:0-19889 GCA_039812465.1 Austwickia sp. | reverse complement strand
CGTGGCGCCTCGTCGACTCCTATCCGCGCGTGGACCGCGCTCGCGACCTGGCCGCCGGCTCCGGCGCCGCGCCTCTGCCAGCGACGTCAGGCCCATCGCAAGGGCTCCCGGAGCGCCCTGTCGTGGCAACTGGCTTGACGACTGGCTTGACAACGGGCTGGGCAACGCGGACTCCGGGGACAGTTCTGGGCGCGGTCGCCAGATGGCGGGACCGTCGGGCCGCCCACCGCCCGTCGGATGACCCACGACGGGACGGAGCCGCCGCGACCGAGGGCTGCACCTACGTCCGGGACTGTCCCCAGGCCATCAGTGAGTGTCACCGAGTCCGCCCTCGCCTCGAATCGTTCGGGGGCCGCGAGGTTGCGTGCCTTCGCGGGGGGCTGCGGGTCGTCCTGCGTGCCGGAGCTGTGTCCGTACGTCTCGGCGGTCGAACGATCGTCGACGGGATCGATCTTCAGGTGCGGGCGGGGGAGACGCTCGCCCTCGTGGGGCCCTCGGGCAGCGGCAAGACGACGTTGGCCCGCGCCCTCACCGGGCTGGTGACGCCCTCGCGCGGCAGCGTCGAGGTGGACGTGGAGCCGGCGGATGCTCGCGGGCCGCGCGGCGTCCAGTTGCTCGCCCAGGATCCGCTCGACGCACTCAACCCCCGCTTCGACATCGCCCAGCTCGTCGGCGAGCCCCTCGCGATCGCCCGCGAGGGGACATCGGCCGAGCGCGGGGAGCGGGTTCGCAGCGCGCTGGCGTCGGTGGGCCTGCCCACGGATGAGGGATTCCTCGACCGGAGAGCCCATCAGCTGTCCGGTGGGCAGCTACAGCGCGTCGCGGTCGCGCGGGCGCTCGTCGCCGATCCCCTCGTGCTCGTGGCGGACGAGCCCACGTCCATGCTCGACGCGGTCGAGCAGGCGCGCCTGCTGCGCCTGCTACGCGATCGGCAGGACGCCACCGGAGTCGGGCTGATCTTCATCACGCATGACCTCCCCCTCGTCCGCAAGATCGCCCACCGGATCCTCGTACTGGACCGTGGCCGCGTCGTCGAAAGCGGCGCAGCCCACAAGGTGGTGGGCGCGCCGAGGCATCCCACGACCCAGGCGTTGTTGCGGCTCCCCGGAGCCGCCCGGCAGGACCCATCCCCGCACGACCGATCCCCGCACGACCCATCCCCGCACGACACAGGTCAGGAGGACCAATGACGGTGGACACCGCGAACACGGCGACGAGCCGGATGAAGCTCGAAGAGATCCTGCACGCCTATCGACTCTCCCAAGTGCTCATCACGGCGACGGAGCTGGGTGTCTTCGAGGCACTGCACGCCGGCCCGCTGAGCCGAAGCGAGGTGGCGGAGAGGTGCGGCGCGGACCCCGTACGGCTGGGCCCGCTCTGCGACGCGCTGGTGGCGATGGACCTCCTTCGCGAGGGACCCGACGGATGTGCTCCCGGGCCGCTCGCGCAGGCACACCTCATGCCTGATGCGCCCTCCTCCCTCGTGCGGTGGGTCCGCTCGGAGGCGGGCAAGATGCAGGACTTCGCCGGTCTGACGCAGGCCCTCTCCGCTCCGGGGAGGGCGAGAGATGGGGCACCGGGCGAGGTGTCCCGCCCGCAGCAGTCGGGCCTGGCGGATATCGCGCGCGACAACGCCGCCTCGGTGGCCACCGCCGTCGACGCGCTGATCCCGGGGGGCCGCGGGAGGCTGCTCGACGCCGGGGGCGGCCACGGGGTCTACTCCGTCGACCTCGTCTCAACGCTCCCCGGCTGGACCGCGGTAGTGGCGGACCGCCCCTGCGCGCTGGAGGTGGCCGCGGCGACGATCGAGGCGGCCGGAGTCGGCGACCGCGTGAGCACGCGCGAGGCGGACCTCCTGGAGGGCGGGCTGGGGAAGGACTTCGATCTCGCTTTCCTCTTCATGGTGCTCTGCGGTTACGCCCATGAGGAATCCCTGCGGGTCGTACGCAACATCCGCGACGCGCTCCGGCCGGGTGGCTGGCTGCTCATCCGGGCCTTCTATTGGCGCGATCCGTTGGAGGAGGCCATGTTCAGCCTGAAGCACCTGCTGCACCCCGACGGTGCTCCTGCGCTCACTCTCGCGCTGGCCGTCGACCTGCTCGCGGAGGCCGGCTTCACGGAGATCCACCTGATCGACGAAGCGGGCGCTGAGCCTGGCTCCCTGCTCGCCGCGCGCCGTCCCGAGGCCACCCGATGAACCCCTGGGCGACCCGTCCATCGGTGACGACCCAGCCATCGGTGACGACCCAGCTATCCGTGACGGGCCAGCACGCGGCGGCTGGCATCACGCGGCGCTCCCTCCTGGCGCTCGCGGGCCTGGCCGGGGCGGGCCTCGCGGTGGCCGCCTGCTCTGCCGGCGCCTCTCCCGGCGGCTCGCCGTCGCCCGTCGCCCGCCGCGTGATGCGGCTCGCGGGGGCGACGAACGCCGGGTACCCCAGCCCGTACGGGATGACGCACGGCGGCTATCAGCCCATGAGCATGCTGTTTGACACCCTGGCCTGGGCCGACGAACGCGGCCTTCAGCCCTGGATGGCCGAGTCGGTCGAACCCGGCGCCGACCTGACCACCTGCCGGGTGAGCCTCCGCGAGGGCCTGACCTGGAGCGACGGCAAGCCGGTGACCGCCGCGGATGTCGCCTTCACCGCTCGCTACACGAAGGAGCACCCTCTCGCCTGGTCCGTCGATACCCAGGTCATCGAGGACGTGGAGGTCAGAGGAGATCGGGAGCTGGTGTTTCGGACCCAGCCGTACGCCAACTTCGCCCGCAATGTGCTCGGCGCGATGCCGATCGTGCCGCAGCACATCTGGGAGTCGGTCGGTGACCCGACCACGAAGCAGGACGAGGCGGCCCTGGTCGGCAGCGGGGCGTACCGGCTCGAGTCCAGCGATATCGGCAAGGGATCGTTCCGCTTCGTCGCCCGTGACGGCTACTTCCTGGGGAAGCCGTACGTGGAGCAGGTCGACTTCGTGCCGGTCAGCGACGAGCTCGTGGCGTTGCGCGCCGATCAACTGGACGTGGCCAGCGTGGACGCCAACGCGTCAGCCGACGTGCTCGAGACGTTCCGGCAGGACTCCGGGACGTACGCGATCGCCGAGGCGGGGGGCGCCACCGCCACAGCCCTGTTCCTCAACCTGGAGCAGGACCCCTTCCGCGACGCGACGATCCGTCAGGCGATCGCCCGGGCCGTCGACCGCCGGGCTCTCGTGGACCGGTTGCTCGGCGGGAGGGGGGAGGTCGGCAACCCCGGTTTCCTCCCCCCGGCGAACCCCTTCTACACCGATCAGTCGTCGGTCGCGCCGCGCGACGTCGACGAGGCCCGGCGACTGATGGCGGGCCGGACGCTCACCGTGCCCACCCTGGTGGCCGGGAACACCGCGCGGGCGGGCGAGCTCCTCGCCTCGCAGCTGTCCGAGATCGGCATCACCCTGCAGATTCAGGCGCTGGAGTTCCCCGCTCTGCAGACGAGGGCCGCAGCGGGCGGCTATCAGGCCGCGGTCATGGGTTTCGGCGGCCTGCATTCGGACCCGACGTTCGTTCTGGGCTTCTTCGACGGGCGCCGCCCCAAGAGCAAGTCCTTCACCAAGGTGCACGGGTTCAACGACCCGACGTACAACGCACTCCTCGACCAACAGAAGGTGACCGGCGACGAATCGCAGCGGCGCGAGGTCATCGCCCGGATGCTCCGGATCATCGCCGAGCAGTCGCCGATGGTGCCGCTGTATCACCCGACCAGGACCATGGTCTACCGCACGTCGGTCGTGGACAGCCTCTACTACACGCCCGGCGGGTTCGCGGGCGGGAACCCTGGGGGGGTGAACAAGGCGGCGCTCATCACCGGGATGACGTCGGGCACCACCGTCCGCAGCTGACGGGAGGCCCACCTCGCGGTGGAGCGGCGGTCAGGCGTCGGGCCGGGCCCAGGCGAGCAGGTCGGGCAGAGGCCAGGTGTTCACGATCCGCTCGGGCGGGATGCCCACCTGCTGGGCGCGGGAGGTGCCGTAGGCCAGCCAGTCCAGCTGCCCCGGCGCGTGCGCGTCCGTGTTGATCGCGAACAGGCACCCCAGCTCCAGGGCCAGCTCCATCAGCTCGGTCGGCGGGTCGAGCCGCTCGGGGCGGCAGTTGATCTCGACGGCGACGCCCTGCTCGGCGCACTCGCTGAACACCGCCTCGGCGTCGAACTGGCTCGGCGCTCGCCGCTCCTGCCTGCCCGATCGGCCCGACCCGCCCGACCCTCCCGACCGGCCGGGACGGGACGCGTGCACCCGGGGGGCCACCATGCGCCCCGTGCAGTGCCCCAGCACGCAGGTGTCCGGGTGCCGCACCGCCGCGAGCATCCGCCGGGTCATCGCCGAGGACTCCATGCGCAGGTTGCTGTGCACGGAGGCGACCACCATGTCCACGCGGGCGAGCAGGTCGTCGCGCTGGTCGAGGCTGCCGTCGTCCAGGATGTCCACCTCGATCCCGGTCAGGAGCCGGAACCCGGCGCCACCACCGCTCGAGCCACCCGACCCGCCGGACGCGCCCGACAGCTCCGACAGCTCCGACAGGTGCGCGTTCACCGCCTCGACGACCGCGATCTGCTCGCCCAACCGCTCCGCGGTCAGCCCGCGGGCCACCCGCAGCCGGGGGGAGTGGTCGGTCAGGGCCTGGTACTCCCGCCCCAGCTCCAGGCAGCTCGCCACCATCTCCTCGATGCCGGACCCGCCGTCGGACCAGTCCGAGTGGCAGTGCAGGTCGCCCCGCAGCGCCGCCAGCAGCTCCTCCCCGCCGGGGGCCAGCGGCGCCACCTGCGCCTCCAGGTCCGCGAGGTAAGCGGGCACCTCACCGGTCAGCGCTTCCTCGATCACCGCGCCGGTCTTGGGCCCGATCCCGGGCAGGTCGGTCAACGTCCCCGCCGCGGCCCTCCCTACGAGCTCCTCCCGACCCAGCCGCACGACCGTGGCGGCCGCGCTGCGAAACGCGCCCACCCGGTGCCGCTCGGCCCCGGATCTCTCCAGCAGGAACGCGATCCGGCGCAGCGCGTCGATCGGCTGGAGTGCGGCGGGGCGCGTCGTCGCCGGATCGGGAGCCGGATCGGGAGCCGGATCGGGAGCGGTGTCGGGTGCGGCCATGCAGTCACGGTAGGCCCGGCGAAGACCTGCTCGCCCGGTGTGCTCGGCGGTCACCCGGGTGGGCGATGATGCCCCCATGCGTCTCCTGCTGATCCGTCACGGTCAGACCACGTCCAACGTCATCCACGCCCTCGACACGGCCGCGCCCGGCGCCGATCTCACCGACCTGGGCCGGCTCCAGGCCGACGCGGTGCCGGACGCGCTGGCGCGCCAGCCGATCGACGCCCTGTTCGTGTCCACGCTCGTCCGTACGCAGCAGACCGCGGTGCCGTTGGCCCGGAGCCGCGGTCTGGCCCCGATCGTCCGCCCCGGGATCCGGGAGATCGCCGCCGGCGCGTTGGAGATGCGCACCGACGAGGAGGCTCTGAAGGAGTACATCGAGGGCGTCTTCGGCTGGCCCGAGCGGCCCGACGTGCGGGTGGGCGGCGCTGAGAACGGCCACGACGTGGTCGCGCGGTTCGAGGAGGTCGTGCGCGAGGCGTACGCCTCCGGGCTGCGCGACGTCGCGATGATCAGCCACGGGGCGATCATCCGCGCCTACGCGGCGGCGCGGGCCACCAACGTCGCCGCGGACTACGCGGCCGAGCACTGGCTGCACAACACCGGCATGGTCGTCCTGGAGGGCGCGCCCTCCTCCGGCTGGGAGATGACGAGCTGGATCGCCAACCCGCTGGGCGGCACGGAGCTGACCGGCGAGCCGGTGCAGGACCCGACGGGGGCGCCGGAGTCCGAGCTGGTGGACTGACGCCGCTCGCCCGACGCCGCTCGCCGAAACCGTTCGATGGATGGCGGCGCTCAGCCCACCACCCAGCGGCCCTGGCGCATCACCGAGAGGACCTGCAGGTCGGCGTCCAGCGCCACCAGGTCCGCCCGAACGCCCGGGGCGATCCGGCCCAGGTCGGGGCGGCCCAGGATGTCGGCCGGGGTGGTAGCCGCGGCGCGCACGGCGTCGACCAGGTCCAGCCCGACGCTCGACACCGCGACGCGGACCGCCCGGTCGAGGGTGAGCGTCGACCCGGCGATCGCGCCGCCGGAGATCAGCCGGGCGACCCCGTCGCGGACCTCGACGGTGAGCGGCCCCAACCGGTAGGACCCGTCGCCGCTCCCGGCCGCGGCCATCGCGTCGCTGATCAGGGCGTGCCGACCGGGCTTGGCGCCGGCGGCGTGCCGCAGGATCGCCGGGTGCACGTGCACCCCGTCGGCGATCAGCTCGATGAACGTCTCCTCGCGCTCCAGCAGCGCGAGGATCAGCCCGGGCTCGCGCTGGTGGATGGCCCGCTCCGAGTTGAACAGGTGCGTGGCCACCCGTACGCCCGCGTCGATCGCGGCGTGCGCCTCCGCGTACGTCGCGTCGCTGTGCCCCACCGCCACCAGGACCCGCTCGGCCGCCAGCTGCCGCACCGCGGCCAGGCCGCCCGCGCGCTCGGTGGCGAGGGTGACCATCGCCACGGTCCCCTCGCCGGCCGCCAGCAACGCGTCGACGTCCTGCGGCGTCGGGTCGACCAGCAGGTGCGGGTCGTGAGCGCCGCAGTGGGCGCCGGCCAGCCACGGCCCCTCCAGGTGCGTGCCGACCAGCTCGCCCGCGGCCACCAGGGGTGCCAGCGCCGCGACCTGGCCCGTGAGGTGGGCGATCGTGTCCGTGGTCAGGCTCGCCACCATCGACGTCGTGCCGTGTGCGAGGTGCGTGGCGAGCACGGCGCGGGCGGCGTCCGGGCCGTCCGCGAACGACACGCCCCCGCCGCCGTGGGCGTGCATGTCGACGAACCCCGGGGCCAGGATCGCGGGCCCGAGGTCGAGGGCGTCGGGGGCTGCGGCCGGGGTGTCGGGGGCCGCGGCGTCGGGCGGGGGCGCGCCGGCGCCCACCGCCGCGATGCGCCCCTCGCGCACGCGCACCCAGCCGGGGGAGTGGACGCTCTCGGGGGTCACGACCGCGCCGGCCGCGATCGTCTGTTCGGTGATCGTCTGCTCGGTCATCGTCTGCTCGGTACGAGTGGCTGCTGACCGTTCGGTCATGGGAACTCCTCGCCGGGGCGCGCACGGGCGCGTCTCCCGGCCGCGATGCTACGCGCTGCGGTGGGGCTCCGCGGGCCGGCGAGCATGTGCAAGTACGGTGGCACGCGTACCACCGTCACTGCGCGGCAGAGTCCTCACGGGCCACCCGTACACGTCGATCGGAACGATCGAACCACCGATCGGAAGGAAGACCATGGAAGTCGTCATCGCCCAGGACGCGGCCCACATCGGGACACTCGCGACCGACGCCATCGAGGAGCTGGTCCGCCGCAAGCCCGACGCCGTGCTGGGGCTCGCCACCGGGTCGAGTCCGCTGGTGGTCTACGAGGAGCTGGGGCGGCGGGTCGCCGCCGGGCGGCTCTCGCTGGCGCGGTGCCGCGCGTTCATGCTGGATGAGTACGTGGGGCTGCCGCCGGAGCACCCCGAGCGGTACCGGACCGTCATCGAGCGGGAGCTGGTCGAGCGGACCGACCTGCGCACGGAGCTGGTGCTCGGGCTGGACGGGCTGGCGGAGGACCTGCCGGGGGTGTGCGCGGACTTCGAGGGGGCGATCCGCGACGCGGGCGGGGTGGACCTGCAGCTCCTGGGGATCGGTACGGACGGCCACGTGGCGTTCAACGAGCCCGGCTCGTCGCTGGGGTCGCGCACCCGGATCAAGACGCTGACCTCGCAGACCCGCGCAGACAACGCGCGCTTCTTCGGCGGCGACCTGGCCTCGGTGCCGATCCACTGCCTGACCCAGGGGATCGGCACGATCATGGAGGCCCGGCATCTGGTGCTGATCGCCACGGGGCCGGCCAAGGCGGCGGCCGTCCAGCGGCTGGTCGAGGGGCCCATCAGCGCGATGTGCCCGGCGAGCGCGCTGCAGTGGCACGGGCACGCGACGGTCATCGTCGACCGCGAGGCCGCCTCCCAGCTGCAGTTCGGCGAGTACTACGCGGAGACGTTCCAGAACAAGCCGGCGTGGCAGCGGCTGTAGCCGCCGTCAGCTGACGAAGGCGCCCGCCCGCGGCAGGGTGAAGCTGATCGTCGCCCCGCCCCACTCGTTGCCCTCGGCGCTGATCGTCCCGCCGTGCCGGGTGACGATCGCGTGACAGAGCGCGAGGCCGAGGCCGATGCCCTGGCCGCGGGCGGCGCCGGTGGCGGAGCGGACGAACGGCTGGAAGATCGTCTCCGCGTCGCCGGGCTGCAGTCCCACGCCACGGTCCTTCACGTGGACGCGCACCCAGCCGGACTCGGTGTCGGCCACGGCGCGGACCTGGACGTGGGCGGGTTCGCCGGGGCGGGCGTACTTGACGGCGTTGCCGATGAGGTTGCCCAACAGCTGGCTGAGCAGCGCGCGGTCCGCCTGCACCACGTCCTCGACCTGCACGTCGTTGGTCGGCGCGCCCTCGCCCTGGCCGTAGGCGGCCGCGATCTCGGCCAGCGTGTCTGCCAGGTCCACCGTGCTGGGGCGCAGGATCCCCTCCCGGGTGACCGTGTAGTTGAGGTATTCGTCGATCATCGTGCTCATCCGGCGGCTGGACTCGTGGGCCTGCGCCAGGGCGTGCTGGCCGGCCTCGAGGTCGTCGTCCAGCTCGGCGTCGGCCAGGTCCATCCACGTGGTCAGCGAGGCCAGGGGATTCTTCAGGTCGTGGGCCACGGTCGCGGCGAACGATTCGAGCTCGCGGCTCCGGGAGAACTCCGTGGTGACGTCGGAGATGAGCACGAGATTGAGCCGGTCCTGACGGTGGCTCAGGCCCCGCGCCGTGAGCGCGAAGAACCGGGCCTCGTCCCCCTCCGCGGAGGGCACCGTGACGGTCATGCGGGCGTGATCGTCGGTGGGCGGCGACATGAGCTCGCGGATCTGCTCCGGCGTCAGCGCGGTGCCGCTGGCGGCGCGGAGATCGAACGAGGAGGCCCAGCCGGCCCCGGTCGATCGGGTGCTCGGTCGCCCCAGCATGGTGCGGGCGGCCGGGTTGGCGAGGACGATGCGCCCCGTCGCGTCGGTCAGCAGCACGCCGTCCGACATCGTCTGCACTACGGAGCGCAGCAGCTCGGTCTGCGCGGCCGCTTGGGCAGCGGCGGCGCGGGTCTCCTCCACGAGGCGCGCCCGGCGCTCCCGGAACGTGACGAGGATGAAGCTGAGGAGCAGCGTGCTGATCAGCAGCATCTCCATGACCGAGAACGGGTGGACCAGGTGTCCCTGCTGGATGCTCCAGTGCGGGGAGTCGCGGAAGACGCCGGGCACGGTCGCCGCCGCGACCGCCGCGAGGCCGACGGTGCGTGGGGTCATGGTGACGCCGATCGCGACGGCCGGGACGAGCACCACCCAGTCCAGCGGGTAGGGGGGCAGCAGGAAGGGGATGACCAGGCAGAACGCGCAGAGGGGGACGATCAGCGGGAGGTAGCGCTGGTATTCGTGTCGCGAGTGGGTCGGGTTCGGGGGCATCAGCGCGGAGAACGCCACGAAGGCGGCGAAGATCAGGTTCCCGGACATGCGGATGCACCACAGGATCGTGTCGCTCAGGGTCGCGTCGGCGCTCCACCACAGGTACGGCACACCGCCGGCCAGGACCATGAGGCACGCGGCGAGCGACTGGAGCGCGGCGAGGTCGAGCACCCGCACCGGGCTCTCCGGGAACCACTCGCCCCTGGTCGAGCGCGCGCGGTAGCGCCCCATGATCAGCAGCTGGATGGCGATCGGGATCAAGAGGATCCGGAGGCTCTCGAGCGCTCCGAAGCCCAACGGCAGGCCCACGGCGACGCCGCCGACCACGCAGATGGCCGCGATGAGGGCGGCCCGGCGCCACCGGAAGGCGCCCTGGTGCCAGGCCAGCATGAAGACGCCCGCGTAGGCCGACGAGGCGATCCAGTCGGTGGGCAGGTGGGTCGCCCGGTCGTACATGGACATGCTCAGGGCGGTCGCGGCGACCGCGGCCGGGGGGAAGACCGCCCACATCACGCCCGCCTTGGTCACCCGGGGACGGCTCATGACGACTCTCCTGTCGCGGGAAGCGTGAAGCGGAAGGTCGCGCCTCCCCATTCGTTGTTCCGGGCCGAGATGGTGCCGCCGTGGCGCGTGACGATGGCGTGACACAGGGCGAGGCCGAGGCCGATCCCCTGCACGGCCCCGGCGTCCTTGGCGCTGCGGCTCCACCGGTCGAAGACCCGTTCCTCCTCGCCGGGCGCCAGGCCGCGGCCCCGGTCGGCCACCTGCACCTCTGCCCAGCCCGGGGCGTCGTCGCGGCTGCGCACGGCGATGTGCGCCCGCTCGCCCTCCTTGGCGTACTTGACGCTGTTGCCGATGAGGTTGGCCATGAGCTGGCGCGTCAGCGACGCGTCCGCGCGTAGGACGTGCGGGACGTCCACCTCGAAGATCGGGCCGTCGTGGGTCCGGGAATAGACGGAGACGATGTCCTGGACCACGCGGGCGAGGTCGACGTCCGTGATGCGCAGCTCCCCCCCGTGGCTGACCGCGTGGGCGAGGTAGTCGTCGATCAGCGATCGCATCCGCTCCACCGCGTCGTGGGCCCGCTCGAGGGGCGGCGCGGCCGGACACGGGGTCGTGGTCGGCCAGCTCGTCGCCAGCCGCCTCCATCCAGCCGAACAGGGCCGTCAGCGGGCCCTTGAGGTCGTGCGCGACCGTGCCCGCGAACGACTCGAGCTCCTCCTGGCGCCGACGGGCCAACGTGATGTCCCGGAACAGCAGGAGCGTGAGCCGCTCGGGTCCCGCGGGCAGGTCGGTGCTCGAGACGGCCAGCCGCAGGGTCCCGTCCGCCCGGGGCAGGAGGATCTCGACCTGCCGCGTGATTCCGGCCTCCGGCTGCAGCAGGGAGCGCAGCAGCACGCCGCGGGCCGCCCGGTCCGCGGCCGCCGCCTGAAGGTTGAAGGCGTCGACCCACGTCATGTCGAGGCGGTCCGGGATGGCGACCGTGGCCATGGCGTCGGCGGCGAGGTTGGTCATGGTGACCCGGCCGGTCCGGTCGGTCACGATCATGCCGTCCGCCATCGACTGGATGACGGAGCTGAAGAGCTCCTGCTGGGAGCGGTCGGTGTCGGCGAGCGCCGTGGCGGACCGCTGGAGCCGCAGGTTCTCGGCGCGCAGGGAGATGATCAGCATCGCCAGGTAGCTCACGAAGGCGAAGGTCGCGTCGACGATCGCCTCGGGCGTGAAGAGGCCGCCGAGGTAGTGCTGCGGATAGGACGCGTACGGAATGAAGGAGGCGAACACCCCGAAGAACAGCGTGTAGAGCGCCGTGCCGCGTCGCGGCATCACCAGCGCCGCCCACACCGGCGGCAGGACGTAGAGCCACGACAGCGGGACACCCGGGAGGGCGAGCGGGATCGCGAGGCAGGCGATCGCGAGGGGCAGCGCCGCGAGCGCGGTGCGCACCGACACGCCGCGGCCGAGCCCGTCGGAGTCGCTGAAGTAGAGCGGCAGCAGGCAGTAGGCGGTCACGGTGATCCCGCCGAAGGATCGCGCGGCGGCCCAGATCACGTGCTGCGGGTCGGCGCCGGGATGCAGGCCGCTCGCCGGGAAGGCGCCCAGCAGGGCCCCGACCGTGGTAGCGGCCCCCAGCGTGACCAACAGCCACAGGGTCTCGCGCGCGTCGCGGGGCACCCACGAGCGCGCGATGCCGCGCAGGCGGTAGAACCACACGGCGCCGGCCCCGACGACCAGGTTGACGGCGCCCGTGTAGAGCAGCTGGGGCACCGCGACCCCGTACAGCAGGCCGCCGCCCACGTAGCCGACGTAGGTGATCGCGACGACGAGGGGGAGGCGGGGGGCCGGCCGGCCGGAAGGGTACGACGTGGAGACCGCGAGGGCCACGAACGCCGCGGAGTGGGCCATCCAGAGCTGGGACAGGCCGGTGGCTGGATTGATCAGCGCATGACCGCCCCACCCGGCCAGGACGGCCCAGAACACGTGGGAGACGTACATCCAGCGCGGCGTGAGGAGGGGACGCGCGATCGCCGCGCGTGGATGCCGACTCGTCGTCGACGTCAATCCCTGCACCGCACATCCTCCTTCCGGTGCTTCAGCCGCTCATGGCCCCATCGACCGCCCGCCGGTCGCGCTGAGGGCGACCCCAGCCGTCGCAAGCGAAACGCCCGAGATATCCCGTCTGGGGTGCATCGGCTCGCATGCCCGTGGTGGCTCAACCCACGAGGGCATCGGCGCGTGGCAGCGTGAACTCGAAGGTGGCCCCGCCGCGGTCGTTGGGGGAGGCCGCGATGCGCCCGCCGTGGCGGGTGACGATGGCGTGGCACAGGGCCAGGCCGAGGCCGATTCCCTGCCCGTGCGCCGTGCCCGCCGCGGTCCGGGCGAACGGCCGGAAGATCGTCTCGGCCTCCTCGGCGGTGAACCCGAGCCCGTCGTCCTCGACGGAGACGCGCAGCCAGCCCGGTTCCGCGTCAGAGGCCGTACGGATGACGATGTGGGCGCCTTCCCCCGGGCGGGCGTACTTCACCGCGTTGCCGACCAGGTTGGTCAGGAGCGAGACGAGCAGGGTCCGATCCGCCTGCACGACGCCGTCGACGTGCAGCTCGACCCGCGGCGCGAGGTCGCCGACGGGGCGGATCTCGGAGTGCAGCACGTCCTGGATGGCGGCGGCGAGGTCCACGGCCTCGGGGCGCAGCACGCCCTCCCGGGTGACGGTGTAGGCCAGGTATGCGTCGATCATGGCGCCCATGCGCCGGCTCGACTCGTGGGCCTGCTCCAGGGCGTGCATGCCCTGCTGCGGGTCGCCGGTCAGCTCCGCCTGAGCCGTGTCCATCCACAGGGCGACGGCCGACAGCGGGTTCTTCAGGTCGTGGGCCACGGTCCCGGCGAACGATTCCAGCTCCAGGCTGCGGGCGTGGGTGGCGGTGACGTCCGAGAGCAGCACGAGGTTGAGCCGGTCGTGGCGGTGCACGAGCCGACGCGCCACGACGTCGAAATAGCGGCGCTGCCCCTCGTCGTCGGCGGGCACCGCGACGGTCATCTGGACGTGGCCCTCCGGGGGAGGGTTCAGCAGTCGGCGGCGATCCTCGGCCGACAGCGCGTCGCCCGAGGGCGCCCGTACGCCGTAGCGCGTGGCCCACTCCTGCGCGCTGTCGTGCTCTGCGGACGCGGGGTCTCCGGGCGTGCCGAGCATGGACCGGGCGGCCGGGTTGGACACCACGACGCGTCCCTGCGCGTCGGTCAACAGGATCCCGTCGGTCATGGTCTGGACCACGGACGCGAGCAGCTCGGCCTGCGCCGCCTCCTTCTCTCCGGCCTCGCGCGCCCGGGTCGTGAGCCGGGCTCGCCGCTCGCGGAACGACACCAGGACGAACGACAGGCAGATGGAGATGCTGAAGAGGCACTCCATGATCGAGGTGGGCGAGAGGAAGCGGCCCGGGGACACCGACCACAAGGGGGAGTCCCGGAACAGCATCGGCAGGGCCGACATGAAGATGGCGACGAGCGGGACGAAGCGCGGGGTGAGGGTGAGGCCGATCAGCACGGCCGGGATGAAGACCATCCAGTGCGTCGGATAGCCGGGCAGGAAGAACGGGACCAGCTGACAGGCCACGCCGAAGGGCAGGAACAGGGGCAGGAAGCTCTGGTACTCCAGCTCGGTGTAGGACGGTCGGGGCGGGAACCACAGGGAGAAGACCGTCAGCAGGCCGAACAGCAGGTGGGTCGTCTGCCGGATGAGCCACCCGACGGTGAGCTGCGGCGATGCGCCGTCACCGAGCCACCAGTAGGGCACGGCGCCGAGGCCCACCACGAGCGCCGTGGCGACGAGGCACAGGACAAGCAGGAGCACGACGTGCGCCGGTCCGTCGGGAAACCACTCGTTCGTGCTCGAGACCCGGCGGTAGATCCATTGGACGGCGGTGATGAGCAGCACGTTGAGGAGTCCGATCCACGCCGCGTGCAGCACCCCCATCCCGAAGAGCGCGCCGACCGCCCCGGTCGCGAGGCTCGACGCGATCGCGATGAGCGCGGCCCGCCGGGGACGCCAGCGGCCGTCGACCCAGGCGATGGTGGTGATCCCCGCGTAGGCCACCGGTCCCGCCCAGGTGGTCGGGAGACTCGTGCTCAGGTCGTAGGTCGCGATGCTCACCACGACGGTGCCGAGCGCGGCGAAGCACAGGGCGATGGACTTGAGGGGCCACGACGTCCAGGGGGCGGGAACGGTCATCGGCCGGCCAACTCGACGGCGGGGAGCGTGAAGCGGAAGGTCGCGCCGCCCCATTCGTTGTTCTCGGCGTGAATGGTGCCGCCGTGGCGGGTGACGATCGCGTGGCACAGGGCGAGCCCGAGGCCGATCCCGTGCACGGACGCCGCGTCCTTCTCGCTGCGGTTGAGGCGCCCGAAGACGCGCTCCTCGTCGCCCGGCTGCAGACCGCGGCCCCGGTCGGCGACCTGGACCTCCGCCCATCCCGGCTGGTCGTCGACGCTGCGGACCCTGATGAAGGGGCGTTCGCCCTGGCGGCTGTACTTGATGCCGTTGCCGATGATGTTGGCCATGAGCTGACGGGTCAGCGACGCGTCGGCGCGCAGCACGTGGGGAACGTCCAGCTCGAACGTCGGACCGTCCTCCGCGTGGGCGTACAAGGTAGTGATCTCCCGGACCACGTCCACGAGCGCGACGTCGACCAGCTCCAGGACACCGCCCCGGCTGACCGCGTAGGCGAGGTAATCGTCGATGAGATTCTGCATCCGCGTGACCGCGTCGTGGGCGCGGCTCAGCGCCATGCGGCCGGCGACCGGGTCATCGTCGGCGATCTCGTCGCTGGCGGTCTCCATCCACCCGGTGAGGGCCGTGAGCGGGCCCTTGAGGTCGTGGGCGACGGTGCCCGCGAACGACTCCAGCTCCTGCTGCCGGAGCCGGGCCTGGGTGACGTCCTTGAACATGATCAGGGTGAGGCGCTCCGGTCCCGCCGGCAGATCCTTGCTGAAGATCGCGAGGCGCTTCGTGTCGGTCTCGAGGGGCAGGAGCAGCTCGACCTGCCGCACGCGGTCCGGCTCCGGCTGCAGGAGGGCCTTCAGCAGGACTTCGCGAATGACGCGCGCCACGTCCTGCGCCTGCAGGTCGACCGCCTGCAGGTCGAGCGAGTGCAGGCCGACCGCGTGCGGGCCGAACTGCGTCGTGTCCATGGCGCGCGCGTCGTCGTGATCCATCTCGAAGGCCGTCGCCCACTCGACGTCCAGCTGGTCCGGGATGCCTTCAACGGCGAGCGACTCCGCGGCGCGGTTGGTCATGCTGACCCGCCCGCTGCGGTCGGTGAGGATCATGCCGTCGGTCATCGACTGGATCACGGACGTCAGCAGCTCGCTCTGCGCGCGGTCGGCGTCGGCCAGATCCTCCACCTCGCGCTGGAGGCGGTTGTTCTCGTTGCGCAGTGCGATGATCAGCATGGCCAGGTGGGTCGCGAACGCGAACGTGCCGTCGACCATGGCCTGGGGGAGCACCAGGCCGCCGAGCGGGGGCAGGGGGAGGGCTACGTACGGGGCGAAGGTGCCCGCCACGCTGTAGATGAGCGTGTAGACCGCGGTGCTCCGGCGCGTCATGACCAGGGAACTCCACAGCGCGGGGATCACGTACAGCCACGAGAGGAGCGGTTCCTCGAGGAGGGGCGGCAGGACCAGGCAGGCGGCCGCCAGCGGGAGGGCAATCGCCACCTTCACCGCACGTCGGCGCGAGGGCAGCCGATCGGCATTGCTGAAGTAGAGGGGCGTGACGCAGTTGACGGCGATGGTGATGATCGCGTACCCGCGGGCGCCCGCCCAGATGGCCTCCTGCCAGTCCATCCCGGGGTGCAGACCGGTGCCGGGGAAGGCGCCCACCACGAGCCCCACGAAGGCCGCGGCGAAGAGGGACAGCGTCTGCCAGAGTGTTTCGCGCGCGTCGCGCGGCACCCAGGACTGGCCGATGCCTCGGAACCGATAGAACGCGATGGCGGTCCAGGCGACGAGGAGGTTGGTGGCCCCGTACCAGAGCAGCTCCGGCAGCGCGGCGCCGGCGAGCAGACCTCCGACGACGAACGCCGTGAACGTGGCGACGCTGGTGGCGATGACGGTGGTGCGGTTGCGCCGCGGGTCGTCGTCCATGGCCATCGCGAGGTCGATGAACATGACGCCGTGGACGATCCACAGCAACGACAGCGAGGACCTGTCGCTGAGGGTGAGGAACCCGACAAACCCCGCGGCGAGCGCCCACGCGATGTGGGAGACGAACATCCAGCGCGTGGGCAAAAGGGAACGGGCGATCGGCGCGCGTGTCTGGCGCTGGATCGCTCGCTGAGGCACGGGGCCTACTCCTGCCGTCCGATGGGGTTCCGGTGTCCCATCGGCAGGGCGAGCACGCCGCTGAGCGGCAACAGCGCACGCCACCCCGCCCATTCGGGGGGAGAGCGCCGCACAGAAGCTTCACAAGATGAACGGTCGGACACCGCGGGGCGGGCCGCTGGATGCCCGCGAGGGTTGGATGGTGGCGGCGAGGGGTCGGCTGCCTGCGAGGGGTCGGCTGGTGCCGGCGAGGGGTCGGCTGCCCGCGAGGGTCGGCGCGGCCCGGCGGCACGGAGGTACGGGCGGCACGGAAGCGCGGCAGCACGTGAGCGTGAGCCCCTGTCGGTCACAGATGGACCGTCAGGGGCTCACGCCGTGGGGAGCGCGTGGCTCACGCGGGAGGGGGGTGCGTGACCCACGCGGTGGATGGTACGCCGGTGGATGGTGCGCCGGTTGGTAGTACGTCATCCCAGGTCAGACATGGTGTAGCGCCGTGAGGTTACTCGGGCTGGACCTTCTCGCTCGTTCGGGCGCCGACCCACTCGGCGCGCGAGATCTCGTCGACGAACTTGTCGAACTCCGCAGGGTAGAGCCGAAGGCCGATGGCGTCCAGCCGCTTGCCCAGCGCGGCCCGGACGTACTTCCGCCCGTGCTGGTGGCAGGCGAGGCCCACCTCCTTCAGCGCTGACAGGAACGCCTTGACGACGGCGGGATCGGTCGCCTCGACGAAGGGCCGGTTGAGCCGGAAGAACGCCCCCCGGTGCTGATCCTTGGTGGCGAGGGCCCAGTCTGCGGTCGCTGAGATCTCGTCCATTCCTGGATCGACCCGCTGGGCGCGGGCGGCGTCGCGGCTGTAGGTGTCGATGCTGTGCGTGTTGGACATGTCAGCCTCCTTCGAGGCGCTGGCGCTTTGCCGCGAGGGGTCCTGAGGTGACCGTACGGCTCTGCTAAGGCAAGGCTACCCTGCGTGAGGCCATTTTAGAAGAGGCGACTGGTATTAAATATCGGGCTGACATCGGGTGGGACCTCTTGGGCCTGTGAGGTGTTGCGGGAGGACTCACTTCGTACGGGTGTGCTGTCCCACCCTGAGGTGGGTCACCCTCCTGTGATGTCAGCCGAGGGAGCCGCCGAGTTTCGGGCCAAAGGTGAACGTGGAGATCGAGGGAGCGTACTGAGCGCTGTCCTGCGGGCGACGCGCATGACTCTGGGCGACGCGCATGACCCTGGGCGACGCGCATGACCCTGGGCGACGCGTGTGGCCGTGGTGGGCCCTGCGGGGCTCGAACCCGCGCGCTTCGGATTAAAAGGCATACTCGGCGGGTCCGGAGGGTCCGTTGCGCTGCTATCTGTGCTGGTCGCAGCTCTGTCGGTGGCCTTTGTCGCCTGCTCGCGTCGGGCGGCGGTTAGCAATCTGTTAGCAGGATTGGGCCGGGCCAGGATGAGCCGCCGACCCATAGCGGAGCAGGAGAGCGCGGCGGAGTGGCCGGGTCAAGGGTGGCGTAGCCATCGCGGAGCGACGCGACGAAGGAGCGCCCTTGTACGTGGTCCGTAGCCGTGCGGATGCTCAGCGGCGGGTCGTCGGCGGCCTTGAGTCACGCTGCAAGTAGAGCCACGTCCGCTGGCGGCCCATCCAGTCCGAGAAGGGTGAGGAACAGACCCCAGGATTGGTGAGTGACGAGGCCCATGAGTCCCACGCAATGCAAGCAACACGCTGAGGGGCAGGATGTCTCGAACAATGCGCCGTTGTCGGGCGAGCATCTGTACGGGGAGCTCCTTGAGGCGCTCAGAAGTTGAGGCGCACGCGGGTCGCTCAGCGCGGGGCTTGCTCCTTGGTTCTGGCTTGCCGCGACCTGCCGAAGGCCATGACGAGGCACATGGCCCCAGTGAGTAGGGCAAGGATTCCGATTGCGCGGGCGGTCCAGATTGGGGCGGTCCATCTCGGCGCTAGGAAGAGGAGCCAGCCTAGGCCGATGAGCAGGTGAGTGACGCCAGCAAGGTAGTAGAGCCTGGTGACGAGTCGCGGCGACATGTCGCAAGTGTCGCAAGCAGCGCGCCTGTCGGGCGCTGTTCCGGTTCTGCGTCGAGCGGAGGTCGCCGGTGATGCCGTCGTGCCCTCAGGCGCGGTGGGGTGCGCGTAGGCCGAGGCGCGCTAGCGCCGGAGGTCGGAGCGCGGGGCCCCGCCGCCTGCGCCCGCGCAGCGGGCGCTCTTGAACCAGTAAGGAAATTCCTCACAGGGCGCTGACGTAGGCCCGGGCTGGTTGCACGCGTCCGCCAGAGTGGACGTGGTCGATGTCGGCGAAGTGCGTCCAGCCGAGGGTTTCGTAGAGGCGGATGGCGTCGTGGTCTTTGGTCATGACGTCCAGGACGGCGCGGCGGCCGGCCTCGCGTGCGGCCTGGGTGGCGGTGTGGGTGAGATGGAGTCCAAGGCCGTGGCCTCGGGCGTGGGGGTCGACGAACAGGCGGCCGAGGACTGCGAGGTCGTGCAGGGGCGTGCCGGTGTGTTCGTGCCAGATGTGGGCGGCGTCGTCGCCAGGCCCGGGCTCGGTCAGTGCCACGTGGCCGACGGGTTGGCCGTCGAGTTCGGCGGTCCAGGCGCCGAGCAGCCGGTCCAGGTGGAGCCAGGCGTGGGGGTCGGCGACGCCTTCGACGGGGTAGCCGTCCGCGGCGTGGACGTGGACCAGGACGGCGGCCAGGGCTTCTAGGTCGTCCTCGCGGCGGGGTCGGATCAGGGTCAGGGGGCTGGTGGTGGTCATGGTTCCACGCTCATTCGGTAGTCCAGGCCGTTGAAGTCGGCGCGCATCACGAAGCGGGTGACCTCGAAGGGGCGGTCTTGGTCGTCGTAGCCGGTGTGCCACACGTCCAGCACGGGCACGCCGTCGGGGATGGCAAGGCCGGTGACTTCTTCGGGGGTGGGCATGCGGGCGGTGATCTCTTCGCGGATGGTCGTGATCGGGTAGCCGCGTTCCTCGAAGCGGGCGTACAGGGATCCCTTGCCGGTCACGGCCGAATCGGCGACCGGGGTGCCTTCCACGATCGACCAGGGCGAGTAGGTGATCCCGACCTGCATCGGCTCGTCGTCGGCGTAGTACCAGTTCTCCCGCCGCACCACGGTCTCGGTGGCGGGGTCGATGCCCAGGCGTTCGGCGACCTCCTCGGGGGCGGTGACGCGGGTGACGCTGCGGCAGTCCACGAAGGGGACCCGTCCTTGGGCCTCGACCTCGGCGCGGTAGGGGGACAGCCCGGTCTGCTCGCGCAGGCTGCGGGCGTAGCGGTGTTGCCCGAACCGCAGCAGCCGATTCTTCCCGCGCACGAACACGCCCCGGCCGTGCTCGGCGGTGACCAGCCCCTCGTCGGTCAGGAGCCGGATCGCTTCGCGGGCGGTGTTGCGGGCCACTTGGTGGGTGTGCGCCAGGGTGCGCTCTGAGGGCAGCTTGTCCCCCGGCGCGTAGGTCCCGGTGGCGATGGCACGGCGCAGCTCCCGCGCGAGCCGTCGGCTGGGCGGCTCCTTCTCGGGGGTGGT